>NZ_JBIMER010000011.1:0-88155 GCF_051262515.1 Arthrobacter arnarulunnguaqae | reverse complement strand
GGCCGACCACGCATCCGCCAGATGCGCCCACGGAAACCGCTCCCCGGCAACCACCCACCAGACCCGCCACCAAAAAAAACGCCCCACACCAAGAGCGATCCCGCCAACGAACCCCAACGACCCACCACCCTTCTGACACCAGCGGGCCGCGTGGCAGTGATGCCGCGAACCGACGCTAGGATTAGTTTCGTCGGCCGAGGGGACCGATATTCTGCGCATCCTGGGGGGATCGTGACACCTACACCGATTGACGAATTTGGTGTGTGCGGGGAGGGCCAGGTGCCGCGCCGCTCCGCGAGTGGCCGGATTCCGCAGGCAACGGCTCGGTCGTGGATATCCGTGACCACCGCAGGCACGGTCGCGACCGCAAGCGGGGCAGCCGGAACAAACGGCGCGGTTCCGGTTCCGGCGGCGTCGGCTCCGGCGACTCTCGGAGCATCGGTTCGGTGAAAACCTTCCTGGTCCTCGCCTTCGTGGCGTTTCTCATGTTCGGACCCGGACTGTTGCAGCGTCACGTCGTCCCCTTCGTCGAGCCCTATCTTCCCGGTGCCGACATCCCGCCCCGGGGCGTCGAGGCCGCCGACTCCCCGCTGGGCCAACCGCCTTCCGTCGCCGCGTCGTCGTCGTACGCGCTGCAGCCCACGCCCGGAGACTCGCAGCCCTTCGCGGCCTACGATCCTTGCCGGCCGATCCATTACGTCATTCGCCCCGACAACGCACCCGCTGGCGGCGAACGGTTGATCCACGAGTCGGTCGCGGAGATCTCCGCGGCCACCGGCCTGCAATTCGTCCACGACGGCGCCACGACCGAGCCGTTCACCGACAAGCGGGAGAAGTACCAGCCCGATCGGTACGGGAAGAGGTGGGCGCCCGTGCTCATAGCGTGGGCGACGCCGGCGGAAGTTCCGATGCTGGCGGGCGACACCGCCGGTCTCGGTGGAAGCTCCTACGCGGGCGCGACTGGCGGCCCCCTGGTGCTTGTGGCCGGGCAGGTCGCGCTCGACGCACCGGTCTTGGCCGAAATGATGGGATGGCCGAACGGCGCCGCTGCCGTTCGCGGCATCATCATCCACGAACTCGGACACGTGGTGGGACTCGACCACGTCAACGATCCCTCACAACTCATGTATGTCGGACCGGGCGGGACGTCGACGCTTGCCGAAGGCGACCTCGCGGGCCTGGCCCTGCTCGGCACCGGGGAGTGCGTTCCGCAGATCTAGCGCCCCAGGTGCCGACCCGTGGCACCGTCCCGACAGCCGGCATCATGCATCTTCACAGCAAACCCACATGCGCAGTCGGCATGGATCCCGGCTTCCCGTTCGTTGACACCAAGTAGACGTCACCAACGGATCGGGAGGATCTGCGTGTCCACCTCGGACATCTTGGACACCGCCCTGCACTCCGCCGACCGTGCCGGCAGCGATGGCACACGTCGAGCCGCACGTTCAGGCCCCGCCACACGCCGGACGATCGTCGTGGTCGGCATCGACGGCGCAGGCAAGACCACGGCGGCGCGGGCGCTCGTGGCCCGTGAACAAGCAGCCGGTCGACCAGCCCAACTGCTCCGAAACCCGGGCGGGCGCCGCTGGCTCTCGCGCCGGGCAGAGACGCTGGGCCTTGCCGTCCCGCCGCCGTCCGCGGACAGGTTTGAGACCGTGGTCCGCACGGCGAACGTCATCGCGGCGCACCTCCGCGCCCTGGCGTTCGGTGGCACCAGCGTGATGGATCGGCATCTCGTCTGCCAATTGGTCCTCCGCCGGGTCCGCGGACTGCCATCCGGCCGGGCACTGGGTTGGTTGGCCGGCGCCCTGCCGCGGCCGGACGCCGTCGTACTCCTGGACGTGCCTCCGGAGATCGGGCACGCGAGGGTCCTGGCCCGCGGCGAGGACTCGGAGACGCCCGCCTACCTGAGCGCGGCGCGCACCCACTACTTGTCCCTTGCGGCTGAACACGGTTGGCACCTCGTCGATGCCACGGGTTCGCCGGACGAGGTCGCGGGCCGCATCGAAGCGGTCGCGCTCCCCCGGTAGCCCGTGTGGCGGGGCGGGCGGATCTGTCCGCGATTGACACCACCCCGTACTCCCTGCCATAGTTTCGAGCATGAACCTGTCAGACAGCTGGACAGCCGGACAGCCCCTCATCGATCGCACCAGTGCCGCGGAGTCCGTCTTCCGCGCACTCCGCGGAGCCATAGAGGACCGGCGCCTCGCCGTCGGCTCCAAGCTGAGCTCCGAGGCAACGCTCGCGGCACAGTATGGAGTCAGCCGCTCCGTCATCCGCGAGGCCCTGCGCTCTTGCGCCGCGCTCGGCCTCACCCGCACGGAGACCGGCCGCGGCACGTTCGTGGTCGCCGACCGACCGCGCCGCGACCTGATGCTCGGATCCCTGTCCGCCAGCGACCTCGTCGAGGCCCGCCCGCATATCGAGATCCCCGCCGCCGAGCTCGCGGCCCAACGGCGAACCGCCGACGACATCGCGGAACTGCGCGGTCTCATGGAGGCCATGCGCTCGGAGGACGACGGCGAGGCGTGGGTCGAGCTCGACGCCGCCTTCCACGCGGCCATCGCCCGCGCCAGCGGCAACGGCGTGTTCGCGCGGATCGTCGCCGACATCCGGGAGGCCTTGTCCCACCAGTCGGAGACCATCAACCTGGTCACCGGACGCCAGAAGACCTCCGACATAGAGCACCAGACCATCTTCGAAGCCATCGAGAACCAGGACGTATCCGCCGCCGCATCCGCCATGGAGGCGCACCTCGGCGCCGTGCGGGGCGCCGTCGCCGACATCGTCAGGAACGGACACCGATGAAACCCAATCCCGCCGCCGCCACCCTCCCAGCACACGAGCCGATCGCCGTCCAGACCCGCGGCGACCTCGCCGAAAGCATCCACTACGGCTCCGTCGTCGTCCTCGATCCGCACGGGCGCGTCCTGATTTCCCGGGGCGAGCCCGCCGCCGCCTTCTACCCCCGCTCGGCGCTCAAGCCGATTTTCGCCGTCGGAATGCTGCGCGCCGGCGCCGAACTGACCCGGGAGCAACTCGCGCTCGCGGCCGCCAGCCACTCGGGATCCGCACGGCACCAGGACGTCGCCCTCTCGACCCTGGCCGCCGTCGGCTTGGACGAGGACGCGCTGTCCAACAGCACCGACCTTCCCTACGGCGTCGGCGAGCGCGCGGACTCGCTCCGCTCGGGTCGGGGCGCCACCCGGTTGGCCCAGAACTGCTCCGGGAAACACGCCGCCCTCGTCGCGCTGTGCGCCGCGCGGGGCTGGCCGGTCGCCGGGTACTTGGACGCGGCCCACCCGGTCGCCGAACTGCTGGCCGACGCCGTGCGCGACCTGACGGGCGAGGAGCCGGCAAGCGTCGGCACCGACGGCTGCGGCACCCCGGTCCACGCCGTGTCGCTCGTCGGCATGGCGCGCGCCTTCGGGCGTATCGCGTCCGCCCCAGCCGGAACGCCGGAACACGCCGTCGCCGAGGCCATGCGCGCCCACCCGGACCTTGTCGCCGGCGAGGGACGGGACGTGACGGCGCTGATGCGCGCCGTCCCGGGGCTCGTCGCCAAGGACGGATTCGAGGGCATTCAGGTCGCAGCGCTCCCCGACGGAACGTCGGTGGCGGTCAAGGTGTCCGACGGCGGTGATCGCGCCCGCATGCCCGTCGCCGCCGGGGCGCTCCTCGCGGCGCTGCGTGCGGACGCGGGCGCTAGCGCCGAGGTCGTCCTGGGTGAGGAAGCCGCCCTGGCGACCTTCACCAGCGTTCCGGTGCCCGGTGGCGGACAGAACGTCGGCCAGCTGACGCATCTGCTTTCCCCCGACGCCGCGACCGGCATCCCCACCCGCACCGAGCACGATCTCATCGGCTACCGCGAGGTCCCGGCCGACGCCTACTGGGGCATCCACAGCCTCCGCGCCGTGGAAAACTTTCCGATCACCGGCCAGACGCTCGCCTCCAATCCGCACCTCGTCCGGGCCCTCGCCATGGTGAAACAGGCCGCCGCACGCGCCAACCGCGATCTGGGGCTGCTCGACGCCGAGAGGTCGGGGGCCATCGACGCCGCCTGCCAGGAGATCATCGACGGCGCGTTGCACGCCGAGTTCGTCGTGGACGTCGTGCAGGGCGGCGCCGGAACGTCCACCAACATGAACGCCAACGAAGTCATCGCCAACCGCGCGCTGGAACTCCTCGGCCACGCCCGCGGCGACCACCGGCACCTCCACCCCAACGACCACGTCAACCTGAGCCAGTCCACCAACGACGTCTATCCGACGGCGGTCAACGTCTCCACCGCGTTCGCCGCGCGCCCGCTTCTGGCTGCTCTCTCCGAGCTCGAGGCCGCCTTCGCGGCCAAGGCCGTGGAGTTCCGCACCGTGGTGAAGATGGGCCGCACGCAGTTGCAGGACGCGGTTCCGATGACGCTCGGCCAGGAGTTCGGCACCTACGCCGTCACCATGCGCGAGGACCGGGACCGGCTGGCGGAATCGTTGGTGCTGGTGCACGAGATCAACCTCGGCGCCACCGCCATCGGCACGGCCCTCAATGCCCCGCCCGGGTACGCGGAGTCGGCGCGGAAGCACCTCGCCGAGATCACCGGACTCCCGCTCACCACTTCGCCGGACCTCATCGAGGCCACCCAGGACGTCGGCGCGTTCGTGCACCTGTCCGGCGTCCTCAAGCGTGTGGCCCTGAAGCTCTCCAAGATCTGCAACGACCTGCGCCTGCTGTCCTCGGGCCCCCGCGCCGGGCTGAACGAGATCAACCTTCCGGCCGTCCAGTCGGGATCGTCCATCATGCCGGGCAAGGTGAACCCCGTGATCCCCGAAGTGGTCAACCAGATCGCGTACCAGGTGGTCGGGAACGACGTCACCATCTCCATGGCGGCCGAGGGCGGACAGCTGCAGCTCAACGCGTTCGAACCGATCATCGTGCACAGCCTCTCCACCTCCATGCGACACCTGGAGGCGGGCTGCCTGACACTCTCGCGCCGCTGTGTCACCGGGATCACGGCCAACGCCGAGTTCCTGCGCCGCAACGTGGAGAACTCAATCGGGCTCGTGACGGCGCTGAACCCGCGCCTGGGCTACAGCGAGTCCACCTCGATAGCCCTCGAGGCCCTCACCACCGGCCGCGGCGTCGCAGAGCTCGTTCTGGAGCGCGGCCTGCTTACCGAGGCCGAGCTCGCCGAATTGCTGCAGCCCGAACGCCTGGCGAACCTCGCCCAATAGCGGACGACGGCGGGGCTCGCCCGCCGTCTACCACGGCCGTCGTGCTCCCCGGTGGGGCGCGTTACTTGCCCTTCGAGGCCCCGATGGCCCAGACGCGCGGCAGCGACGTGCCGTGGACGGAGTGTTCTCCGATGTGGCGCGCCTTGAACACCCAGGGGTTGTGGTTGCCGGCGGTGCGCGCGTTCCGCCAGTGGCGGTCCAGGTTCTTCGCGGTGCTGGTGGCCGAGGCCGCCAGCGCGTCGAAGGCATGGGAGACGGCGGACGTGACCAGCGGCGTCAATGCGACCTGCGCCTGCGCGGAGCCGAGTTCGGCGTCGTCGTTCGCGGCCTCGTCCTGCTCCTCGTTCACGGACCCGTCGTGCCGTCCGAGCGCCGCCTCATAGGCGCCCTGCAGCGCGACGGCGACGCGGTGCACCGCGCCCTCGGCCACAAATGCCGCCGAGGACACCTCGCCGATGACCTGCAAGAGCTGCGGATCCTCGTTGGCGCGCTCGGCCGCCCCGTGGCTGAACGTGCGCCTCCTCGCCAGAAGTTCCGCGGCGAAGTCGCGCTCCGCGGCCCGCGCCGCGCCGGCCAGAACCGTGAGTAGCACGGCCTGGTAGAACGCCGTCTGGTACTTGAAGCGCGTGTCGAAGTCGATCAGGTGCCCCTCCTGAACCACCGCGTCGGTGAACGTGCTGGTGCCGGTGCCGGTGGTGCGCTGGCCGAATCCGTCCCAGTCGTCGTCGATCCGCACGCCGGGCTGGTGGGCGTTGACCGCCGCGATGACTCGGACGCCGGTGTCAGTGCGCTCGGCATAGGTATCGATCCAGTCGGCGTAGATGCTGCCGGTCGAATAGTACTTGGTGCCGTTGACCACGAATCCGCCGTTGCCGTCCGCGGTGACCTTGGTGAGGACGTCGCCGATCTCGACGGCGCCGACCTCGGTCCACGAGTTGCCCACCAGCTCTCCGGCCGCGAAGCGCGCCAGCCACGCGTCGCGGGCCGGGCCCGGCGCGGCGGCGAGGCGGTCCTCGACGAATGCGAAGTGCCCGCGCAGCGCCTGGCTGATGTTCGGGTCCGCCGCCGCCAGCTCGGTGAGCAGCGCGAACAGATCCGGCAGATCCACGCCGGCCCCGCCATGGGACTCCGGCACGCGCACGGCGCCGAAACCGGCCGCGGCCAGTTCCCTGATCGCCTCGCGGGGAAGCTCCTGGGTGCGGTCGCGCTCGGCGGATCCGGCGGCGATGGACTCGAAAATCGGACGGAAGTGGGCGGACAGGGTAGCCAGCCGGTTCTGGTGGGCGTAGGTGGTGGTCATGATTCCTCCGGGTGGTTGGTTGTCCCGACTCTAGGAGGCCGCCACCGCTGCGTGCCCGTGTGTGGTCACGCGGGGTTTTCGCGCGTCACGCGGGTTGTTCCGGCGTCACACCCCGTCACCCAGCGTCATGTCGCCACCGTTCCCCCGCGGACGATCACGGCCTAAAATGGGCTCACGGCATCCAAAGGAGCGGTGAGTGCAATGAAGCGCCTGAACCCGATGAACGCTCAGCGTCATCCCAGCGAGAATCCGCTGCGCGACATGCAGGGGCACGGCCCGCACGGACTCCACGGCTCGGCCGACAGCCCCGGCATGCCGAACCTCGCCGGCGCGCAAATCCCAGGGCCCGGAACGGCGCACATCTACTACGGCGAGGACGGCCGCTTGCCGAACGAGGCAGCCGGACCGCAGGAACTGCAGGGCCACCTCGGCGTCGAGGGCTGGGTCCGCCGGCTGTTCCGGCGCCGTTCCGCGCACTGACCGAGCACTAGCCGTCGCCGGGGTTTCGCCCACACCGAACACGGGGATGCGGCGTGCGGCGTTCCCGTACGCTTGAAGGACTATGGACGACCCTCCTTCTCTTTTGCCCCTGTCCCGCCCCACGGGAGAGGGGCCAGCCCATGTATGAGTGGATCATGATCGGCGTCGGCCTGATCCTGACCGTCGGCACCGGCCTGTTCGTGGCCTCCGAGTTCGCGCTGGTGAACCTGGACCGCCACGATCTCGAAGCCCGCGAATCCGGCGGCGAGAAACGTCTGGGACCGACCATCAAGGCCCTCAAGATCACCTCGACGCACCTCTCCAGCGCGCAGCTCGGCATCACGCTGACCACGTTGTTGACCGGGTACACGCTCGAACCGGCCATCAGCAGCCTGCTGAGCGGACCGCTGCAGGACGCCGGGGTCCCGGCCGCAGTGGTGCCGGGCATCGGCGCCGTGGTCGGCATCTTCATCGCCACCGTGTTCTCCATGGTCATCGGCGAACTGGTGCCCAAGAACTTCGCGCTGGCGCTGCCGCTGGCCACCGCCAAGCTGGTGATTCCGTTCCAGTCGGCCTTCACCGCCGTGTTCAAGCCGATCATCGTGCTCTTCAACAACACGGCAAACGCAATCATCCGCTCCTTCGGGATCGAACCCAAGGAGGAGCTCTCCGGTGCCCGCAGCGCCGAGGAGTTGAGCTCACTCGTCCGGCGGTCCGCCCTCGAGGGCGTGCTGGACCTGGACCACGCCGCCCTCCTGCACCGCACGCTCCGCTTCTCCGACCACAGCGCCGACGACGTGATGACGCCCCGCGTGCGGATGTCCACCGTGGGACTGGACGACACGGCGGAGCAGGTCATCGAGCTGGCCACCGCCACCGGGTATTCGCGCTTCCCGGTCATCGGACGCGACAGCGACGACGTGCGCGGCGTCCTCCACGTCAAGCAGGCGTTCGCCGTCGCCCTCGACCGGCGCGGATCCGTCTGCGCCGCGGACCTCATGGTGCAACCGCTGCGCGTTCCCGAATCGATGGGCGTCGACTCGCTGCTGCTGCTCCTGCGCAAGCAGGGCCTGCAGGTGGCCATCGTCTCCGACGAACACGGCGGCACGGCCGGAATCGTCACCCTGGAGGACCTCGTCGAGGAGATCGTCGGCGAACTCGAGGACGAACACGACCGCGCGCGCGTCGGCGTCGTGCGCTCCGGAAAGTCCCTGACATTCGACGCCTCGCTGCGGCCCGACGAACTCCGGGACCGCACCGGCGTCGTGGTTCCCGAGGGCGAGGAATACGACACGGTGGCCGGGTTCGTCACCGACGCCCTCGACCGCATGCCCGAACTCGGGGACGAGGTCCCCGTGGACTCCGGCGTCCTGCGCGTGGAGCGCGTCGCCGGAAACCACATCCAGCGGCTGCGCTACATGCCCGCCGAATCCGGGGACGCGCCCATGAGTCCCCACGACCGAATAGTCGAGAGCCTCACGAAGGACCAGACCCATGAGTGAATACCTGCCCGGCATCATCTGGCTGGTGGTGCTCCTGGCCGTGAACGCGTTCTTCGTCGGCGCCGAGTTCGCCGTGATCTCGGCCCGCCGCTCCCAGATCGAGCCGAAGGCGGAGGCCGGCAGCAAGGCCGCCAAGACCACCCTGTGGGCCATGGAGCACGCCACCCTGATGCTGGCCACCAGCCAACTCGGCATCACGGTCTGCTCGCTGGTGATCCTGAACGTCTCCGAACCGGCGATCCACCACCTGCTGGAGATCCCGCTCGGCCTGACCTCCCTGACCGCCGAGGCCATCGGCATCATCGCGTTCGCCACCGCCCTGCTGCTGGTGACCTTCCTGCACGTGGTCCTCGGCGAAATGGTCCCGAAGAACATCTCCTTCTCCGTGCCGACGCGGGCAGCCCTGCTGCTGGCTCCCCCGCTGGTGCTCGTGGCGCGGATTTTCAAGCCGGTCATCTGGTCCCTCAACGGCATCGCGAACGGCGTCCTGCGCCTGTTCAAGGTGGAGCCCAAGGACGAGGCCACCAGTGCCTACACGCTGGACGAGGTGGCGAACATCGTGGAACAGTCCACGCGCGACGGCATGCTCAGTGACACCAGCGGCACCCTGTCGGCGGCCTTCGAGTTCACGTCGAAGTCGGTGGCGGATGTCGAGGTGCCGATCCGCGACATGGTGCTGCTGCCCGCCACGGCGACGCCCGCGGACATCCAGGTGGCCGTCTCCAAACACGGATTCTCGCGCTACATCCTGACGAACGACGACGGCGAACCCACGGGCTACCTGCACCTCAAGGACGTCATGGACCTCACGACGCCGGAGAAGTTCGCCCGCGCGGTGCCCGCCAAGCGCATCCGCCGCCTGGCCTCGGCCTTCCGGGACGGGGAACTCGAGGACGCGCTGGCCACCATGCGCCGGACCGGCGCCCACGTGGCGCGCGTGTTCGACTCCACCGGCGAGACCACCGGCGTCCTGTTCCTCGAAGACATCATCGAAGAGCTTGTCGGAGAGGTCCAGGACGCCACCAGCCGCTAGCCGATGGCGGGCGCGCCCAACAACATCGCGGCGGCGCGTTCGGCGATCATCACGGTCGGCGCGTTCGTGTTGCCCGTCGGGACCAGCGGCATGATGGAGGCGTCGGCGATGCGCACGCCCTCCAGCCCGTGCACCTTCAGCGTGGCGGGATCCACCACCGCCATCTCGTCCACGCCCATGGCGCACGTGCCCACCTGGTGGTGGTAGGTCACCACGGACTCGCGGATGTACGTCTCGAGGTCCCCGTCGTCGATGTCCGGACCCGGGTAAACCTCCCTTGGCCCCCACGGTTCCAGCGCGGCGGACCGGCCGATCTCGCGGCACTGCCGGACCGAAGCCACCAGCGCGTCGACGTCGGCCTGCTCGGCGAGGGCGCCCAAGTCGATCCGGATCGGATCGGAGGCCTTCGGCCCGCTCAGCGTGATCTCGCCGCGGCTTTGCGGCCGCACCAGCCCGCCCAGCATCGAGAACCCGCCGTCCGCGCCGGACATCGGACCCCGCCCGTACCCTTCCGTGTACATGGGGACGGAGAAGAAGATCGGCTGGGTGTCCGCGACGGGAAGCTCGGGCCGGCTCTTCCAGAACAGGTGCACCTCCGCCGGGGCCACGTCGCCCACCGGCACCGGTTCCGCGGTGGAGAAGATCACCGGCGAGAGCAGGTGGTCGTGCAGGTTCTTGCCGACGCCCGGCAGGTCGTGGACCGGGTCAACGCCCGCCTCGCGCAGCTCGTCCGCGGGCCCGACGCCGGAGCGCAGCAGCAGCTCGGGGGAGTTGATCGCCCCGGCGCACAGGATCGTTTCGGCGGCCCGCACGGTCCTGGTTCCGCCGTCGTGCTCGAATTCGACGCCGGCAACCGTCCCGTCCTCGAGGACCAGACGGCGCACGTGGGCACCGGTCAGCAGCGTCAGGTTCGGTTCGGCGGCGACGGGCTTCAGGTAGGCGTGCCACGTGTTGAAGCGCTTTCCGTTCCGCACGTTGAGCTGCATGCGGGACACTCCCTCGACGTCGCCCGAGTTGTAGTCCTCGTTGAGCTTGACCCCGGCCTCGACGGCGCCTTCCAGCATCGCCTCCTGCACCGGGTTGCGCGGGAAATCCTTGACGACGTCGAGCAGCCCGGCGTCGCCACGCGTGTCCGAGGCGCCGCCGTCGTAGTTCTCGATGGCCTTGAACACGGGCAACACGTCCTCCCACGCCCACCCGGCGCATCCGGCTTCGGCCCAGCCGTCGTAGTCCCAGCGGTCGCCGCGCACCCAGATGGTGGCGTTCAACGCGTGCGATCCGCCCATGACCTTGCCGCGCGGGAGGTGGATGCGGCGGCCCGCGGCCCCGGCCTGCTCGGTGGTGAAGTAGTCCCAGTCCTGCGGGCTGTGCCACAGGGCGCCGAGGTTGTAGAGGTGCTCGATGTTTGGATTGGTGTCCTGGTCACCGGCTTCGAGGACGGCGACGCGCTTCCCTGCGTCGACGAGCCGGCGGGCGACGACGTTGCCGGAGGATCCGGCGCCGACGACGATGTAGTCGAATTCCTGGTTTTCCTGCGTGCTCATGGTGGGCCTTTCGGGCGAAGGGGAAGGTGGGGCGGCGTCAGCCGTTGATGACCTGCGGCGAGCCGAGCCCCTTGAGGCCCTCGATGCCGAACTCCAGGCCGTAGCCGGACTGCTTGGCTCCGCCGAAGGGCATGCGGGGATCGACGGCCCCGTGCTTGTTGATCCAGACCGTTCCGGCCTCCACGCGCGCCGCGACCTCGCGCGCCCTCGCCGGGTCGGCGGACCAGACGGAGGCGCCGAGACCGACGTCGAGCCCGTTGGCCATCTCGATGGCCTCGTCCAGGCTCGAGTAGCGGATGATCGGCAGGGCCGGGCCGAACTGCTCCTCGGCCACGAGCGGGTTCCCGTTGTCGATGTCGGCCACGAGCGTCGCGGGGTAGAAGTAGCCGGGCTGTGCCGTCTCCGGGTTGCCGCCGAGCAGGATGCGCGCGCCGGACTCCCGGGCGGACTCGACGAGGCGCGCGACGACGTCGAACTGGGCCTTGTTCTGCAGCGGACCGAGGACGTTGTTCTCGTCCAGGCCCACGCCCATCGGCGCCTGCCGGGCAACCTCGACGAGCGCCGCGCAGACGGCGTCGTAGAGCGAATCCGGGACGTACAGGCGCTTCAGCGCCGCGCACGTCTGGCCGGTGTTGATGAACGCGCCCCAGAACAGGTCCTGCGCGATCGCCCGCGGATCGGCGTCGTCCAGGACGATGCCCGCGTCGTTGCCGCCGAGCTCGAGCGTGAGGCGCTTGACGGTGTCGGCGGACGAGCGGATGATCGCCTTCCCCGTCGCCGTGGAGCCGGTGAACATCACCTTGTCGATGTCCGGGTGGGAGGCGAGCCGCTCGCCGACGTCGCGGCCGCCGGAAACGACCTGCAGGACGCCGACCGGCAGCGCCTGGTTCAGGACCGCGGCCAGCGCCAGCACGCTGAGCGGCGTGTGTTCGGAGGGCTTGACGACGATCGTGTTGCCCATCCGCAGGGACGGGGCGATCTGCCAGATCGAGATCATCATGGGCCAGTTCCAGGGGCCGATTGCCCCGACGACGCCGAGCGGACGGTAATGGAGTGCGGCGTACGCCTCGCCATCGTCGACCAGGACCTCGGGCTCCATCTCGAACGACGCCGCGGCGCGCAGCCAGGCGGAGCACGCACCGACCTCGAAGCGGGCGTTGGGTCCGTTCAGCGGCTTGCCCTGTTCACGGGAGAGCAGTTCGGCGAGCGCCTCGGACGCGGCGTCGATCGCGTCCGCCGCGCGGAGCAGGTGGGCGCTTCGCCCGGAGTGCCCCAACGCGGCCCACGCGGGCTGGGAGGAACGGGCCAGTGCCACGGCGGCATCGAGGTCGGCCGCGGCGTGCACGGGGGCGGCGGCGACCACCTCGCCGGTGGCCGGATCGTTGATTTCCCGTGATTCGCCGGTCGGCGCGATGGCCGCCAGGAGGTTCCGGTAGGTGGTCAGTTGCGTGTCGGGCTGGATCGACATCGGTGTCTCCTGGGGATGGGCCGGGCGGGGCCGCGGCGGGTTGACGACTCCCTTCCACTGTGTCCCAGGACACATGGGGCGGTCTTGTCTTTCCCGGCGGGCTTCTTGTCCCCTAGCGCGGGGTTCGCCGGTACTGCGACGGCGATGCGCCGAATGCCGCGCGGAACGCGCGGCTGAAGTGGGCGGCGTCAACCAGGCCCCACCGGGCGCCGATGGCCCCCACCGGCACGTGGGCGTGCAGCGGGTCCAAGAGGTCGCGGCGGCACCGCTCCAGCCGGCGTTCGCGGACCCATGCGCCCACGGTGTGCCCGGCGTCGGCGAAGAGCTGGTGCAGGGTGCGGGTGGAGATGAAGTGGGCGGCGGCGATCTCCTGTGGCCCCAGGCGTGGATCCGCGAGATGCGCCTCGATGTGGTGCTGCACGCGGCGGAGCAGGCGCGCGTGCCCGTCGGCCGCCTGGTCCGGCTTGGCGTAGACCTCGTTGGCGAGCAGGGTGGACAGCAGGTCCACCACGTTCATGGCCAAGCGGTAGCCGATCGGGCCCTGGAGCGTCGGCAGCATTTCGCCAATCTGCGCGAGGAAGGGCGAGACCGCCTCCCCGAGTGCCTGTCCCCGGCCCATGCTGACCGCGGTGAGTTCGGCGACGTCCTCCGGGGACAGCCCGAGCAGGTGCTGGGGAAACATCAGCACCAGCGTGCGGAAGTCGCCGTCGAAGGAGAGCGTGTAGGGGCGCTGGGTGTCGTAGATGGCCAGGTCGCCCGGCTGCATCACGGTCTCGCGGCCGTCCTGCAGCAGCATTCCCCGTCCGTCCAGCTGGAGGCTGAGCTTGTAGTTGCCCTCGCCCCCGGCCGCGATCAGTTCCGGGGTGCGCCGGACGGTGTGTCCGGACGCGCTGACCTGCATCATGCCGACGTCGTTCAGGTGCCGCCCGCCGACCCGTCCTCGGAAGGCGCCGGACGCCGAGCGGCCGCGCAACGGCTCGGCACCCAAGGGCACAAAAGAGGTCGAGATAAGGCGGCGCCACTGGGTGAAGCCGTCCGCTTCCTGCACCTGGTACATCGCCGGCCTCCCCGCGCGCCGTGTGATGGGCAACACACGCGCCCCAATATACAGGAGCGGATCGACGCCGGGGTTGCGCGGCGGCGGAGCGCTACCCGGGGAGGCTGCCCGCGCTCCCGAGGTCCGCGGCGCGTCCGGGCTCAGGAACCGCGCCCTGGCCGGGAAGCGGTTGGCACTGCGGGCACCAGAAGAGGTCCCTGCCGGCGAGGTCGCGGTTCTCGTCGAAGACCGCGGCTCGACTCGCGCCCCCCGCGCGCCCCCGGTTCACCGCGGCGACGGGCTTGCCGAGCGGCGAGTCCGGACCGAAACGCTCGTGGACCACCGGATCCGAACAGCGCAGGCACGGCTCCCCGCCGCGGGCGAACACGGAATAGGGCGAATCGAGCGTGGCCGGCGTCGTGCTGCGCATCGGCCGGTCCTTGTTGGCTTCCATCAGCTTGTGCGCGAGGTCCACGATCCGCGCGAGGTCCTCGACCTCGCCCACGGGCGTGCGGGGGTTGGTGCACGCGAGGAACAGGATCTCCGAGCGGTAGACCTTTCCGAGCCCGGCGATCAGCCGCTGGTCCAACAGCGCCAGTCCGATCGGGCGCTCGGGATTCGACGCCAGTCGGCGCTCGGCCTCGGCCGGGTCCCAGGAGTGGCCCAGCGGATCCGGACCCAAGTGGCCCACGGCCTGCGGCTCGTCGCTGGTCCGGATGACGCGCATGTACTCGAGGTCGAATCCGACGGCTTGAAAAGCGTCGTTCCTCAGGACGACGGACGCCTTCACGGCGGGGGTGCGCGAACGCTCGCCGGTCGCGTAGACGTCCCACCGTCCCATGACGGCCATGTGGGTGTGGATGCTGACATCGGCCACGCGGATCAGCAGGTGTTTTCCGCGGGACACCGCCGAATTCACCCGGCAACCCGTCAGGTCGAGCGTCCCGTATCCCGGGAGCCTAAACTTGTTGGTCTCTATGATCCGTCCCGCCAACGCCGCGTCGAGTCGGCGGGCCGCCTGGTAAACAACGTCTCCCTCAGGCATTGACGCGTCACATCCTTCGTTCCCCGTTGGTCTAACCGCATATCCCTTACAGTGTAAACCCGAGGCGTCCCGGCGCCTAAATAATGTCACCAAGTCGTTATATGTCAACGAAGTGGACTGAAAAGCCGCAAATCTCTCTGTGGGCGGCCCGCGGCATACGATCGACGGGCGAAAACCACGCGACGCCGGATCCATCCGGCCTGGACCGTCGCCGCGCTCATGCTGCTCGCGCTCGTTGCCGGCGCGGGATTCCGGTCCACCACCGGCGCCCTGTTCGAGCCGTTAGAGTCCGAGTTCGGATGGACTCATTCGGCCACCAGCCTGGCCGTGACGCCGAATCTGGTGGTCTACGGCCTGACGGCTCCGTTCGCGGCCGCACTCATGGAGCGCGCCGGCATCAAGCGGGTGGTCCTGGCCGGCCTGGCGCTCACGGCGGTCGGCAGCGGCCTGACGGTCCTCATGACCGACAGCCATGCGTCGGCGTGGACGCTGGCCGCGGTCCTGTGTTGGTTTGCCGCTGCGTCCCTCTTCTGGCTGCGCCGCGTCCCGCGCAACGAGGAGCTCCGCGAGGAGCGGCTGCCGGTGTCCAGACCGCCACCGCGTCGGCTCCCGCCGCCGGCGCGCCCCGGCGGGGCCGGCGTTACAGCGAAACCAGCGCCTGGATCGGCGTGTGGTCCGACGGCCAGCGTCCGCCCTTGGTCCAGGTGCTGATCGCCGCGCTGTGCACCCGGACGTTGCCCGGAGTGGCGAGCAGCCAGTCGATCCGCGTGCCCCCCGCCGTCGGTTCCGCGTAGTTCGGGAACGTTCCCCACTCTCCGCTGACCCGCTTCTCCGAGGCCAGCCACGAGTCGGCGAAAACGCCGGAGTCCACGAGCGTCGCATAGGCGGCCGAATCGCCCGCGACCGCGTTGAAGTCCCCGGTGACCAGCATCGGCACGGCGGGGAATCGCTCGGCGACCTCCACGATCGCCTTCGCGCCGTTCGCCCGGGCGGTGTCCGACTGGTGGTCGAAATGCGTGTTGACGGCCACCAGCTCGCGTCCGGTGTTCTTGTCCCGGAACCGGCCCCACACCACCACGCGGGTCACGCTGTTGCCCCAGGTCACCGAGCCGATGACGTCCGGGGTGTCGGAGAGCCAGAACTGGTCCCATTCCAACAGTGCCAAGCGCTGCGCATTGAAGTAGATGGCCGAATACTCTCCACGGTTTCCGCCCTCCCGCCCGTAGCCGATGGAACGGTAGCCCGCCGGCAGTCCCGCCTCGACCGCCGCCAACTGGGTGAACTCCGCCTCCTGCACCCCCAGGATGGTGGGCTGTTCGACGCGTAGCAGCTGCTCGACCAGCGGGGCCCGCTCCGGCCAATAGTCCGGCTGACCGGGTGCGGTGCCGGCACGGTCGTAGCGGATGTTGAAGCTCATGACGTGCAGCATCTCTCCTCCGGCGGGGCCGATCAGCGGCGCGCTGCCGCCCCATTCGGCCGCGGCGGCCGCGGGCGTGGCGCCGGCTCCGACGACGGCGGTCGCCGCCAGTGCGCCGATCCCGGCAACGGCTCGGCGCCGCGAGATGGGGTGGTTCAGGACGTTGCTCACGGGTGTCTCCATTCGTGCCGGCCTCGCTGGTCCCATCGATTCTCGGCACGGCACGTGAACCCAAGGATGCGGCCATGCAACGCCCGGGCCAACTCTGGCCGAAGGCCCGGCCCCGGAGTAGGCTCGCGCCCACCGACGCGGTGACACCTAGGCACGGATTGGAGCCCGCCATGACCTCCCTTTGGCTCGACAGGAAAGCACCGCCCACCACGGACGCGTTCGAGCCGGAGGCCCGGTACGACGCGGTCGTGGTCGGCGCCGGCCTGACCGGGCTCACGACGGCGCTGCTGCTGGCCCGGGCGGGGCTCGGCGTCGCCGTCCTGGAGGCCCGCACCATCGGCGCCGTGGCCACCGGCAACACCACGGGCAAACTGTCGCTGCTTCAGGGAACCGTGCTGTCCGGCATCCGCAAACACTTTTCGGCCAAGGTCGCGCGCGCCTACGTCGAGGCCAACCACGAGGGCCAGGCCTGGCTGCTGCGCTACCTCGAGGAGCACCGGGTGCCCGTCCAGCGCCGGGACGCCTACACCTACGCGCATTCGGCGTCCTCCGCGGACACCCTGGACAAGGAACTCCGGGCGTGCCAGGAGGCTGGCCTCGACGTGATCCTGACGCACGACGTCGCCCTGCCGTTCCCGACGCACGCCGCCCTTCTGCTCGCGAACCAGGCGCAGATCCATCCGGTGGACGTCCTGGACACGCTCGCCGCCGACCTGCGGTCCCGCGGAGTGCGCATCGTGGAAGGCGTCCGCGTGCACGACGTCAAGGCCGGCGACCCCGCCGCCGTCGTCACGACGCGCGGAACCGTCCACGCCAACCACGTGGTCCTCGCCACGGGCACCCCGATCCTGGACCGCGGGCTGTACTTCGCCAAACTCGAGGCGTCGCGCTCCTACGCGGCGTCCTACCGGGTCCCCGGGGCGCCGTCGAGCATCCCGTCCGGCATGTACCTGTCCGTGGACGACCCGGGGCGCTCGCTGCGCACGGCAATCGTCGGCGGCGAGGAACTGCTCGTGGTGGGCGGCAACGGCCACCCCGTCGGGCGCGAGGCGGACACCGCCCGCCTGGTGGCGGACATCGACGAGTGGACCGCGCGCCACTTCCCCGGGGCGGAACGCACACACCGCTGGTCGGCCCAGGACTACCGCAGCGCCAACAGGGTTCCGTTCGTCGGGCGGCTGCCCCGCGGCGGCGGAAAGATCCACGTGGCCACCGGGTACAACAAGTGGGGACTCGCCAACTCCGTCGCCGCCGCCCTCACGCTCAGCGCCGACATCCTGGGCGGGCACGCTCCCTGGGCCGAATCGCTCCACCACCGCGTCACCGGCCCGGCCGATCTGGCCGAGGGAGTCCGGATGAACGCGGGAGTGGCCGGACATCTGGCCGGCGGGTGGCTCAAGGCCGGCAGCGGTTCCGTCTCGCGCGGCACCGACGCCGTCCCCGAGGGCGAAGGCGTGGTCGGCCACCACGGGCTCAAACCGGTCGCCGCCTCAACGGTCGGCGGCGCCACGTGCCGGCTATCCGCCGTGTGCACCCATCTGGGCGGAATCGTGACGTGGAACTCCGCCGAGATGTCCTGGGACTGTCCGCTGCACGGGTCGCGCTTCTCGCACACCGGCGAGCTGCTCGAGGGACCGGCGACCCGCGACCTGGAGCCGTTCGGCGGCGCGGCTCCGAGGCCCTGACCCGGCTACGCCCGGCCCTTGAGGATGAGGTGCCAGTAGATCTTCGGGAAGACATGGCGGTCCATGATCCACTGCCAGCGCCGCTCCTTCGCCATCCGCAGCAGCGGGATGCTGGGCATGGGCCGGTAGTCCGCGCCGAACTCCGCGAAGAACGCCGTCCCGCGGCTGAGCGTGAACGGGCACACCGAGTACCCGTCATAGCGGCGGGTCGGGCCTCCGCCGTCCAGTACCGACTTCAGGTTCTTGGCCAGCACCTTCACCTGCTTGCGCAACGCCCCGCCCGACTTCGAGTTCGGCGTCCCGGCCGCGTCGCCGAGAGACCACACGTTGGGGAAGCGCGGGTGCCGCAGGGTCTGCGCGTCCACCTCCACGAAGCCGCCGTCGTCGCCGGCCGCGGGCAGTTCGCTGGACTTCAGCCAGTCCGGCGCCGATTGCGGCGGGACCGCGTGAAGCATGTCGTACGCGATCTCCTCCCGCCCGCGCGGGCCGTCCAGCACCACGGTCCCCGCGCTCGCATCCACGGTGGCCAGAGCGGTGTCGGTGCGCAGCGTGATGCCGTATTCGGCGATCTTGCGCTCCAGCTCCCGGTCCACGTCCGGCATGCCGAACACTGTGGGCGTCGGCACCACCAGCACGACGGCGATGTCCTGCAACACCCCGGCGGCACGCCAGTAGTCGCACGCCATGTAGGCGATCTTCTGCGCGGCCCCGGAGCACTTCGCCGCGCCGGGGGGCTGCGTGAACACCGCCGTGCCGGAGCGGAGCCCGCGGACGAGTTCCCACGTCTTGGGCACCAGTCCGGCGTCGTAGTTGGACGTTCCGCGCGGATCGCCCATGGCGTCCCTCAGCCCGGGGACGTCGTCCCAGTCCAGCTGCAGGCCCGGGCACACGACCAGGTGCCCGTAGCGCACCAGCCGGCCGTCGGCCAGCCGCACCGTGTTCTCACCGGGTACGACGCCGGCCGCCTCGCCCCGGATCCAGGCCACGTCCCGCGGCATCACATCCTCCTGCGGGCGGACGGCCTCGCGCATCTGGGCGGCGCCGGCCCCGATGTGGGAGAACAGGGGCTGGAAGTGGTGCACCGCCTTGGGTTCGACGACCGCGATGCCACCGACCCCGTAGCGTCCCAGCCGCGCCGCCAGCGAGATGCCGGCGTTCCCCCCGCCGAGGATCACGATGCGGTGGTATTCGGTAGTGGTTTCCATCGGTACCCTTCCCTCGTGCCGTCGCCCGGAACCGCGGCGTCCGAAAATGCCTAGTGCTTCCGCCCGAAAATGAAGTACGCTGCTGGGCCCAGCGTGTTGACGAACGAGGCCGCGACCCACGCGAGCTTCGGACCGTTCACGCGATCCGCCGGACGGCGGACCAGATCACGGATCGCCAGTGCCTGCAGCGACACCTGGATGACTCCCGCGACCACCAACCGGATCTTGTCCGGGGTGCTGATTTCGGACCACTTCTTCTTTGCCTTTTTGGCCATTCCCGTTTCCCCTGGTTGTCGGTGACTCTTGAGCTGACTATTGATCCAGTATCCACCGATTCGGCCGTGCGGGGTACCGGACGGAGCCCAAATGCGGGACGCTGGACGCACGTACACGGCACCCCAGGGAAAGGACCGCACGAGATGGCCAAGCACCCCACCGGCCCGCTGGTGCTCGGGCCCATGCTCCGCCACGTGGACACCACCACGGCCAGCATCTGGGTCGAGACCCGGGAGGCGGGCACCGTCGCGGTGCGCGCCGGCGGGAACGAGTGGGCGGCCCGGACGTTCGGCGTCCACGGCCACCACTACGCGCTGGTCGAGGCCCACGGTCTGGAGCCGGGCACGGAGCGGCCGTACGAGGTGCTGGTCGACGGCGCAAAGGCGTGGCCGGACGACGACGGATTCCCACCGCCCGTCATCGCCACACTCGAGCCGGGGCGTCCCCTGCGGCTGACGTTCGGTTCCTGCCGCACCAGCGTCCCTCACGACAAGCGCGGCAATCGGACCCACGGAGTCGACGCCATGCGCGCCTATGCCCTTTCGCTGGCCCGGGCCGAGGCGGGGACGCGCCCCGACCTGGCCCTGCTGCTCGGCGACCAGGTCTACGCCGACTCGACCAGCGCCGAGATGCGGGACTTCATCCGGGCCCGGCGCGACATCCGGAAGGCGCCCGGACCGGAGTTGAAGGACTACGAGGAGTACGCGCACCTCTACCAGTTGGCGTGGTCCGATCCCGCCAACCGCTGGCTGTTCTCCACCATCCCGACGGCCATGATCTTCGACGACCATGACATCCGCGACGACTGGAACGCCTCGCTCTCCTGGAAACGGGCCATGGCGAAGACGTCCTGGTGGCACGGCCGCATCGTCTCCGGCCTCGCGTCCTATTGGGTCTACCAGCACCTCGGCAACCTCTCCCCCGCCGAACGCGCGCGGGACGAGGTGTGGCGCGCCATCGTCGCCCACGACGGACCGGACGAGGTCGACGTCGGGGCCGTCCTGGACGCGTTCGCCGAACGGGTCGACGGCCAGCCGGCGTCCTACCGCTGGAGCTTTTGCCGCGACTTCGGCGACATCCGCCTGGTCATGGTCGATTCGCGCGCCTCGCGCGAACTGGAACCCGGGGCGCGGTCCCTGCTCGATGCCCAGGAGATGGATTGGCTCGACGGCAAACTGCGCGGCGGCTTCCGGCACCTGTTGATCGGCACGTCGCTGCCGTTCCTGCTGCCCCCGGGCCTGCACCACCTGGAGGCGTGGGACGAGGCCGTCTCCAACGGCGCCTGGGGACGCGCAGCGGCGTGGGTCGGCGAGCGCCTGCGCCGCGCGGTCGATCTGGAGCACTGGGCGGCCTTCCAGAACAGCTTCCAGGAGGTCGCCTCCATGGTGACGGACGTCGCCGACGGGCGCCGCGGGACGGCGCCGGAATCCGTGGTCTTCCTGTCCGGCGACGTGCACTTCTCCTACGTGGCCGAGGTCGAACGGTCGACGGGCAGCCGAATCCTGCAGGCCGTCTGCTCGCCCGTGCGCAATCCGCTGCCCCGCGTCCTGCGCTACTTCACCGCGGCCATGGCCTACGGACCGGCCACCCTGGTTGGCCTGCTGATGGCCCAGTCCGCCAAGGTCCCCGACCCGCCGTTTGCGTGGTCCGGGATCGAGGGGCCGTGGTTCGACAACAACCTGGCCACGCTGGAGTCGACCCCACGGGGCCTGCGGTTGCGCTGGGTAACGGGCGTGGTGGACGACGGCGAGGACGACCCGCGCCTGGATCTCGTCGCGGGGGTCGTCCTCGGTCCCCGGGGCGGGGACGGCGCCTAGCGCCCCAGGCCGGCCCGGTCCACGCGCCGGTGGAACCGCATGCCCGCGAGTCCGCCGAGGATCGCGCCGATCAGGGCGACGACGGCGGCAACCAGGAGCCCGAGGAGCGCCGGCAGGAGGTCGGCGCCCTCCGCCATCCTCCCGAATCCGCTGACCTGTTCGAGGATGTTGAAGCGGCTTCCGGCGAGCGTGGCCAGTCCGGCGGCGACCACGGAGATCACCACGGCCCAGCCCCATACGGCGACACCCTGGGCGACACCGTTAAAGCGCGCCATGCGCCCGGCCACGTACCCGCCGCAGTAGTAGGCGACCAGCAGGATGACGCCGAAGACAATCGCGCCGACGAGCGCGGTCCCCTGCGGGTCCCGTGTCGCCTGTCCGGCGACGTCGCTGATGTTCACGGATCCCGTGGCGAAGCCGAACGCGGCGGCGAGCGCGCTGAGGATCACGGCGGTTCCGGTGGCGGTCAGCCATCCGAAGAAGGCGCTGCCGATCTTCACTCCGCCGAATTCCTCCTTTTCCCGCCGGAGCAGCTCGCGGCTGTCCACGACGGGGGCACCGACCGGAGCCGCCGTGTCCGCGTAGTCGTCCTCGGGGACGTACTCCCGGCTCCGCGAGAAGGTGTCGTTGTCCGTGTCGCGCGCGGTGGTGTCGCGTCCGGCCGTGGTGTCGTGGACGGCAGTGGCGTCGCCTCCGACCGTGGTGTCGCTGGTCGAGAACCGGGCCGTTTCCGGGTTGGCGTCCCCCGCCCGGTGGTTCGGCGGCCGTGCCGACTCGTCGCTGGTGCTCATCGGTTTCTCCTTTGCTCGGCGTCAAACTGCCAGCGGGATGGCGCGTAAGGCTCCCACTAGGTCAAACACTGTCAGGATGCGCTTCGTTTGTGAAGCGTTGGGCTAGTCGTAGCCGCGGTAGCCGCCCCAGGCGAGGCGCCGTTCGCGCCACGGATCCTCCACGACGCGGTCGCGGGCGTCGAAGATCCGGACGCGGCGGCGGTGCTCGTCGTACCGCGGCCAGTCGGCGCCCGGGTCGCCCGTCTGCGCGAAGGACACCAGTGCGCGGCGGTAGCGCAGGCCGAGCGAATGCGCCGCGTCCCGGCCGCCGGTCATCGTGAAGAAGCGGCCGGCGTCGGAATCGTGGTGCCCGAACAGGGCCGGCACGTCCGTGCCGTGGCCTCCGGCGAGGCCTATGCGCCGGAGCATCGGCGTCTCGAAGTCGAAGCGGTAGTTCCATACGGGCGCATGGCGGGAGTGCCCCTCCGCCACCTGGGTGGTGGGATGCCAGAAGACGGAGTCCCCGGCGAGGTCCACGAGCGCGCCCCCGGCCGGGTAGGTCGGGTACCCGCCGAGCACGCGGGTGCGGGCGTCCGGGTCGGCGCGCTCGAACATCCGCTCCATCCGTGCCGGCGTCGTCGGGAGCAGGTTCATGAAGCGGAACAGCGCGCCCTCTTTCACGGTGGTGCCGACCACCAGCGGGACACGGTGCGCGGTTCCGTCCCGGAACGCGTCGATCGGGTAGGTCGGCAGGAGTTCGCCGTCCACGACCGGCGAACAGACCAGTGTTCCGGGGTCGTTGGCCGGGCCCAGCCGCCGCGTCAACCGATACATCGCGTCCACGAGCTTGGGCCAGCTGAGCGTCGCCAGGGTCTCGGCCGCGTGGGAGGAATCCACGCCGAGGATCCCCATGAGGTCCCCCGCCCACCCCGCGTGCCGTTCCCGCGCGTACACTGACCCCGGAAACGGGCTGAGCGCGTAGGCGCGGTGGAACAGCCCCCGCGCGGCGGGAACGGCCATCAGCGTCACCACCGACGTCGCCCCGGCCGACTGCCCGAACACCGTCACGTTGTTCGGGTCGCCGCCGAACGCCTCGATGTTGTCGCGGATCCACTCCAACGCGGACAGCTGGTCCCGCAGGCCCAGGTTGGACTCGAACGGGTGCCGGTCGTCGGCGTAGCGCGTCACGTCCAGGAACCCGAGTCCGCCGACTCGGTAGTTCGGCGACACGTAGACCACGCCGGCGTCGCGCGCGAACCGGTCTCCCGCGTGGAGCGGGGTCGCCGGGGAACCCATGGTGAAGCCACCGCCGGCGAAACACACCAGCACGGGCCGGGGCGCGCCGGCCGGGTCCGCCGGTGCGCTGACGTTCAGGCTCAGGCAGTTCTCGCTGACGGGGTGCCGGGCGCGGCCGAACGCGATGTAGCCGCTGTTCTGCGGCGGCGCGTCGCCGAACTCGTAGGCGTCCCGCGTCCGCGCCCACGGACGGACCGGGGCCGGCGCGCGGTACCGCAGCGGACCCTCCGCCGCCTCGGCAAAAGGAATGCCGCGCCAGGACCGCACTCCGTCGAGCAATCGGCCACGCACCGGCCCCGCGGTGGTCGCCACCGTCGTTCCCACCCCCACAGCGGCCCTTTTCACAGCGCTTCCCCTCGCCTGTTCAATGCCTTCATCCGATCATGGCACCGGCGGTGCCCCGGTGGAATAGCGGGGCGGCGGCCCGCAACGCGCGGCGGCCATTACGGTGGGAGCATGACGACCATCCGCGCGGTGCCGGCCGACACGGGCCGAGCCATCGGTCTCGCGGCCATCCCCGCGGCCTGGACGCTGGCTGGCCCGGTGGCGGCGTCCGTCATGTTCCTCGTCTTCGGCGGACAGTGGGCGCTCCGGTACTACGCGCGCGGCACGGCCGAGGACGTGTTCGGGCAGGCGGTGCTCCTGTGCTCCGGATGGCTCAGCGTGGTCGGCGCGTATGCCGCGGGCCCCGCCCTCGATCTGATGGCCCATTTCGCGGCCACCGCCGTCCTGACCTCGCTGGCGTGGGACATGTTGCGCCACCACGGGCTGGTGTCTGGGGCCCCGTCCGGCCGGCCGCGCCTGCGCGCCGGCGCGGTCCTCGCCGGAACGTCGTTGGGCGCGCTCTTGGCAGTGCTGTGGGAAATCGGCGAATGGGCCGGATATTCGTTCCTCGCCCCCGAGATCGGCGTCGGGTACGTGGACACGATCGGCGACCTCGCGGCGGCGGTCGCCGGCGCGCTCGTCGGCGCGCTCGCGGCGACCGGCCCGGCGGGCGGACGCGCATGACCCGGCTCTGCGTCGTCGTGCCCGTCCTGGACGACGCCGATCACCTCGCCGTCCTGCTGCGCCTCCTCGCGGCCCAGACCCGTCCCGCCAACCAGGTGGTGGTCGTGGACAACGGATGCTCGGACGCGAGCGCGCGGATCGCCCGGACCGCGGGCGCGGAGGTCGTCGTGGAGCCGGCGCGCGGCATCCCCGCGGCGGCGGCGCGGGGCTACGACGCGGCCGACGGCGACATCGTCGTCCGGTGCGACGCCGACACCCGGCCCCCCGCGGACTGGTTGGAACGCATCGCCGCCGCGTTCGACGCCGATCCCCGCCTGGACGCGCTGACCGGGCCCGGAACCTTCTACGACCTCCCGCGCCGGTCCGGCCGGGCGGCCGCCGTGCTGTATGCCGCGGGCTATTTCCTGGGCGCGGGCAGCGCCATCGCGGCCGTCCCGCTGTGGGGTTCCAACATGGCGTTCCGGAGCCGGGTGTGGGAGCGGGTGGGGCCGCTCGTCGCGCGCGACCGCCAGGACGTGCACGACGACCTGGACCTCAGTTGCCGCCTGGGGCCGGACGCCAGGGTGCGGTTCGACGCACGCCTGCGGGTGGGAGTCGCCGGGCGGATGTTCCATTCCCGGGCGGCCGCCGCGCGGCGCTTCCGCCTGGCGGCGCGCACACTGCGGTTGAATTGGACCGAGCTCGGGCCGGGCGGCCGTTGGGTCGCCCGGACCACGAAAGGACGGAAGACATGGAGAGGCAAACGGGCATGAACATCCTGATCGCCGGTTGCGGGGACCTCGGCACCGAGGCGGGGCTGCGTTTCGCGGCCGCCGGACACCACGTCACGGGGTGGCGCCGCAACCCGTCCCGTTTGCCGCAGCCGATTGCCGGTGTCGCCGCGGACCTGACCGGCGAGCTGCCGCCGATCCCCGCCGGGACGGACGTCGTCGTCTACACCCCGGCGGCCGGGGAACGCTCCGCTGACGCCTACCGCAGGACGTACGTCCACGGCCTCGCGAACGTTCTCGACGCGCTGGGGCGGGACGGCGTCACCCCGCGGCGGTTCCTGTTCGTCTCCTCCACCACCGTCTACGGCGACGCGGCCGGCGCAATGGTGGACGAGGACACCCCCGCCAACCCCGCGTCGGCCACGGGGGGCCTCATGCGGGAGGCCGAGCGCACGCTGCACGGCCGCCGACCGGACGGGATCGTCCTGCGGCTTTCCGGGATCTACGGGCCGGGGCGCACCCGGCTGATCGACACGCTCAGGGCGGGCACCGCCGTCGTGCCGTCCGGGTCCCACCCCACCAACCGCATCCACCGCGACGACGCCGCCGCCGCGATCGTCCACCTGACCACGTCCGTGGCCGAACCCGCGCCGCTGTACGTGGGCGTCGACGACGATCCGGCCGAGCTGGGCGACGTGCTGCGTTTCCTGGCCGCCGAGCTCGGGTTGCCCGAACCGCGCGTCGGCGAGACGACGACGACGCGCGGCGGGAACCGGCGGCTGTCCAACGCGCGACTGCGGTCCACCGGTTTCGACCTCGCCTACCCGACGTTCCGCCAGGGCTACCGGGCGATGCTCGAAGACAAGGCGGCTCCCCGCCACTAGTGCACGGTCTTCAGCCCCACGACGCCGCCGACGATCATCGCCAGGAACAGCACCTTGAGCAGGGACACCGATTCGACGCCGGTGGCCATCGCGTACGCGACGGTGAGCACCGCCCCGATTCCGACCCACACGGCGTAGGACGTGCCCACCGGGAGCTCGCGCATCGCGTAGGCCAGCCCTCCCATGCTCAGGACCAGCGCCACCACGAAGACGGTGCTGGGGACGGGGCGGCTGAATCCCGCGGACTTGTCCAACGCCGTAGCCCACACGGCCTCGAGGACCCCGGACAACACCAAAACAACCCACGACATGACGGCCTCCCGCGGGCCGTCTTGTCGCACACCGGGTACGGCACCCCTCGTCCGGGGGCCCGCCGACCGGGCCCACGGCCATGGTCGCACGTACCGTCTGCGCCCGCACACCCGCAAGAGATAGAGTCGTGGGTAACGGAAGCTCGCCTAGGTACATGGAGTGAACGATGCGGAAGATGGACTCGCCCGAATACCAGGCGGCGCAATTGGCCAGGATCCACGACGAGAACATCGAGGCCGTCACGCAGTTGTGCGAACAACTCCGTGAGCGGAAACCGGACTTCGGCGTTCCCTACATCGACCCCGTCCACGACGTCGACGAGGCCCGGATTGTCAGCCTCCTCATCGCTCCGGGTGTGGGAACGGCGTCGGGCTTCCTGTCCCTGGAGAACGACGACGACACCGCCGCGCGCCTGGCCGAGGTCTACGAAGCAGCCGGTCTCCAACCCAAGCACGCGATCCCGTGGCACGCCCACCCGTGGGACCTGCCCTCCGGTCAGAAGACGGTCCTGACGCCCGAGCAGGTGCACGACGGGGTCCGGCCCCTGCGCCAGTTCCTCGACATCATCTACCGGGCATCGGCGATCGTCGCCCACGGCAGCGGCGCGCACAAGGTCATGGCCGCGTTCTCCAAGGCCGGCGGCGACCGCATCCTCCGCGAGCGGGTCATCAAGGTCTACAAGGTCGATTCGCCCGGGCCCATGGGCTCCGTCGGCTCGGCAGCCCACAAGAACAAGAAATTCGACGAGATGGTGGCCGCCTACGTGGACGCAATGGGCGGCGTGGGCATCCCCTCCAACCCGCGCTAGGAAACTGCTGAACAATTTTCCAGGTTTAAGGCGCGCCTCCGGCGTTTCGGGCCGTGGTCATTATGAATCCCACTGGGTTCGATGGAGACTGCTGTTAGGCATTCTGCGTTGACAGAATACACGCTTGTTGGTTGGCGTTTTCCCATTCGTTGGGCGGGATGTCGCCCAGGCTCGAGTGGAGCCGATCGGCGTTGAACCAGGCGACCCAGCGGGCGGTCGCCGTCTCCACGTGCTGGCGTGATTTCCAGGTCGTGTAGCGGTCGAAATCGATCAGTTCCGTCTTGTAGAGGCCGATTGTCGATTCCATGAGGGCGTTGTCGTACGCGTCGCCCACGGTGCCGATGGAACCGGCCATGCCGGCTGCCACGAGGTGTTCGGTGAGCTTCACAGAAGTGTATTGCGAGCCCGCGTCCGAGTGGTGGATCAGGCCCGTGGCCGTGAACTCCGTATTCGTGCGCCGGCGCAGCGACAGGGCCTGTTCAAGTGCATCGGTGACCAACGGCGCCTCCTTGCTCATTGTGGCCTTCCAGCCCAGGATCCGCCGGGACGCGGCATCGGTGACGAACGACACGTAGCAGAAGCCCGCGTACGTCCAGACGTAGGTGAAGTCAGCCACCCAGATCCGGTCCGTGACCCCGGTGTCCCATTGGCGCCCGACCCTGTCCGGGAACCTCGCCGCGGTGTCGTCCCGGTGGGTCGTGAAGGTCTTGTGCCCGCCCCGGATGACTCCGCGCAGGCCCGCGGCACGCATCAGCCGCGCCACCCGGTCCCTGCCGACTTCGTGCCCCTCGCGCACGAGTTTGCGCCACATCTTGTGCACCCCGTAGACCGAGAAGTTATCCGCGTGGACCCGCTTGATGACCTCGGTCATCGACGCGTCGGAGACCTCCCGCCGCGAGGGCTCGCGGCCCGTGGCCGCGTAGTAGGTCGATGGGGCAATCTTGCAGCCGTGCTCGGTGAGCACGGTGCAGATTGGTTCGACGCCCCACCGCAGGCCGTCGGCGTCCCGGCGGTCCTTGTGTGCCGCGATGAACGCGACTATCTGACGTGTGGCCGGTCGATCTCGGCCGCGAAGAAAGCCGAGGCCGCCTTCAGGATCGAGTTTGCCCGGCGCAGCTCCGCGTTCTCACGCCGGAGCTTGCGCATCTCCTCGCTTTCGGCGGCCGTGGTCCCGGACCGCGTCTCGTCTTCGATCTCGTGCTGCCTGACCCACGGGCGCATCGTCTCCGAGCTGACCCCCAGCAGGTCGCCCACGTGCTTGCGCGAAGCCGCGCCGGACTCGGCCGGCGCCTCTTGCCGCCGCTCCAGATACATCCGCACAACGCGGGCCCGTGTCTCATCATCAAATTTCCTGCCACTGGCCATGACTCTATTCTCCCTGTTAGGTAAGAGCCTCCATCAAACCCAGTGGGATTCAACCACCTTGAGATCGCCGTCGCGGAATGGGTCGACTGGTACAACTTCCGGCGCCTGCACGGTGAGCTGGGACACGTCCCACCCGTCGAATACGAACGGGTCAACGCCGTGGCAACAGCACCGGAAACCCCGAGGCTTGACACTGCGGAAACCTTTTTAGGAGGAGAGCGGTCCCAGCACTGGGCGCCAGTCGTAGACCTGGGTGGCTCCGATAACTCCGGCCTTGGTGTACGGGTCCCGCGCCAGTAGTTCGGTGAGATCGTCGGTGGAGTCGACCCGGAAGATCAATAGGGCCCCGCTTTGGTCCTCATAGGGCCCCGCTTCCACGAGTTTGCCCTGCACCAGTAGATCCTTCAGATAAGTCACGTGCTCGGGGTGGGCGGCGTCAAGGGCCGCAGTGTCGTGAGTGAAGGACCAATGAACGACGTGCAGGGCCATAGGAAGTGCCTTTCGGTCAGGGAAAACCCGGTGTCCGGACCGCTGTCACAGTAAGCGGGCCGGATTGGTGGTGACGTGCGTCATACTGACGGTAAACGCTAGCATATTCTCGGACCCTCCCAGCTGAGTAGGTCATGGCCTCGGTCGCCTAAGCCTTGATCCACCGAGCCGCCTGGCGTCGCCGGGCAGTTCATTGAGCTGTTGAGTAACTGTGTTGTGGGCGCGTTTTGGTGCCCGGCCTCGCTGCCGGTGGCGTTCCACCATGTTCCTGTTTGTCGCCGTTGTGAGGGCCGGGGGCTGGTTGCTATGCGGGTTGCGGCGGCAGCCAAGGCCACCGCCAAAGAATGAATTAGGACCCACGAGTTTTAGGGTTCCCGCTCTCGAATCCGACACGAGTCTCCAGCTGGGGTAGCAGCCGGAACGCGGGGGACGGCCGACTGCCTCCCCCAGCGGGCCCGCGGGGGTCTACGGCGCGGCCGGAGACCCGAAACGCTCCCATACACGGTGGTTCGCGACCAATCCGACCACCTCGGTGACCGCGATCTCGACGTCCGCCTCGACGATGCCCGGACCCGCCGTGGGCAGGCCCGCCGCCGCCAGGCATCCGACTCCGGGCCCGGCCAGCACGATCGCCTTGGCCTGCCGGTAGGTCTCTTGGAGCAGCAACACCAACCGCGGGTCGATCCCGGCAGCGTCCGGCGGCACCACCGCACCGGCCTTCCCGTCCAGGTCCGGATGCGCGTCGGGCCCGGGTTGCGGAGCGGCCGCAAGGATAACGGCGTCGTACTCGACGGAACGAGCGGTGAGGAACATCCGGTCCACCGGCGAGCCGTCGGCGAGGAAGCCGCCCGGGGGAGCCACCAGCACCGGGGACATCCCCGCTTGGTGTCCGTCCGCGACGAGACGGCCGACCGTCGATCCCGGCGTCGCGTGGTCGACGACGATTCCCACCACGAGCCCGTCCACCGGCCACGATTTTCCGACGTGCGACAGGGCGCCGCTGGTCTCCGTGTCCGCGACGTCGATCGTGGGTTCCGGCGCGGGGAGGCCCAACCCACGTGCGACGCCGGCGCAAAGATCCGCGTCGATGTTCGCCAGGGCCTGCAGTTGGCGGGCGCGGACATCCTCGCGCGTGCATTTGCCGAGTTCGAACGAATAGGCCTGCTGCACGTGCAGCCGCTCCCGCGGGTGTGAAGACATCGCGACGCGGCAGAATGCTTCGGCTTCCAGGAGGTGGCCCGGACCCATGCCCACCTATGGGGCGCCGGCTGCGTTCGCCTCGGCCGGTGGCCGTGGGAGGCCGTAAGCGACCATGCCGTCGCGTCCGCCGAGCACGACGACGTCATCCGCCGCGTAGCCGATCCGCCGCAGCTCGGACAGTTTCGGAGGCGTGTCCACATCCTTCAGGTCTTCGCGTCCGCAAGTGAACACCGCGTCTTCGGTGCTCGGCGTCACCTTGTCGTCGCCTGCACTCCACGCATGGCCGGCGGCAATGAAGCGCCGGACCTCCACTTCGCCCCGCGCCGCCGCACACAACACCGCCGGCCCGAATGCCCCGGCCAAGGCACCTTCCTCGCCGCTGGAAATGTCGATGGCGGAAAATACGCCACCCGGCTTCTCAATGTGAATATGGTCCCCGCCCGGGACGATGTGCCGCGACGAGGTCTCGCCATCCCACGCCTCTGCCGTATCAACGCGCCACAGCTCGTCGCCCGTCTCCTTGTCGAGCCCGGCGACGAACGCCTGCGTGCCCTCCTCGGCGATCGATTCCCCGTCCGCCGTCTCGGTGGCCACGACTTTCCCCGCTGAGAATCCGCAGAGAACCAGCACGTTGTCCGGGCCGCCATGGCTCCGCCACGACTGGTCGCACCGCATGGAGACCCCCTCGGCCTCCCATATGGTCTCTCCGGTCTCGCGGGAGAGCCGAACGGTTTTGCTGGAGGCCGGCAGGTCGACGGTGGTCGTGTCCCTGCCGCCGTTCGAAGTTGTGGTGCGGCCACCCACCCCCGTTCCCAGCAGTGGCCGGGATTCGTCCACGGCCCAGGCCCAGCCGTAGTCCGACGAGAAGCCGTCGGCGAAGATTTCCTCATAGGGCCGGGACCAGACGAGGACGCCATCCGCGCCGTACCCCAGTCTTTCCTGGCCGGCACCGCGGGCTTCCGATACGGAGAGTTGTTTCCCGAGGCGAACCGCGTCCTCGCTCACCAGTGGCATCGGCAGTTCAGAAGTGCGCCGCGACTTCCACGCGCCGGAGTCCCAATCGAAGACGACGCCGGTTCGGTCCGACCATGGGCGTTCGGCCCCGTCGTACCACCACGATCCGGTGGCACAGAACGAATCTCCGCACGTCTCTGGTCTGTCGGCGTAGATGGGCTGGGTGCGGTCCCGGTCCAGGTGTTCCCCGCTGTCGACATCAATGACGCGCAGGGCCCCCGGACCTCCACCATCGGACGCGTAATAGGCGGCGTAGGTGCGGCCGTCGCGTTCCAACGTCGAGACGGAGGCGACGACACCGCTCGAGCCCATTCCGAAGAGTGCGGGCTCCCTCCACGCCTCTTCACCCGTCATGGCGTCGCGGGCGATCAGGTGCATGTGTCCTCCGTCGGCCACATAGGCGAGGACCACGCCGTCTACACGTACTATCCTGCTCATCAGCTGGTCGCCGGAACGCCATAGCACCTCCGACGTCGTGTCCATCCGCTGCCGCTCCGCGGATTCCGCGGGCTCCCCCTCGCCCACGACGCACCCGGCGAGCATGACGGCGACAAACAGGCCAGCTATCGCCGCCGTGGTCCGCCGCGCGCCCCCGGGGCTCCGCAGGCGGACGCTTCGAAAGCGGGTGCGGAAGACGGATGCCACGGATTCTCCTCTGTTCGACGCGGTGGACACGTCAAAACTATCGAGACCGCAGGACAGAAAACGCCCGGAAACCGAAACTGTGGATAAGTTGCTCGCGCCGCTCCGGGACAGTCAGATCCTTCCGGATCTCAGCACGGTAGCGACACGGGCAGGGCCACGGGAGTCTGGACCACCGCACCCACCCCGTCCGTGCCGCGGTGCACCCTGCAGAGCCCAAGCCCCTTGGCGGCCAGACCCGTCTTGATCTGCCGGATGGAGTCGGGCGAGAATCCCTGCCACTGGAAGTGCATCAAGACCGTGTCACCCGCGGCCGCGCGGGTTACGGCCCGGCTGATCGTGACCGTTTTCGACTTCGACTGCCAGTCCCACGTGTCCTTGCTCCAGTTCCAGATGTGCATGCCCGCCGCCCGGTAGCCGCATTCGACCGCCGCGTTGACGGCGCCGTAGGGCGGCCTGCCCCAATTCGACCGCACGCCGGTTCCCTGCAACTGGGCGTGGACCTGCGTGCAGGTAAGCCGGCGGAGGTCGGGGTGACTGACCGAGTGGTTGATCATCCACTGCCCGTGCTGCCGCCCGTAGACGGCCAGATCGACGCCATGGCTCGTGCGGAACTTGGCCAGGCAATCCCCTGTGGGCGCGAGCACCAGGGCGATGCCGTCGTCGCGCGCCCAGCGGACCGTCTGCGTGTAGGACGCCAGCGTGCGCGGGCAGTCGTCGTAGGTCAGCACGACGCGGGCCGTCTTGTTCGGGCCCTTGGTCCGGGCGTTGTACCGGCTCGCGCCCGAGGAGGTCACGTACGCGCCACTGACCCAGCCGGTCGCGCCCGCGGCGGTGACCCGGTACCAGCCATTGGAGTGCCGGGAGTGGATACGCAACGCGCTTCCCGCGGGAAGCGTCTTGACGACCCGGTACGCCGTCCCCGCCCCGGTGCGCATGTTCACCAGCGTCGTGGTGGTGCCGGCCGTCGTGGCGGCCGGCTTCGGTGCGGCGGCGCCGATCCGCACGTATTGGACGCTCACCCAGCCCGTCGAGCCCGAGGCGGTGACCCGATGCCATCCACTGCTGTGCGTGGCGAGGATGGACACCTTGGCGCCCAGCGCCAAGACCTTGACGATCCGATAGGTCGTCCCCGCGCCGGTACGCAGGTTCAGCCGCGCAGTGGTCGTTCCGGTCCGGTGCGCCGTGACGGCGGGCACCGCACGCGGAACGACGGCGGATTTGGTCACCAAAGCGCCGGCGGCGGCGGGCTGCGGACCCGCAGGCGCGGCCGCGGCAGGTAGCGGCTGGACGACAATGGCGACCGCCAGCCCACACGCGGCCAGCACCCTGAACACGACTCCCCCACGAGCACGATTTCCCAACATTTTGTGGCCCCCAAAGCCCCGTAAGAACGTAGTGGGATCAGCGTGGGCCTGCGACTGGGGAACGTCAAGGGATTTTTACAAGAACTACACACATACTCCGCGCCGAGCCGCTGGCACCGGAATCGGCCGAATCAGCGGTTGGTCCGGTCCAGTTCTCCACAGGCGACCGGAAGCGTCGCCCACGCGGGCAACCCCGGCAGGGAGGCCACGGACTCCGGGAGCGGATTGACCTCCGGATCCGGGTCGATGCCGTGGATCACCACATGGCGGGTGCCCAATTTCAGCGCCTCCTCCAGCTCCTCCTGCAGATGCGACTTGGAGGCCTGCTCGCGATACTCGTAGCGGCCGTTCGCATCGGCTACGGGGAAGTCCAGGGACGGCGCGAAGCTGTCGAGTTCGCTGTCCAGGGAAACCAGGATGGGCCCGTACTTCGGCAGGCCCTCTATGACATCGACGAAGCCGTCGTTGTTCTTGTCGTCCGAAGCGTCCGGACACTTTTCACCTGCGTGGATGTGCTGCGGATGCAGCGTACCCGCGGTGACGCCCCTGACCTTGATTGTCACGCTCACGTCATCGCCCCGGACCTTCACTTCCGCGCTCCCACGCGTCGTGGGAATGGTGTAGGTCGTATCGCCCACCGTGTGGCTGCCCGCATTCAAGGGCTTGAGCTGCGTCGCGAACGTCCGCCCCGCGTCCCGCTCGTGGGGTTTGTGGCCATTCCAGTCCGGCTGGTTGCCCGTGGAGGCGACGGCCCCGCCGGCCCCCAACAACACCAGGGCGGCCGATGCTGCCCCTGCCAATATGGCTGATCTACGCATGATGACTCCTGAACGAATTCCGGGCTCCCTACGGCATATCGGGGTAGCGTCGCCCGTCGTACACCGACTATTCGGAGTGACGCGGCTCACGGATTGGAGTTCGACGGTATTTTTTCTAGGGTGACACCGTCCCGGGGACACCGTGCGCGCAAAGGCGATCCGGTGCGGCGTCAGTCGCCGGTATGCGCGCGGAGGAACTCGTAGACCTCGGTCTCGTCCACGCCGGGGAACGCGCCGGGCGGCATCGCTGCCAACAGGTGCGAGTTGGCGCGCGCGGCAGGCCACGCGTTCCCCGCCCACTGTCGCGCCAAATCGTCCGGCGGCCGGCGGCAGCACGCCTCGTCCGGGCACCGGGACTTCGACCGCTCCGTCGTGTCCCGCCCGCGGAACCACTTCACGTGCTGGAACGGGACGCCGATGCTCAGCGAGTACGTCCCCGACGAGTGCCGCTCCGTGCGCGCGGTGCACCAGAACGTGCCGACCGCGGTGTCCGTGTACTGGTTGTAGGCGCGGAACTTGTCCGCGACGTCGAACACTTCGCGGCTGGTCCAGTACCTGCACACAGGCTGCCCCTCGATGGCGCCGGTGTGGTCGGCGGGGAAGTTCACGCCGTCGTTCTCGTAGGCCTTGTGGATGATCCCGGACTCGTGGACCTTCTGGAAGTGCGTGGTGATGCCCAGGTGCTCGGTGGCCAAATTCGTGAACCGGTGGGCCGCGGACTCGTAGGACACCGCGTAGGCGTCGCGCAGGTCCTCGATGGCCAACTCCTTGGCACCTTTGGCCGTGTGCAGGAACCCGACGGTGGGCCGTTCGGGCATCAACAGCGCCGCCGCGAAGTAGTTCGTGTAGACCCGCTGGCGGAGGAACTCCGAGTAGTCGGCCGGCGTCTGGTGGCCCAACACGTAGTGCCCCACGGCCTGCAACAGCACCGAACGGGCGTCATGTTCGTCGCGGGTGGACTGCGTCAGGTAAATTCGGCGGTTCTTCAGGTCGGTCACGGAGCGCGTCGAATGGGGCAGGTCGCCCACGAAACGCAGCCCGAAACCCAAGTGCTCGGCGATGTCGGCGGCCACGTGGTGGGACAGCGGACCGGCACTGTGCCCGACGGCGTCGAGTAGCTTCTGCGCCCCGCGCTCGAGCTCCGGGTAGTAGTTGTTCTTCTCGCGCATCTCGGCACGGATCTCGGTGTTGGCCCGCCGGGCCTCCTCGGGGGTCGCCGCCTGCTCGTCAAGCCGGCGCTCGAGTTCGTTCTGCAACCCCACCAGGGACTCCAGCACCTCCATGGAAAGCCGCGAGCTGACGCGGACTTTCGGAAGCCCGAGCGACCCGTACAGCGGCCCGCGCTGGGCGCGCTCAAGCTCGATCTCCAGCGCCGCCCGGCGGTTGGGCGGCTCTGAGCCGAGCAGTTCGTCCAGGCCCGTTCCCAGCGCCGTCGCCAGCTGCTTGAGCAGGCTCAGCTTGGGTTCGCGCTTGCCGTTTTCGATAAGGGAAAGCTGCGACGGCGCCGTCCCCACCAGCTCGCCCAGGCCGTCCAGCGTGAGCCCCCTGGCCTTGCGCAGGTGGCGCACCCGGCGTCCCAGCGAAATCACGTCCAGGTCGTCGGCGGCGGCGTCCGGGGAGCTGGTGGACGTGCCCTTGGCGGGGCGGTTCCAAGTGGGAGTCGTCATTTCTTGATGGTACGCGAAGAAATGCCAATCTTTCCTTCAATTCCCTCTAGTGAAGTGTGCTGGAGTGCAGAAAAGTGAGTCCCACGAAGAAAAACGCCGGAAGCCGGGCACCGTCGCCCAGCACCAACGTCCGGCCGAGCGATACGAGGAGAACACGATGACCGAGAACCAGAACCCCACCGCATCCCGCGAAGAGGCCTTGGAGCTGGAGTGGAGCACCAACCCCCGCTGGAACGGCATCACCCGCGACTACTCGGCCGCCGACGTCGTCCGCCTCCAGGGACGGGTCCAGGAGGAGCACACGCTGGCCCGCCGCGGATCCGAGAAGCTCTGGACGCAGCTGACCGAGGAGGCCAAGACGGGCGGCTACACCAACGCCCTCGGCGCCCTCACCGGCAACCAGGCGGTGCAGCAGGTCAAGGCCGGCCTCCGAGCCATCTACCTATCCGGCTGGCAGGTCGCCGCCGACGCCAACCTCTCCGGCCAGACCTACCCGGACCAGTCGCTGTACCCGGCCAACTCCGTCCCGCAGGTCGTCCGCCGCATCAACAACGCGCTGCTCCGCGCGGACCAGATCGAGTTCTCCGAGGACATCCAGACGGTCGAGGACTGGATGGTCCCGATCGTCGCCGACGCCGAGGCCGGCTTCGGCGGACCGCTCAACGCCTACGAGCTCATGAAGTCGATGATCACCGCCGGCGCCGCGGGCGTGCACTGGGAGGACCAGCTCGCCTCGGAGAAGAAGTGCGGCCACCTCGGCGGCAAGGTGCTCATCCCCACGAGTCAGCACGTGCGCACCCTGAACGCCGCCCGGCTCGCCGCCGACGTCTCCAACACCCCGTCGGTCGTCATCGCCCGCACCGACGCCGAGGCCGCCACGCTGATCACCTCCGACGTCGACGAGCGCGACCAGGAGTTCATCACCGGCGAGCGCACCGCGGAGGGCTTCTACAAGGTCCGCAACGGGATCGAACCCTGCATCGCCCGCGCCAAGGCCTACGCGCCGTACTCCGACCTCATCTGGATGGAGACCGGCACCCCGGACCTGGAGCTGGCGCGCAAGTTCGCCGAGTCGGTCAAGTCCGAGTTCCCGGACCAGATGCTCTCCTACAACTGCTCGCCGTCGTTCAACTGGAAAAAGCACCTCGACGACGCCACGATCGCCAAGTTCCAGCGCGAACTCGGCGCCATGGGCTTCACCTTCCAGTTCATCACCCTGGCCGGCTTCCACGCCCTGAACCACTCGATGTTCGACCTCGCCCAAGGCTACGCCGAGTCCGGGATGAGCGCATACGTCGAACTCCAGGAACGCGAGTTCGCCTCCGAGGCCCGCGGATACACCGCCACCAAACACCAGCGCGAAGTCGGCACCGGCTACTTCGACAAGATCGCCACCACCCTGAACCCCGGCGGCAGCACCCTCGCCCTCGTGGGATCCACCGAAGAGGGCCAGTTCCACTAACCAGCCTTTTGGACCAGCAAGGAGTTTGAGCCATGAACGATCCCATCACCCTCAACGGAATCACCCTCACCGCGTCCCCCGTGTGCCGGCAGGAGGAGATCCTGACGCCCCAAGCGCTGGACTTCCTCGCCACCCTGCACCGGACGTTCGAACCACGACGTCGGGAGCTCCTCCAGGAGCGCACGTCCCGCACCCGGCGCATCGCCAACGGCTCCGACCCCCGCTTCCTCCCCGAGACCCGAGGCATCCGCGAGGACCGCGAGTGGCGCGTGGCCCCCGTCGCCCCGGGCCTCGAAGACCGCCGCGTGGAGATCACCGGCCCGACGGACCGCAAGATGACCATCAACGCCCTGAACTCCGGGGCCAAGGTGTGGCTCGCCGACCTGGAGGACTCCAACACCCCCACGTGGCGCAACGTCGTCAAGGGACAGCTGAACCTCCGGGCCGTCCTGGACCGCAACATCGACTTCACCTCCCCCGAGGGCAAGGAGTACAAGCTCGCCGGGCAGACGCTGACCGACCTGCCGACCATCGTGGTCCGGCCGCGCGGCTGGCACCTGCCGGAGAAGCACCTGCTCGTCGCCGGCGAGCCGATCTCCGGTTCGCTCGTGGACTTCGGGCTGCACTTCTTCCACAACGCCCAGCGCCTCATCAGCCAGGGCCGCGGCCCCTACTTCTACCTCCCCAAGACGGAGAGCCACCTGGAGGCCCGTCTCTGGAACGACGTCTTCGTGCTGGCGCAGGACCTGCTCGGCATCCCGCAGGGGACCATCCGCGCGACCGTCCTGATCGAGACCATCACGGCGGCGTTCGAGATGGAGGAGATCCTGTACGAACTCCGCGACCACGCCGCGGGCCTGAACGCCGGACGCTGGGACTACATCTTCTCGGTCATCAAGAACTTCCGCACCCGCGGACCGCGCTACGTGCTGCCGGACCGCGCGATGGTCACCATGACGGCCCCGTTCATGCGCGCCTACACCGAACAGCTGGTCCGGGCCTGCCACCGCCGCGGGGCGATGGCGATCGGCGGGATGTCCGCCTTCATCCCGAACCGCCGGGACGAGGTCGCCAACACGGTGGGCTTTGAGAAAGTCGCCGCGGATAAGAGCCGGGAGGCCAATGACGGCTTCGACGGCACTTGGGTGGCCCACCCGGACCTGGTGCCGGTGGCCCGCGAGGTGTTCGACGCCGTCCTCGGCGACCGGACCAACCAGCTGGACCGGCAGCGCGAGGACGTTGTTCCCGACGACCGCGCGCTCCTGAACATCGCCGGCACACAGGGGCTCATCACCGAGGCGGGGATCCGCGGCAACATCGAGATCGGGATCCGCTACATCGAGTCCTGGTTGCGCGGCAACGGCGCGGTGGTGCTGCGGAACCTGATGGAAGACGCCGCGACGGCGGAGATCTCCCGCTCGCAGATCTGGCAATGGATCCACCAGTCGGCCGTCACCGACGAGGGCGACCTCATCACGCGGCACTGGGTCCAGGAGATCGTCGAGGAGGAGTTCGCGCGGATGGAGCGCTTCGAGGGCGACCGTTTCGAGGACGCCCGGGAGATCTTCGAGGAGTGTGCCCTGACGGACGACTACCCCGAGTTCCTCACCATCCCGGCCTACGACCGCTTCCTGTGCGAGACCAAGGAGTACCAGAGCGCCTGAGCGGCGCACAACGGCGCGACGGTGGCCACATTCCCCTTGGGTGTGGCCGCCGTCGCGCCTATTCTGGTGTCATCCCCCGAGAGCAGGAGGCACACGGTGGCACACGAACGGCAGGAACCCGCATGGACCGCGTCCGAACCCATGGACGACGGCGACGCGCAGGCCCTCTCCGACGGCGTGATCGACTTCGAGGACGCCCGGCCCGCGGCCGGGTCGGCGGCCGACGATCCGGCCGGCGTCGACAGCGAACGCCGGGTGGTTCTGCAGGACCGGCGGGACGGCACCGACGCGGACGCCCCCGACGTCGAGGACCCACTGGATCCCCGCGACGCCTGAGCCGCGCACGGGCGCAGTCCGCCTGCGCGGGCTCAGTCCGCTTGGGCCGGGTCCGTCAGGCGGTAGCGCGCCGCGAGTTCGCTGCGCGAGGCGACGCCCAGCTTCTCGTAGGCATGCGTCAGGTGGTACTGGATGGTCTTCACGCTGATGTAGAGCTCCTCCGCCGCCTGTTTGTTGCTCAGCCCCGCCGCCACCAGTTTGGCCACCGCACGCTCCTGCGGTGTCAGCGCGGCCATGTCCGTGTTCTCGCGCCGCGAGACGCTGGTGCCGGCGGCCTGCAGTTCGCGCTCGCACCGCTCCACATAGGCGGCCGCCCCCATCGCGGCGAAGTCGGCGCGCGCGGTGGTGAGCACCGCCGCGGCCTCCCTTCGCTTGCCGGCCCGCCGCATGGTCTGCCCGTAGGCGAAGTCCACGCGGGCCCTGTCGAACGGCCGGTTCATCCCTGCCAGCTGGGCGCGGCCGGCCTCGAACGCCGCGCGCGCGCCGTCCGTGTCCCCCTCGGCCCCCAGGATACGGCCGCGCACATAGGCCATCCGGGCGGTCGCCGAGCGGTGCCCCCGGGCGGCCGCCAGCTCCTCGAGCGGGCGCAGGAACGCGGAGGCCTCCGCCACCCGGTCCTTCATCACCAGCGCGTTCGCGTAGACGTCCTGCCACGGCCAGAACCCCGGCTCGTCCAGTCCCACCGAGCGGTTCAGCAGCAGCAGCGGCTCCAGCGCCCGGATGACGCCGTCATAGTCCGAGCGCGCCTCCGCCGCGCTGGCCATCGCCAGCCGCCCCGGCACCTGCATGACGGGGTAGCTGTCCGACGTGGTGCGGCCGCGCTCGAGGTGTTCGGCCGCGGCGTCCCAGTTCCCGCGCAGCGCATGGATCTGCGTGGCCGTCCAGTGCAGCAGCGGCCGCACCAGGTCCATGCCCACGCGCTCCTGCAGGACCACGGCCTCCTCGGCGACCTGCAGCGAACGGGACCAGCGGCCGGCGGAGAACTCGACGCGGGCCAGCCACGCCCTGGCCCACAGGGAGATCCGGTAGGAGCCGTCGCTGAAATCCGTGGAGACCGCGGCGGAGAGCTCTTCGCGGGCCGCCTCGTGCTGGTCGGTGGCCAGATGCAGCCACCCGCTGCCCATGAGGACCCGCTGGTGCTGGGCGCCCAGGTCCTTCCGCGATCTCAGCTGCGCGTAACCCTCCTCGGCCTCCGCGATCCGGCCCATGGCGCCCAGCCCCAGCCCGCGGATGGCCTGGGATTCGATGAACGCCGGGCTGTCCGGGCGGGCCAATGTTCCCACCTGCGCCGCCCAGTGCACCAGCTCCGGTCCGTCGATCAGCGCCAGCGAGTGCAGGACGCGTCGCTGCGCGATGGTGGCGCGCAGGTCCCGCCCCTCCTCGCCGGTGGCGGCGTCCCATGCCCGCGTCAGCAGTGCCTCCGCAACCCCGCCTTGCCCCTGCAGAATGGCGATGTAGGCGGACACCGCGTCGCGGAACGGGCTCGGGGCGAAGTTGCCGATCTCGTCCGCGTGCGCCAGCGCACGCGGGAGCTGGCCCGCCGCGACCATGGCATCGATCGCCCGGAGCAGGCGGGCCTCGCGCCCCTCGGTCGTCGGGAACAGCTGGCCCGCCGTGAACAGTGCGTCCGCGGCGTTCTGCCAGGCCCCGACCTCCGCCTCGCCCGCCGCGTATTCCTCCAGCTCGGCAGCCAGCGACGCGTCCGGCAGGAGGCTGGCCGCCGCGCGGTGCAGCAGCTTCTGGCCGCGGCCCTCGAGCCTCGCGGCGGCGGCGAGGTGCAGCGTGTTTCTCCGGGACAGCGGCACCCGGTGGTAGACGGCGGCGCGCCGCACCGGCGACGCGAAACCGACGGTGAGCGCCCCCGAGCCCCCGGACAGGGTCAGCAGGCCCGCATCGACCGCCTCCTCCACGGGTCCCAACGGTTCCGGCAATCCGGCCAGTGCGGCGGCGTCGCGCAACGGGGACACCAAGCCCAGGACGCCTGCGGCCTCCACCAGGTCGCGCGCCGGAGCACCGAGCCGCTCGAGCGCCCGCGTGACCTCGGCGGAGAGTTCGGCGGGGGCGGGCAGTTCCGGTTGCCACTGGCTCCGCAGTTCGTGGGGATACTCGCGCAGCAGCGCCAGGATGTGACGGGGGTTGCCGTCCACATGGGCGGCCAACCGGTGCGACGCCGCCGTCGACAGTTCCACCCCGGCCCGCAGGGCGATGCCGCGCACACAGGTCCCGTCGAGGGGCCTCAGGACCACGGGCGTTCCCCGCTCCCCGTCGTGGAGCGCGCGGGCGCCGGGCGGCAGCAGGTGGGCCTCCTCCTCCGTGAGCGTGACCAGGACCAACAGCGCCTCGTCGGTCAGCCGGCGGACCGTGAACAACAGGGCGCGCAGCGTTTCCTCGTCCACCCAGTGCAGGTTCTCAATCAGGACGACGCCGGCGTCCCGCCCCCCGGCGCGCAACGCGGCCAGCAACCGCTCCCCCGGGGGGCCCGCCCCGTCGGCAACCGGGACGGGTGCGCCGAGCAACTGCCGCAACACTCCGCCGTCGTACTCCCGCTCCCAGGCGGCCCCGCTGGCACGCAAGACCGGCGTGCGCGGGTGCGCGGCCAGGAAGGCCTCGACCAGCGCCGACTTGCCGATCCCCGAAACGCCGCGCACCACCGCCAGCTGCGGCTCCCCGGCGGCCGCCGCCTCCAGCAGTCCGTCGAGGATCGCGAGTTCGCGCTCCCTGCCCTCGAACGCGCCCGTTGTCCCGATGCCTCCCATGGGCACCAAGACTAGCGGCAGAGGGCGCCCCGCGACGCGGGGCGCCCTCTGTTTGGTGCGCGTGTGCCGTTCGGAAGCGGCGGAGGCTACGCCTTCTCGAGCGGGGCGGCCGAGGGCGCGTGGCCCGCGTCCGCCGGGACGACCTCGACGATGTCCTCCGGACGCTTCGGGACGAACATGGTCACGAAGGCACCGGCCGTCGCCACCGCGGCGAAGACGTAGAACGCGACCTGGTTCTCGACGCCGGATGCGAGCAGGAACCCGCCCACTAGCGGGCCGAAGATTCCGCCCAGGCGGCCGAACCCGGCGCACCATGCCACGCCCGCGCCGCGGGCGTTGCTGGAGTAGTAGTTGGAGACGAAACCGTAGATCAGCACCTGCGTGCCGATGGTTCCGACGCCGGCGACGGCCACCAGTGCGAGCAGGACCGCCAGGGGGAACTGGAGCGTCATCAACACCATGGCCAGTGCGGCCATGAAGAACGTCGTCGAGACGATCCGCTTCGGACCGAAGCGGTCCGCGGAGATGGAGGCGATGACGCCGCCGACGATCGCCCCGGCGTTGAGCACCAGCAGGAAGGTCAGCGAGTACGTCTTGCCGTATCCGTAGAGGCTCATGATCTGCGGGAGCCAGGTGTTCAGGCCGTAGGTGAGCAGCAGCCCGGAGAAGCTCATCAGGCCCAGCAGGGCGGTCGGGAACGCGTAGCGCTTGGTGGCGAGGGCGGCGAAGCCCACGCGTTCGGCCTTCTTGACGACGACGCTGCCCTCGATGGCGCCAGCGGGGACGTTCACCGGGACGCCGGTGCGCTCGGAGACGCGGACGGCCTCGTCGAGGCGGCCCCGGGTGACCAGCCACTGCGGGGATTCGGGCAGCTTGAGCAGGGCCATCGGCAGCAGGAACAGCAGCGGCAGGGCGCCGATCAAGAACAGTCCGCGCCAGCCGATGACGTCGATCAGGACGATCGCGAGCAGCGAGGCCAGCACGCCGCCGGCCGGTACGCCGGAGTAGACGACGGCGTTGTAGAAGTTGCGCTTGCCGGCGGGGGCGAACTCCGCCACGGTGGCTCCGGCGGTCGCCACGAGGGCCCCGACGCCGATGCCGGTGAGGAAGCGCATGATGCCGAACGTGGCGATGTTCGGGGCCATGGCGGTGATCGCCATGCCGACGGAGAACCAGACGATGCCGGTGATCATGACGCGGCGGCGACCGACGTAGTCGCCGACCGCTCCCGTGGTAAGCGCGCCGACCAGGACACCCATCAGGGCGTAGCTGCCGAGGGCTCCCGCCTGCGCCGGATCAAGCTGGCCGAGCTGGGTCGGGTCGTTCAGCAGGCCGGAGACGACCGTGCCGTAGACCACGAGGTCGTAGCCGTCGAAGATCAGGGCGATGGCCGCGATGGACACCACCCAGCGAACGGTTTTCTTCTGCCTGAGGGATACTGCGAGTTCTGAGGTGTTCATGGTGCGACTCCATTGTCATGGAACCCGCCGGGGGACGGCGGGCCCGAAGGATGGTGCGGGATGGTCTGTGCTAGCCGAGGTCCCCGCCGGCCACCGGCAGCGTGTTGCCGGTGATGTACGAGGCCTCGTCGGAGGCGAGGAACGCGATCGGCGCCGCCTGCTCGTCGAGGGTGCCGTAGCGCTTGAGCAGCGACGACCCGATCGTCTGGTCGACGATCTGCTGGTACCAGGCGGTTTCCCGCTCCCCCTGGGGGGAGGGACCGCGGCGGACCTTGCGCTCCGGCGCCTCGGTGCCGCCCGGGGCGGTGGCCACCACGCGGATGCCGTGCGGGGCCGCCTCCAGGGCGAGGGAGGCCGTGATGGCCTTGACCCCACCCTTGGCCGCGGCGTAGGGGACGCGGTTGACGCCGCGTGTGGCGACGGAGGAGACGTTGACGATCACGCCGGCGCCGCGTTCGATCATGTGCGGCAGGACGGCCCGGCAGGACCACAGCGTGGGGAACAACGAACGGTTGATCTCCTTGCCGATCTCCTCCGGCGTGTAGTGCTCGAACGGCTTCGCCCAGATGGTGCCGCCGACGTTGTTGACCATGACGTCGACCCGCCCGTGCTCGGCGACGGCCGCGCGGACGGCCGAGTCGGCGCCGTCGTACGTCTCCAGGTCCGCGGTGACGGAAATGGCGGACGCGCCCTCGGCGCGCAACCCGGCGGCGACCTCGTGGACCAGTTCGGCGCGGTCCACCAGGACGACGGCGCCGCCCTCGGCGGCGATCCTCCGGGCGACCGCAAGGCCGATGCCCTGCGCCGCCCCGGTCACGACGACCGCCTTGCCGTCGAAGCGGCCCGCGTGGATGGAACCGCTCATGCGCTTGCGTTTCCGGCGTTCTCGGCGGCGCGCATGGTGGCCTTGGCGTGCTCGTTGTGCGCGACGATGCAGCGGCGCGCCGCCTCCTGATCGTTGTTCTCGAACGCCGAGACCAGCTCCAGGTGGTCGTTTGCGACGGAACCCTCGACCCAGTGTCCGCTGCGCAGGACCTTGGACATCAGGCCCTGGACCTCGAGCCGGGAGTACGCCTCGCTGAGGAAGCGGTTGCCCGTGCAGGCGAACAGGAAGTCGTGGAAGGCGGCGTTGGAGACGGTGAAGCCCTCCGCGTCATCGAAGCGCTCGCCGCTCAGCGACTTCCCGGCGACCTCGGCCAGGATGCGGTATTCGGCGAGCTGCTCGGTGGTGAGCCGGCCCATCATCAGTTCCATGGCACCGAGCTCCAGCGCCATCCGGGCATCGAACTCGGCCTCGAACGTCGAGTGCTCCTCGCCGATCTCGTATCCGGTGCCCGTGGCGGGCGCGGCGGGGGCCACGGGTGCGGCCTCCTCGGCGACCTCGGCGACGGCCTCCGCGACCGCTTCCCCTACCTCGGCCTCGGCTTCGGCGGGCGCCTCGGCGGCCGGGACGGCCAGCGCGAACTTCTCGTAGTAGAAGTTCACTGGCACGATGTCCTCGGCGGCCAGGTGGCGGCGGACGCCTTCGACCATGGGCGGCGGGCCGCACAGGTAGATGTCGACGTCGCCGTCGTTGAGGTGCTCGGGCAGGAAGTGGTTGGTGACGTACCCCTTCTTCTCCGCCGTGCTTTCGGGGTCGCCGACGACGACGTCGAAGGTCAGTTTCTCGATCTTCGCGGAGTAGTCCTCCAGCACGTCGACCTCCACCAGGTCGGTGTCCGTGGTGACACCGTAGATCAGGTGGACGGGCTGTTCCGGCTGCTGGCCGGTCATCTTCTCCAGCATCGACAGCAGCGGCGCGAGGCCGGTTCCGCCGGCGAGCAGCAGCGCCGGGCGCTTGAGCTCGCGGAGGAAAAAGCTGCCCATCGGACCCGTGAGGGTGAGCTTGTCGCCGACCTGGGCGGTGTCGCGCAGGTAGGAGGACATGACACCCTTGTCCGTGATGCGGATCAGGAAGGACAGCGTGTTCTCGGTCGGGCCGGAGCTGAACGAGTACGAGCGCGCCTGGTCCGTTCCGGGAACGGACACGTTGACGTACTGCCCCGGCAGGAAGGCGAGCGCGTCGCGGTTCTCGATCTCGACGTCGAAGCCGTAGGTCGTCGTGGACAACCGGCGGATCTGCGTCAGCGTGGCCTCGAACTCGCCGGCCTCGGTCTTCGCGACGTCGGAGGTCGTGGGGATCTGCAGGACCAGGTCCGATTCGGGGACCATCTGGCACGGCAGGCAGAAGCCCTTGTCCGCCTCTTCGTCGGACAGCGCGTCCTCGATGTAGTCGCCGCCGTCGTACTTGCCGGACTCGCAGAAGGACTTGCAGGTACCGCACGCGCCGTCGCGGCAGTCCAGCGGGATGTTGATGCGGGCCTTGTAGGACGCGTCGGCGACGGTCTCGTTCGGCCCGCACTTGATGAAGCGGGTGATCCCGTCTTCGAAGCTCAGGGCAACCTGGTAGGTCATGTGAATCGCTCTTTCCGAGGGGATCAGATGTGGTAGATGTCCACGACGTGGTGGATGAAGTCGTTCTTGAGGACGACCTTCTTGCTGGTGATGACCGGCTGCGGGCCCGAGAAGTCCACCGTGTAGTACGACGCGCCGAAGTAGGTGTCGACGTTCTGGTACCGGTAGTACAGCGTGAACCAGTTGAAGCGCAGTTCCACCATGCCGTCCGCCTGGGAGAGGATCTCGACGTTGTTGATGTTGTGCCCGGTGCGCGGCTCCGGCAGGCTGGTGGCGCTCGAGCGGTCCGTCTTGATGCGGAAGACGCGGTCCTCGAGACCTCCGCGGTTGGAGTAGTAGATCAGCGAGATCTCGCGCTGCGGGTCCTCGGTGAGCTTGTCGTCGTCGGCCCAGGCCGGCATCCAGAACGTGGCCTCGGGGTGGTAGCACTCGATCCACTCGTCGAACTGGCGGTCGTCGAGGTAGCGGGCCTCGCGGTAGAGGAACTGCTCGACGTCGGCCTGCGAGACCCGGCCGGCGACGTTGCCTTCGGTGGTGTTGGTGATCGTCATTGCCCGCTCCCTAGCGCTCGGTGTTCTCGGTGTGGCCGTGGCCGCTGCACGGGTCCGCGGCGGACGCGCCCGGGCCTGATGCCTGCGGGGCCGCGATCTCCGCGGCGACCGCGGCACGCATGGTGTCCCGCCAGTAGCCGTGCTGGATCGGGTACAGGCCCTCGTCCTCGGTGCGGGCGCCGCTGGAGATCGGCTTGAGCCCGATCTTGTCAGCGTTCTCGTCCGGACCGGTGATCTGGTGCGCCTGGCCGCGGCTGAGGTCGTTCCACTTCGCTGAGGTGGCCATGTACGTCTTCTGGCAGGAGCGGAACTCCTCGAGGTCGTCCGGGGTGGCCATGCCGGAGGCGTTGAAGAAGTCCTCGTACTGGCGGATGCGGTTGGCGCGGGCCGCGTCGGACTCGCCCTTGGGGGCGATGCAGTAGATGGTGACCTCGGTCTTGTCCACGGCGATCGGACGGAACTGGCGGATCTGGGATCCGAACTGGTCCATCAGGTACACGTTGGGGTAGAGGCACAGGTTGCGGGAGATGTTAATCATCCAGTCCGCCTTGGCCTCCCCGAACTTCGCCACGAGCTCGTCGCGCTGGTCGAACAGCGGACGGTTGGCCGGATCCAGCCACTCGGTCCACAGCAGCAAGTGGCCGTGCTCGAAGGAGTAGTAGCCGCCCTTCTGCTTGGCCCAGCCGCCGGCGTCCATGGTCTTGGTGTCGTTGGTGGACTCGCCGGCGGTGCGGCGGGCCTGCGTGGCCGCGTAGTTCCAGTGCGTCGCGGAGACGTGGTAGCCGTCGGCGCCGTTTTCCGCCTGAAGCTTCCAGTTGCCGTCGTACGTGTACGTCGAGGAACCGCGCAGGACCTCCAGTCCGTCCGGCGACTGGTCCACGATCATGTCGATGATCTTCGTGCTCTCGCCCAGGTGCTCCTCGAGCGGCTTGACGTCCGCGTTCAGCGAACCAAAGAGGAAGCCGCGGTAGTTCTCGAACCGCGCGACCTTCGTGAGGTCGTGCGAGCCGTCCTTGTTGAACTGCTCCGGGTAGCCGGCGCCGCGGGAGTCCTTGACCTTCAGGAGCTTGCCGGAGTTGTTGAACGTCCAGCCGTGGAACGGGCAGGTGAACGTGGTCCGGTTGTCCGTCTTGCGGCGGCACAGCATGGCGCCGCGGTGGCTGCACGCGTTGATGAGGGCGTTCAGCACGCCCTCCTTGTTGCGGGAGATCACGATGGGCTGGCGGCCGATGTTCGTGGTCAGGTAGTCGCCGACATTGGGGATCTGCGACTCGTGCGCCAGGTAGATCCAGTTGCCCTCGAAGATGTGCCGCATCTCGAGCTCGAAGATCTCCTCGTCGGTGAAGATGTTGCGGTTGGCGCGGAAGACGCCGTTTTCCTCATCCTCGATCAGGGCCTGGTCCAAACGTGCGCTGACTTCATCGAGTATCTCGGTCATGGCGTCTCCTTCTGTGTCTTCATTGCCACTGGGGCCGCGCCATCCTGCCGAATGGGACGCGGGAAAAAAATGGGTGACCTCAACCATCACACCTAGTGCGCGCGGTCACACTGGGCATTTACCTAGGCTTGACCAAGGGTGCCTATTGAGAGCCTTTTCCTCTGGATTACGGGGCTTTTGGTATTTGTGGCACGCTCCTCTGCGGCGTACGGTGGGCTGGGTTTGGGCGTGCCCCGGATCACACCGGACGCCCTCCACACAGACCCCCACACGAACGAAAGGCGCGGCATGCAGTCATCCACCGGGCTCCGCGCCCCCGACGCGCGGCGCGGCGGCTTCCTCCGCGACGTCTCGTTGTCCGCCGTCGTGGCGGGATTCATCGCCGTCGCCGTCTCCTACGCCGGACCGCTGCTGGTGGTTCTCGGGGCCGCGAAGCGCGCCGGCCTGACGGCCGACCAGACCACCTCCTGGGTGTGGGCCATCTCGGTCGGCAGCGGGATCGTCTGCGTCCTGCTCAGCGTGATGACGCGGATGCCCGTCGTCGTCGCGTGGTCCGTACCGGGAGCGGCCCTGTTGCTGACCGCGCTGGGCGACTACGCGTATTCGGACGCGATCGGCGCGTACATCGTCGCCGGGGCCCTCGGTCTCGCGCTCGGCGTTTCGGGCCTCTTCGGCCGCCTGCTCACCGCCGTTCCCCGGCCCGTCGTGGCCGCCGTCCTGGCCGGCGTCCTCCTGCCGTTCGTGATCAACGTGGCCGGCGCCGTCGTCGACTCCCCGCTGGTGGCCGGCGGGCTGGTCGCCGCCTACCTCCTGGGCCGCCGCTTCCTCCCCAAGTACGCCGTCCTGCTCGCCCTTCTCGCCGGCGTCGTGCTCGCCGTCGCCTCCGGCCAGGCCACCGCGCCGGAGGTCGAGGCCTCGCTGTCCGGCCCGCTGTGGACCACCCCGACGTTCTCCCCGATGGCCGTGCTGGGCATCTCCGTTCCGCTCCTGATCGTGACGATGGCGGGCCAGAACGCGCCCGGGCTGGCCATGATGATCTCCAGCGGCTACGTGCCCAACGACCGGCTGCTGCTCGGCGGGGCGGCGGCCGCCTCCATCGTCTTCGCGCCGTTCGGAGCCCACTCGATCAACCTGGCCGCGATCACGGCCGGGATCTGCGCGGGCAGGGAGTCCCACGAGGACCTCCGCCGCCGCTACATCGCCGGCGTCGCCTGCGGGGCGTTCTTCATCCTCTTCGGCACCTTCAGCGCGACCATCGTTTCCCTCCTCGACGCCGTCCCCGACGAACTCGTCACGGCGATGGCCGGCGTCGCCCTGGCCGGGGCCCTCCAGGGAGCGTTCGCCGACGCGATGTCACCGGACAAGCGGGGTCCGGCGGCGGTCGAGGCCGCGCTGATCACGCTAGTGGTGACCGCCTCCGGCATCGCGCCGTGGGGCATCGTCGCGCCCTTCTGGGGGTTCCTCGCCGGGAGCCTGGCGTACCTGCTGTTGCGCCGCACACACCGGGAATAGGCCCGTCCGTCCCGGGGTTCACCCACGTATGAACCAGCCCCGCCTCACCGTAGACATTTGGTCCGACATCGCCTGCCCCTGGTGCTACATCGGCAAGCGCCGCTTCGAGACGGCCCTGGCCGGCCTCCCCTTCCGCGACCAGGTCGACGTCGTGTGGCACAGCTACCAGCTGGACCCCTCGCTGCCGGAGCGCTATGAGGGCACGGAGACCGAATACCTGTCCACCATCAAGGGCCTGCCCGCCGCGCAGGTCACCCGGATGCTGGAGCACGTCACGGGCCAGGCCGCCGGCGAGGGGCTCGCGTACGACTTCGGGAACCTCAAGGTCGCCAACTCGTTCACCGCCCACCGCCTCCTGCACCTCGCCAAGGAGAACGGCCGCGGCGACGAGGTCAAGGAGGCGTTGCTCTCCGCCCACTTCGAAAAGGGCCTGGACACCGGGGACCGCGGCACGCTCCTGTCGCTCGCGACGGAGGCCGGGCTCACGGAGGCCGAAGTCGCCCGCGTCCTGGACGGCGACGGTTACCGGGATGCCGTCGAGGCCGATTTCGCCCAGGCGCGCGCCCTCGGCATCACCGGGGTCCCGTTTTTCGTGCTGGACATGAAGTACGGCATCTCCGGCGCACAGCCCGCCGAGGCCTTCGCCGAGGCGCTGACCACGGCGTGGGGGGAAAGCAACCCGCTCACCATGGTTGCCGCCGGCGCCGACGGCCAGACGTGCGGTCCGCGGGGCTGCGACTAGCCTTCGGGGGCCGGCGTCGCCTCCGCCGACTTCTCCTCCTCCTCGGTCGCCCGCGGGCAGCGCAGGCGTCCGTCGTCGGTTGAAACGGACGCGGCGTCGATGAGTTGGTCGAACTTCTGCCCCACCACCAGGTCCACCGAATCGCCGTCGTTCGCTGGGTCCTTGACGTACTCGGTGCCCTCGATGTGGTGCTGGAGGGTCAGCGCCTGGCCGCGGCCCGCCGTCCCGGAGCCCACGGCCGCCACGATGTCCGGATCGTTGAGCACCTTGTTGCCCACCTCGCCGATCGTGAAGCCGCGCTGTTCGAGCCGGTTGGCGGCGGCGCCGGCCAATCCGTTGATTTGCGTGGCGTTGTAGACGTTCACCGTGACGGTTTGCGGGTCGAGGTAGGGGTATGTCTGAACGGGGCACGCCGGTTCCGCCACCGCGGTCACGGGCGCCTCGGCCTCCGGCTCCAGGGCGGGGATAACCAGTTGCCGGGTCGACACCAGGTAGGCGCCGACGAGCGCCGCCACCACGAAGGCCACCAGCAGCACCAAAACGACGCCGTGGCGCAGCCGCTTCATGTAATGGTGGGGGTCGTTGACGTGTTCGGGATCGCTGGCGTCGAAGTCGCGGGCGAGGTCGTCCTCGGTGACGATGCGGTGTCCATGCCACTCTCGCGGGTCCACGCGCTTCTTACGCGCCATGCCTAGTCCTCCAGGACCAGCACGCGCGCATGCATCACTGAGCGGTGGTGCAGCGCCGTGCGAACCGCCCGGTGCAGCCCGTCCTCGAGGTACATGGTGCCCCGCCACACCACGACGTGCGGGAACAGGTCGCCGAAGAAAGTGGAGTCCTCCGCGAGCAGCGCGCCGAGGTCCAGGGTGGTCTTGACCGTCACGAGCTCGTCCAGCCGGACCTGGCGCGGGGAGACGACCGCCCAGTCCTTGGGCGAGACGTAACCATGGTCCGGGTACGGGCGGGAATCGCCAACGGCTTTGAAGATCACCAACCCAGCTTAGGGAACGGCGGACCAACTTAGAACGACCGCCGCCGCGTCGGCGGTGCGGCGCGTCGAATGGCAAGCCGGCGGCGCCTTAAGTCAAGGGTTCCGCAATGTTCCGACACATGACGGAATAGCGCGTCATGATCGCTTCCCCGGCCACGTAACACGGGCCTAACGTTGTGTCATGAACACAGTCCGCACCTCCGTTCCCGTATTGGATATGTCCACCGCGCGCACCGCCGACGGACATTTCGATCCCGACTTCATCGCCGCGCTGCGCGACGCCGCACACAATGTCGGCTTCTTCCAGATCACCGGCTACGGGGCGCGCGCCGAGCAGGCGCGGGAGCTACTGGACACCATCGCCCGTTTTTTCCGCCTTCCGCTGGAGGAGCGGCTCAAGCTGGACAACCGCAGTTCTGCCCAGTTCCGCGGATACACCCGCCTCGGCACGGAGATCACCCGCGGGCGCGCCGATTCGCGCGAACAGATCGACTTCGGCCCTGAGCGCGAGACGCTTCTCGAGGTGCCGGCCGACCGCCCGTACCTGAACCTGCAGGGACCGAACCAGTGGCCCGAGGCCTTCCCGGACCTCGAGCACGCGGCCATGGAATGGGCCGGGCTCATGAGTTCAATCGGCGCGGAGCTGCTGTCCGCGATCGCCGTCTCGCTCGAACTGCCCGAGGACTACTTCGCCGAGCCGTTCGAATCCGCCCCTGCCTGGATGGGCAAGCTGGTCCACTATGTCGGCGGCAACCTGGTCCCCGAGGCGGGCAACCAGGGCGTCGGCGCCCACGCGGACTACGGTTTCGTGACCCTGCTGCTGCAGGATCTGGTGGGCGGGCTCGAGGTCAAGCCCTACGGCCAGGACGAGTGGATCACGGTCGAACCCATCGAGGGCGCGCTCGTGGTGAACCTCGGCGAGATGCTGGAGGTAGCGACCAACGGCTACCTGATGGCCACCATCCACCGCGTGACCGCTCCCCCGGCCGGCGTCGACCGCTATTCGGTGCCGTTCTTCTGGTCGCCGCGCCTCGACTCGGTGATCGACACGATTCCGCTGCCGCCGCACCTCGCGGCGGACGCGCGCGGCGCGTCGGACGATCCCCACAACCCGATGCTGTCCTCCTACGGGGCCAACGTGCTCAAGGGTTGGCTCCGCGCCCACCCGCAGACCGCGAAGATCCACTACCCGGAACTGGCCAAGTAGCCTCCGGCGCTGATCCGCGGCGGACTTCCCAGCCCAACCGGTGGTGTCGGGATACATGTCGAAAAGCCTCGCGCATTCCGACACATATCCCGACACGGACAGAACTGGTTGGGTTGCCGGCTACGAGGCGATCAACTTCAGCGTCCGTGTCCCGAGCACCGCCCCGGTGATCCAGTGGTGCCACTCGATCGACATGACGTACTCGCCCGGCACCTCCGGATGCAGCAGGATGTCGTAACGCTCGGCGGCGCCCATCGCCACGACGTGGGTGGTCAGCCGGTTCGCCTGGTCCTCCAGCATGCTGGTCGGGATGGAGGGCCCCAGGGGATCCGACGTGTCCCGGTAGGGACGCCCGTCGTGGGCGATCAGTTCGGCGATGCGGGCGTACTTGCCGTCCGGTCCCTTGAACTTGATCTTGTTCGGCAGGTAGTTGCCGTCCAGCAGTCGCATCAGACTGGGCGCGCGCCCTTCCCGCTCGATGTTGATCGGCAGCTGGTCCGGGGCCCACACGGCCTCGTCCTTCTCCACGCGGCTGTCCAGGAGCCCGCCCGTGATGTAGAAGTTCGTCGGTTCGAACCTGTTCAGTCCCACGTCCTCGCCGGACAGCCCCGCCGCGTGGCCCATCGTGTGCCAGCGGGGGTCCACGGAATACGGCATGATCAGGGACTCCGTGGCGATGTCGTACAACGGCCCGTCCGCGAACGCGCGCCGCATGCCCGCGGGCACCGGGAATCCCGGCAGCACCACGGGATCCACGATCAGCGGTCCCAGCAGCCCCAGTTGCGCATGCAACGGCGTGTTGACGTGGCAGTGGTAAAAGTACGTTCCCGCCGCCCCGTAGTTCGGGTTGCCAACGCGGCCCGGCTCCGCCCGCCACTGGTACGTGTACCGTCCGTCGATCTCAAACGAAGTGTGCCCGACGCCGTCGTTCCGTGGATCCGGTTCCATGCCGTGCCAGTGGATCGTGTGTGGCCCCATGCTCGGCTTGATGCCCGCGTGGAAGACCTCGTTTTCCTTCGGACGAAGCGTGGGACCGGGGAACCCGCGGCCGGATGCTTCGGTGTCGAACACCCACATTTCGAATTCCGCCCCGTCGGGGAACGTCAGGTCCCGCTTCGAGATTCCCATCTCCACCGCGAAGTGTGGTTCCTGCAGGAATTCCGTCACCGGATTGTCCTGTTCCATCTGACGCGAGGCAAAGTCGGCCTGCGAGTCGTACTCGCTGTGATCGCCGTCGTCGTCCTTCGGCGGCGCCGTCGATGGCGCGCTGCTCGACGGCGAACTGTTCGACGATGATGACGATGCGGGCGCGGAAGAGGACAGAGGCGCGGAGGATGAGACTTCGGCCGATGACGAGGCCGGCGCGGAAGAGGTGGCCGGCGCCGACGACGACGTGGGTGTCTGGCTCGACCGGGCCGCGGACTTGGTGGGCGTCGCGGTTCGCCGTGCGGCTCGCCTTGCCTCCTCCTTGGCGTTCTTGGCGGCCCGCACTGCGGCTCCCTTCGCCCTCTTGGCCTCTTCGCGCGCCTTCTTGGCGGCCCTAGCGGCCTTCCGCGCGCGTTCCCGGGCATCCTCCTTGGTCGCTCGGGCGTCGCGCCTTCGTGCGGCGACCGTCTCGATCTGTGGTGAAGCCATGACCTACACCCCCCATGCCATCGATTTGAGATTCCAGTGGGCGACCAAGCCGCCCGGGTACATCCCGCCGGCCGCGGTCTGCGACGGCTCGGCGTGGCAGTGCATCGGATATAGCCAGTCCGTTCCCCTGGCTGCCCACACCATGTCCGTGGCGTCCGGCGGTCGCTTCATCGGGATCATGCAGTCCTTCGCGTCCATCGGCTCCAACTCCACGACGTCCTCCCACTGCTGCAGGACCACGTGCCCGTCGGCATCGACATAGCCCCGCGTGCGCGGCCACTCCACGTTGTTGCGCCGCACGGTCCACAAGTGGTTGCCGTGGAAGTGGATCTGGTGGAAGACGATGCCCGGGTTGACCAGACGCACCATCTGCCCGGCGCGGATCGTGCCGGCCACCAGGTCCTCCCCGAACAGCCGCACATCGACCTGTCGCGGATAGCCGGAGATCAACGACTCCTCGTGGCTTGCTTGGTTGATGGCCTTGTTCGGCGAATGGGCCAGGGCCTCGTACCCGCTGCGGTCGTTGAGCAGGAAGTACCGCGGGACGGCCGGGTTCGCCTTCTGGTCCACGGTCCCGCCCGCAGCTTCGATAGCCGCCCACTCCGGATCGACGGCGTGCGCCATCCACAGCCATTGCCGTTCGAAACAGGCCTGGTCCTTGGCCACGTGCCAGGGTTCCTCCGGGTCGGCGACCAACAGGCATCCGAACAGCCCCAGGGTCCGTTGGACCGGTGCATTGGTCGAGTCGTGGTAGATGTAGGTGCCGGGCGGCGGCGCCTCGAATTCGAGCATGCCGTATCCACCCGGCGGAATGTCTCCCGTCGTCAACTCGGTCCCGTCCGCTCCGGCGCGGGCGATCGTCAGCCGGTGCGTACCGGCCAGCGTGTTGAACACGCGCAGCCGCACCGTGGCCCCAAGCTCGGCGATCAGCGTCCGTTCCGGGAAGTGGCTGGCCCAGTAGTCGCGGCGGATTAGGAACTGTCCCACGTTTGCGGGATCCTGGGCCAGCGGCGTGGGCGTCCCGTCCGCGGGCACCTCCGCGTCCAGCGGATAGGTCCGCGAATCGACGATCCGCCCGTCGGCCGTGAAGACCTTCGGCTTCATGCGCAGGGCGGGTTTGGCGGCCTTGAGTGTGGTCGGCGCGTCGCCGAACCCGCGGTGGTAGACGAGCGAGTCGTCGACCATCTTCGCGTATCCCTCGTTGATGTAGATGTCGAGGACGCCCGGCAGCGGAACCTCGGCCGCGGGCACGGCCGCCGGCGTGCGCACCGGCCGGACCGCGGCCCGCGCGGCCACGGACGGTCCGGCGGCCAGGGCGGCCACCGCCACCACACCTGCCGCGGCGCCGAGCTTCAGCGCGTCCGCGCGGTCCACCCGCGTGTCCCCGCCCGTTCCCGTGGCGTTCTGGTTCTCACGCATGGCTGGCCTCCAGGTATCCGGGCCGCCACGCGACCGCCGGCAGGGGAAGTTGCAGGGACCCGGCGTTGACGGCGACGACGTCGTCGAATTGCGCCGTGAAGGCATGGGCGTCGGAAGGCACCAGGAAACTGATGTCCCCGCCGATCGATCCACCCGGCGGCAAAACGGACGTCGGCAAGTCCGATCCCCTGTTGACCACCAGCCACGGCTGCGTATCCGGCAACACCCGCAACTGGCCCGGGGACAAGAGGACGTCCTCGTCGGATTCGTTGAAGACCTCCAGACGGAGCACCAGATGGTCGCCGTACGTCATGTTCGCCGGTTGCGCGGAGGACGTTCCGGCGACCTCGTGTCCGCTGTGCGAGGCACCCGCCCCCACTCCCGACAGCCTCGACTGTCGTTGCGCGGCGACGATGCGCAACCTTCCGAAGCTCGCGGCCACCGTCGTCGTGCCGGGCGGCCCGCCCGAGGCGAACGCCGCGGCCAACGCGCTGATGCCGCCGGCGCCGACCACGATGGACGAGCCCAGCACCAGACCGAAGCCACGCCTAGACAGCCCTTCGACCGCCACGCCGGATGTGCCGCCGGCGTCGAACGCGCCATTTCCCAATTTTTCGTCGCGCAGGCGCGACTTCCCCCAAGTCCCGAACACGGTAAAACCATCCTTATAGTCGATGCCCCAAACATCGAAGGACCCTCAATACTGCCCCAAACGCGGTCCGAAGGTCCTCCATCTCCCCACTTGCGACTTAGTATGCACCCGCGTCAAAAAAGTGTAAATAGTCAGGGGGCAGTCAATACATCGATTCGAGTGAATCGCTCCGGCAGTCGGCTCTGACTTGGGCTTGGAGGGCCTCGGTTAAACGAAAAAGATCCCGCCACAAGGGCGGGACCTGTTCCGATCCGCGGAGGATGGGGGATTTGAACCCCCGAGGGCGTGAACCCAACACGCGTTCCAGGCGTGCGCCATAGGCCGCTAGGCGAATCCTCCAGATTGCTCAAAAGAGCAGTCTCCAGAGTACCGGAGAAACCGCCGGGGGACGAATCGGGGCCGGGATGGCATGCCTGCGGTGCCGGTTTCGAGGCGCGGGCCCAAGCGGTTAGACTATTTGTCGGCCCCCCGTGTGGTGTCATCCTGTCGAACTCCCCCAGGACCGGAAGGTAGCAAGGGTAGATGGGCTCTGGCAGGTGCACGGGGGGTCTTTAATTTTCCGCGGGAGGTGCCACGGTGGGAGCAGGACGCTTCGCCCCGAGCCCTTCGGGCGAACTGCACGTCGGCAACGTCCGCACCGCCGTTCTCGCCTGGCTCTTCGCCCGCTCCACCGGCCGCCGGTTCCTGATCCGCGTCGAGGACCTCGACCGCGCACGGGCCGGCGCGGAGGCCGACCAGCTGCGCGACCTCGCGGCCATAGGCCTCGACTGGGACGGCCGCGCCGAACGCCAAACGGACCGCATGGACGGCTTCCGGGACGCCGTGGCGGCGCTCCTGGCCCGCGGGCTGCTCTACGAATGCTTCTGCACCCGGCGCGACATCGCCGAGGCCGCGTCCGCTCCGCACGCGGCGCCCGGCTCCTACCCGGGAACGTGTCGCCTTCTCGGCGACGCCGAACGCAGCGAACGACGCCGGCACCGCCCGGCCGCGCTGCGTCTCCGCACCGACGTCGTGCGCCTGACCGTCGCCGATGAACTCCACGGACCGTACACGGGCGCCGTCGACGACTTCGTGGTGCTCCGCAACGACGGCGTGCCCGCCTACAATTTCGCCGTCGTCGTCGACGATGCGCTGCAGGGCGTCGACCAGGTGGTCCGCGGGGACGACCTCCTCAGCTCGTCCCCGCGCCAGGCGCACCTCGCCTCGCTCCTCTACGGACCCGCCGCCGTTCCCGCCTACGCGCACGTGCCGCTGGTGCTCAACCAGGAGGGTAGACGACTGTCCAAGCGAGACGGTGCCGTGACGCTGACGGACCTTGCGAACGACGGCGTTCCGCCGGCCCGCGTGCGCGCCCTCCTGCTGCGTTCGCTGGGGCTTCCGGAGGACTCGCTCGCCTCCGCGCTGGCCGCGTTCGAACCGGCCCGGCTCCCGCGGGAGCCTTGGGTCCACTCGCCCCTCACAGCGGCCGATCGAGGATGCGGCGAGACGCCGCAAACGGATAGGGTGCAGTGGTGAGTACAGCCCTTTACCGTCGCTACCGTCCGGACACTTTCGCGGACGTCATCGGGCAGGAGCATGTCACCACCCCCTTGATGGCGGCGCTGGAAAAAAACCGCGTCAACCACGCCTACCTCTTCTCCGGACCTCGTGGCTGCGGCAAGACCACGTCGGCCCGCATCCTGGCCCGCTGCCTGAACTGCGAACAGGGCCCAACCGCCGCGCCCTGCGGCGCCTGTGGAAGCTGCGTGGAGCTCGCGACCGGCGGTCCCGGCTCCCTTGACGTGATCGAAATCGACGCCGCGAGCCACGGCGGCGTCGACGACGCGCGCGACCTGCGCGAACGCGCCACGTTCGCCCCGGTCCGCGACCGCTACAAGATCTTCATCATCGACGAGGCCCACATGGTCACGTCCGCCGGGTTCAACGCCCTCCTCAAGATCGTCGAGGAACCGCCCGAGCACATCAAGTTCATCTTCGCGACGACGGAGCCGGACAAGGTCATCGGCACCATCCGCTCGCGCACCCACCACTACCCGTTCCGGTTGGTGCCGCCCGAGCCGCTGATGACGTACCTCGAGAGGCTCAGCGAATCCGAGGGCGTGCCCGTTGCGCCCGGCGTCCTGTCCCTGGTCGTCCGCGCCGGCGGCGGTTCCGTCCGCGACTCGCTGTCGGTCCTGGACCAGCTGATTGCCGGCGCTGGTCCGAGCGGGCTCGACTACGAGCTCGCCGTGTCCCTCCTCGGCTACACGCACGCGTCCCTGTTGGACGACGTCGTCGACGCGATGGCGGCGCAGGACGCGGCGGTCGTCTTCGGCGCAGTGGACCGCGTCATCCAGACCGGCCACGATCCGCGCCGCTTCGTGGAGGACCTCCTCGAGCGGTTCCGCGACCTCATCATCGTCAAGGCGATGCCGGACAACGCCGCGCAGATCATCCGCGGGTTGCCCGAGGACCAGCTCAACCGCATGCGGCAGCAGGCCACCCAGCTGGGGCAGGCGGAGCTGAGCCGCTCCGCCGACGTGACGAACCAGGCCCTGACCGAGATGACCGGGGCCACGAGCCCGCGCCTGCACCTGGAGCTCCTGTGCGCGCGGTTGCTGTTGCCGGCCTCCGACGCGACGGAACGCGGCATCAACGCGCGTATCGACCGGATCGACCGGCGGCTGGCGTACGCCGGGGATGTGCCGGCCGCATCGAATGCCCTCCCGACCGCCAACTGGTCCGACGCCGGAACCGCGCCGGCCTCGTCCGGAACGTCATCCGGCGGCGGTTTCGAATCCCCCCGCGAACAGGGTGCGGCGCAGGTCCGCGAGGCCCTGCGTTCCGCGCGCAAGCAGGATGCCGGGGACCCGCCGGAGGTCGCCCCCCGGGACGTCGGCGACCAGAACCCGACTGTCGCTCCCGCCGCCCCCGTCGCACCAGCCGTCGCCCCCGTGACGGCGGTGGCCACCGCGTCCTCGCCGGCCGCCGTGTCGCCCGCCGAAGCTCCCGCCGCCAAATCGCCCGCGGCCGCACCGGGGGAAGCCGCGGATGCCTCACCCGATTGGGGCGGGAACTGGTGCGTGGTGCCGGAAGCCGAGTCCGAGTCCGACAAGCCGGCGTCTGTCCGGTCCGAACCGGTTGCCACCCCGCCCGCTCCCGAGCGCGGGCCCACCCGCGACCAGCCCGTTCCGCAGACTGACGAAAAGGTCTCCGGTCCCGTTTCGGAACCGGCATCGGTGCAGACCCCGGAACCCGCTTCCGCTCCCCCTTCCCCTCCCGCTTCCCCCAGCGCGCCCGCGGCGGGCTCCATCGAAATGTTCCGCCGGGCCTGGCCCGAGATCATGGCCGCCCTGAAGGAGGAGAAGAAGTACGTTTGGCTGACCATCCAGCCGCACGCCTCCCTCGCCGGCTACGACGGCCGCACGCTGACCGTCGCCTTCGCCAACCCCGGGCCGATGAGGGCATTCGAGGGCAAGCCGGAGAACGTCGGCCTCCTGCAACAGAGCATCCACAAGGTCCTTGGGGTCAAGTGCGAGATCGTCATCACCGCCGGGGGTTCCGCTCCGGCGGGTGGTTCGGGCCCAAAAGCTGACCGCCGGCCAACGCCGGCGGCCGCCGTCCCCACCACGAACCGAATTGTCGATCCCACGCACGGCCCCGTTCCGACAGTGGAGGCCCGCGCCGCCGAACCCGTAGCAACCGCGGCACCGCACCGTCCTGCCGCGCCCTCTTCAGAGCCCGCGCCCGCCGCGGCCGCGGCTCGATGGAAGGCCGCTCGGCAGACGGAGACGTCCCGCGGTCCCTCGCGCACCGCTTCGCCACCACCATCCGACGACGAATCCCCCGACTTCGGTCCCGAACCCGAGGACGAGGGCGGCTACGACTGGGGCGCGGACAACGTCCCCGTCCCCGACTGGGAGCAGCCCGTCCCGCCGAGCGCCGCCGCGCCCCGCCCGACCGGACTCGCCGCCGCACCCGCTCCTGCCGTGCGCATCCCGGGCGCCGCGGCACCGGCCCCCGGAGCCGTGGCACCGCCGCCGTCGGACTTCCAGCCCATGGACTCGGACTCCGTATCCATGCCGTCGCCGTCGCCCGAGGCGTCGGCACCCGGCGCCCCCGCACCGGCACCGGCGTCGTCCGGTCAGAAGCGCATGAGTCGCTACCAGCAACTCCTCAGCCAGGCGCGGGAGTCGGGCCCGCCGGAAACCCGGACCCAACAACCAGCCGCGCCCTCCGGCCAGCCGGGAGGACCCGCCGCATCCCCGGGCGGCGGCAAGCCCGTAGAATCGACCTACGTTGAGGACGTCCCCAGCGACGACGACATCGCGATCGAGGAGTCCGGGGTCGTCGGGCGACCGGCCATCGAGCGGATCCTCAACGGACGGCTGATCGAGGAACGCAACCACGACGGTTCCCCCGTAACCTGATTCCCGGTCCACGGCCGCCGTGGTCCCATCCCATCCCAGCAGTGTGAGGTCTTGTGTACGAAGGCGCAGTTCAGGAACTGATCGATGAGTTCGGCCGACTACCTGGCATCGGCCCCAAGTCCGCGCAGCGCATCGCGTTCCACATCCTGGAGGCCAACCGCGAGGACATGGACCGGCTCGCCGACGCCATCCGCGCGGTCAAGGACAAGGTCAAGTTCTGCTCGATCTGCTTCAACGTCTCCGAGCAGGAGACCTGCAACATCTGCCGCGACGCCCGCCGCGACGAAACCATCCTGTGCGTCGTCGAGGAATCCAAGGACGTGATGGCCGTCGAGCGCACGCGCTCCTTCCGCGGCCGGTATCACGTGCTCGGCGGCTCCATCAATCCGATTGCTGGCATCGGACCGGACCAACTGCATATCCGCGAACTGCTCGGCCGCCTGCACGACGACAAGATCGAAGAGGTCATCATCGCCACGGATCCGAACCTCGAGGGCGAGGCGACCGCGACCTATCTGGCGCGCATGCTGAAAACCATCGGCATCAAGGTGACCCGCCTCGCCTCGGGCCTGCCCGTCGGCGGCGATCTGGAATACGCCGACGAGGTCACCCTCGGCCGCGCGTTCGAGGGGCGCCGCAGCGCCATCGGCTAGCGACCCACGGCCGGCCGCGGCATCCGCCGAAGGCGGGAGGCGGGCCCTAACCGCCGATCGGACCGAGTTCGAGCTCGTCGTGGGATAGCTCCGCGGCCATCGTCCGGACCCCGGCTTCGGGGTGGCCGGTCAACCGATGGACCGTGCCCGAAAAGTGTTCCCGCAAGGCCCGAACCGCGCCCTCGCCATCGCCTTTCAACACCAGCTCGAGCCGTTTGCTGTGCGGGCCGTGCATATCCGTGCGGACCACGTATCCCAACGGATTGCCAAAACTGGCCATGCGGGTTTCGATGACCAGCGTCGACATGCACCGGGTCAACCGCTGGTTGCCCGCCGCACGCACCATCTCGAAGTGAAAATCCAGGTCCGCGTCGCCGATGGCGCGGGCCATGGCCTCCTGCTCGGCCTGACCGGCGAGGACCTCTGTCTGCTCACACGCGACGAGGATCCGCCGCAGGGCGGTACTTGAATCCTCGAGCCGGCGCGCGCGGCATTCGGGATCCGGCTCCCGGGCCAATCGCCTCAGGGCGGCGCCCTCGATCGCCAGCCGCGCCTCGTAGAGTTCTTCCAGTTGGTCCATTCCGACGGTCGCGACGCGCAGTCCCTGCCCCGGCCGGGCGACCAACAGACCCTCCTGGACGAGCCTTTGGGCGGACTCCCGAAACGGTCCCCGGCTCACGCCCAGCTGTCTGGCGATCTCCAGGTCCGGCAATGGGGTCCCAGGCAACAGCCCGCCGTCGTAAATCGCATTGCGCAATTCCAGGGTGATGAGGTCGACGGTCGAGGAACGCTGAACGCGGGGCACGGTGGGAGCTCCACCCGTCGGAGACCTGTGCATTCGAGCTCCATTCGTCGTGGCCGAGTCCGGTCCATCGGGGAACAGGGGCGTTCCGGACGGTGACCACCAGTGATCGTAACTTAATCGTGACCGCGGGCCCTCCGCCGTCGGAACGGACGGAACCTTCCGCAGGATGTCGCGGAAATCCGCGCCAATACTGGCATCCAAGCACAAGGACCCCGGGGTTGTCGACAAAAGGACATGAGGACAGACGGATTGTAAAGTGGCTGTCAGATCGATAGCGTGGCACTAATCACAGGCCGCGCCGTGGCCGCCGCACCGTTGATAATCCGCTGAAGGGGCACATCATGAACAGCAACCAACGACGCCGGGCGCTCGCCGCCGGCTCGATCCTGGCTTCGCTCTCGCTCGCGCTGACCGCCTGTGGCGGTTCCACGACAACCGAGAGCGAGGGTGGCGGCAGCGCCGCGGCACCCGCCGGAGACAACAAGCTTGAGGCGCTCCAGGAGGCCGGCACCATCACGGTCGCCATCGCCGGCGAGGCCCCCTATTCCTACGAGGAGGGCGGGGAGCCGACGGGCGCCACCATCGCCCTGGCCGAGCAGATCTTCGGCGAGATGGGCATCGACAACGTCGAGACCGTGCTCGTCGACTGGAACTCGCTGATCCCCGGGCTCAACGCGGGTCGCTTCGATGCCGTGAGCGCCGGAATGTCCATCCTTCCCGAACGCTGCGAACAGGCCGACTTCGCGGACCCCGAGATCATGTACACCACCGCGCTGATGGTCCAAGAGGGCAACCCCATGGAACTGACCGATCTCGACTCCGTGGTGGACAAGGGCGATGTGAAGCTGGCGGTCCTCGCGGGAGGCATCGAAGCCGGCTACGCGGACAGCCTCGGACTCGACGTGCAGTCCGTCCCCGACGCCCAGACCGGCATGGACACGGTAGCCAACGGCCGCGCCGACGCCTTCGCCATGACGGCCATCTCGCTGAACTTCATGGCCGACCAGAACCCCGACGCCGGGGTCGAGGTCACCGAGGCCTTCGAGCAGGCCATCGACGGCACGCCGCAGGTCGGGGCGGGATCCACGGTCTTCCACCAGGACGACGACGAACTCCGTGAGGCCTACAACGAGGGTCTGGCCAAGATCACCGAGTCGGAGGAAACCTACCTGGATGTGGTGGGCGAATTCGGATTCACCGCCGAAAACCTGGCGCCCGAGGACCTCACCACCGAGCAGCTTTGCTCGGGCGAGGTGGGTTAGCAACGACAATCGCGTGGACCCCGGCGCCGCCGGGGTCCACGCGCACCGTCGTCCCCACAGCCCCCTAGCAAAGGAGTCCGTCCGCCGTGGACGAGAAATTCGAGGCGCTCGGCGAGGCCATGCCGCGCCTGCTCAACGGGATCTGGATCACCCTCGAGCTCACCACCCTGGGTGCAATCCTCGCCTTCGCCATAGCCGTGGTCCTGGGCCTGATGTCCTCGCACCGATCCAAGCTGGTCCGGATTCCGGCCCGCGTGGTCGTCGAGTTATTTCGCGGCACGTCGCTGGTGGTTCAACTCTTTTTCCTGTTTTTCGTCCTCCCCCAGTTCGGGGTTGACCTACACCCGCTGGTCTGCGGCGTGCTGGGGCTGGGGCTCAACTACGGTGCCTACGGTGCCGAGGTGGTTCGGGGTTCGCTCAATTCCGTCCCGGCCGGCCAGTGGGAAGCCACCACCGCGCTGAGCCTGGGCAAGGTCAAGCGCATGCGGCGCATCATCTTTCCGCAGGCATGGGCCCTGATGATCCCCTCGCTCAACAACCTGCTCATCCACCTGATGAAGGGCACCGCGATCGTCAGCTTCATCACGATCGCCGACTTCACGTTCCAGCTCGACCAGCTCAAGCGCGTCACCGACACGTTCTTCGCCTACGCACTGGTGGGACTGATTACGTACTTCCTCATTGCGCTGGTGCTCACGCTGCTGATGAACGCCCTGGAGCGGCACGCCAAGCACAAACTCGGCCAGGGCAAGTCGTTGCGCTCGATCCTCAGTCCCGCGCCGACGCCCACCACCCAGAGCGGAGTCGCCGCATGATCGCCGTTCCCGCCGCCGTCGATTGGAACTGGGACGCCACCTGGGATTCCCTGCCGATCCTGCTGATGGCCTTCCTCGAGGTCACCCTGCTGGTCACCGTGCTGAGCACCCTGATCGCGGCGGTCCTCGGTCTCGCCATCGCCATCGTGATGCGCGTGGCGCCCAAGCCGATCGCCGTCACCGTCAAATGGATCGCCAACTTCATCCGCATGACACCGATCGTGGTGCAGCTGTTGTTCGCGTACTACGCGTTCCTGAACCTTGAGGCCCTCACCATTGGCATCATCATCTTCGGTGTCCACTACTCCACGTACATGTCGGAGGTCTACCGCGCGGGCATCGATTCGGTGCCCAAGGGACAGTGGGAGGCCACCACTGCCCTGTCGATGTCGGCGGGGCGCACCTGGACCGCCGTGATCGTCCCGCAGGCCCTGCGCGCCACCATTCCCGCGTTGGGCAACTACGCCGTCTCGATGTTCAAGGACACTCCGTTCCTCCTGGTGATCGGCGTGGTCGAACTCGTCAACGCGGGCCTGATCTACGGCGGCAACGCCTTCCGCTACGTCGAGGCCATCACCCTGGTCGGCATCATCTTCCTGCTGGCCAGCTACCCCACCTCACTCCTCATCGGCAGATTGGAAAAGCGCCTTGCCTTCAACACCTGAGTCGTCCGCGACGGCCACCCCGTCCCCGGCGGCCGGCGGAACGCCGGTCATCGAGTTCCGCGACGTCGAAAAGCGCTTCGGTGACAACGTGGTCCTAAAGGACCTGAACTTCTCCGTGGCCAAGGGCGACCGCGTCACGCTGATCGGGCCCTCCGGCTCCGGCAAGACCACGATCCTCCGCCTGGTCATGACCCTCGAGAAGGCCACCGACGGCTTCATCTTCATCGACGGCGAGCCCCTCACCCACGAGGAGCGCAACGGAAAGCGCGTGGAGCGCAGCCCCAAGGAGCAGAAGCGGATCCGCCAACGGATCGGCATGGTCTTCCAGCAGTTCAACCTGTTCCCCAACATGTCCGTGCTGGAGAACATCATCGAGGCGCCCGTGCACGTGCTGGGCCAGTCCAAGGCGGAGGCCACGGCCAACGCCCGCTCCCTGCTGGAGAAGGTGGGGCTGGCGGACAAGGCGGATCAGCACCCGACGTCGCTCTCCGGCGGCCAGCAGCAGCGCGTCGCGATCGCCCGCGCGCTGGCCATGGACCCCGAGATCCTGTTGCTGGACGAGGTCACCAGCGCGCTGGACCCGGAAATCGTCGGCGAAGTGCTGGGCATCCTGCGCCACATCGCGGAGACCACGGATATCACCATGCTGATCGTCACCCACGAGATGCAGTTCGCACGCGACGTCTCCAATCGCGTCCTGATGTTCGACGGCGGCAAGATCGTCGAGGAGGCCGCCCCCGACGTCATGTTCAGCAACCCGAAGCACGAACGCAGCCAGGCGTTCCTGCGCGCAGTGCTCGGCGGCGCCGAGGGGACGATCGGCACGCACTAGATCCGGTGTGCGACACCGGCACGTCCACAGGCTTGGGGGCGCCGGCGTGCTGCGCACGCGCATGCCTGCGAATACATCACCTCGTATGACATTGCCAGTCAATGTGACCCCGTGCGGTCACGAATCCCCGGGGCCCGAAACGGCCTCGCTACACTGAAAAATGCATGCGCCGGGAACGTCGGCGCAGTCTACCCAATTCCCTACCCCCGTGGAGTGTGCTGTCCCATGAGCCTCATTGTCCAAAAGTTCGGCGGTTCTTCCGTGTCGGATGCCGAGGGCATCAAACGCGTCGCCCGCCGGATTATTGACACCCAGGCCGCCGGGAACGACGTCGTTGTTGTCGTCTCCGCGATGGGCGACAGCACCGACGAACTCCTCGACCTCGCCGGCCAGCTGACCGACGAGCCGCCCGCGCGGGAGATGGACATGCTCCTCTCCGCCGGCGAGCGGATCTCCATGGCCCTGCTGGCGATGTCCATTAACAGCCTCGGCGGCAAGGCCGTTTCCTTCACCGGGAGCCAGGCCGGAATGATCACCGATTCGATCCACGGCAAGGCCCGCATCATCGACGTTTCGCCGCACCGCGTGCGCCGCGCGATCGACCGCGGCTACGTCTCCATCGTCGCCGGGTTCCAGGGCATGGCCAAGGAGTCCAACGACATCACGACCATGGGCCGCGGCGGATCGGACACCACCGCCGTGGCTCTGGCCGCCGCCCTGGATGCGGACGTCTGCGAGATCTACACCGACGTCGACGGCATCTACACGGCGGACCCGCGCATCGTCCCCTCGGCCCAGAAGCTGGACCTCATCTCCTCCGAGGAAATGCTGGAGATGGCCGCCTCGGGTGCCAAGATCCTGCACCTGCGCTGCGTGGAGTACGCGCGCCGCTTCGGGGTGCCGCTGCACGTGCGTTCGTCCTTCAGCAACAACGAGGGGACCTGGGTCCAGCCCAACCCCGACGACCAGATCAAGATCGAAGAGGGAGCACCCATGGAACAGCCCATCATCTCCGGCGTCGCGCACGACCGCTCCGAAGCCAAGGTCACCGTCACGGGCGTCCCCGACGTCCCCGGCTCGGCCGCGGAGATCTTCCGCGTCATCGCCGGCGCCAACGTCAACATCGACATGATCGTGCAGAACATCTCGAAGGCCGAGACCGGCAAGACGGACATCTCCTTCACCCTGCCGATCGTCGAGGGCAAGGACGCGATCGCCGCGCTGCGGCAGGTGCAGGCCGAGATCGGGTTCGAGGACATCTCCTACAACGACAACGTCGGCAAGCTCTCCCTCATCGGCGCCGGCATGCGCTCCAACCCGGGCGTCTCGTTCCGCTTCTTCGAGGCCCTGCACCAGGCGGGCGTCAACGTGGACATGATCTCCACCTCCGAAATCCGCATCTCGGTGGTCACCGACGCCGCACTGCTGGACACCGCGGTCCGCGCCGTGCACGGCGCCTTCGACCTGGACGGCGAAGCCGAGGCCACGGTCTACGGCGGAACCGGCCGCTAGGCCCCGGCCCGGGTGGACGGGGGCGCCTGCACGTAGCCGCGTTCCTTGTCCACCACGTTCCCGAGCGGCTCGCCGGCCACGTAGGCGTCCAGGTTCTCCAGGAACTGGTCCGCCAAGGCGTCCCGCCACCCCACCACGTCCCCGCACATGTGCGCCGAGACGTGGACGTTCGGCATCTCCCAGAACGCGTGGTCCGCAGGTAGCGGCTCCACGGCGAAGACGTCCAGCGACGCCGCCGCGATGCCTCCGTCCCGCAGCGCCCGCTCCAGTTCGGGCTCGTCCACGAGGGCTCCGCGCCCGATGTTGACGAGGTGCGCGTGCGGGGCCATCGCGGCCAGCACGGCCGAATCCACGATTCCGGCGGTCTGCGGGGTCAGCGGCGCCGCCAGCACGACGTGGTCCGCCCAGCCGACGTGCTCGGCGAGGTCCGCGCTGTCGACGACGGTGCCGAAGTCCGGGTGGTCCGTGCGGGCCGTGCGTCCCGCCCCGCGCACCTCCATGCCGACGGCGTGCAGCAGCCGGGCGGTGGCCCGCCCGATTCCCCCGGTGCCCACCACGAGCGCGCGCGAACCGCGGGTCGACGTCGGTTCCCGGTGCCGCCACACGCCGTCGCGCTGCAGCGACTTACTGGCGTGCAGCTGCTTCTGGTGGGCCATGACCGAGGCCAGCACGAACTCCGCGATCGGCACATCGAAGAAGCCGTGGGCATTGGTCAGGAGCACGTCGGAGTCCCGAAGCTCGTCGAACATGATCGCATCCACGCCGGCCGCGGCCACGTGCACCCACTCCAACCGGTCGGCTCCCGCCCAGGCGTCGCGCAACGCCGAGCTGAAAAAGTCCCACAGCAGGACCGCGTCCGTTCCGGCGAGCGCCGCGGCCAGGTGGTCGGCGTCGGTCAGGACGACGTCGGCCCGTGCGCGGATGGCGTCGATGTTGTGCGGTTCCGGGACTCCGGGTGCGGTCAGGACGGCCAGTCGCGGCCGTGTTTCATTGCTCTTCACGCCCTCCACGCTACGGCATTGGTAGATTGTTGACAATCATGCCGTGTGATGTGCAACATAGAACTCATGACAAGCCTGAGCCCCCTCCTGAAACAAGCCACCCCCGTAGTGGTGGACCACGCCCTCGGCTCCTGGATTTACGGCACCGACGGACGTTCCTACCTCGACTTCACGACCGGCATCGGCGTGACCAGCACCGGCCACTGCCACCCGAAGGTGGTCGCCGCCGCCCGGGAACAGGCCGGCAAGATCATCCACGCGCAGTACACCACCGTGATGCACCAGCCGCTGCTGGAGCTCACCGACAAGCTGGGCGAGGTCCTGCCCACGGGACTCGACTCCGTCTTCTACGCCAACTCCGGCTCGGAGGCCGTCGAGGCCGCCGTCCGCCTCGCCCGCATGGCCACGGGCCGCCCCAACATCGTCGTCTTCCAGGGCGGGTTCCACGGCCGCACGGTCGCCGCCGCATCGCTCACGACCGCCGGCACCAAGTTCTCCGCGGGCTTCGCGCCGCTGATGGCCGGCGTCCACATGTCCGCGTTCCCCTACGCCTACCGCTACGGGTGGGACGAGGACACCGCGGTGGCCTTCGCCCTGCAGGAACTGGACTACCTCCTGCAGACCCGCACCGCCCCCAACGACACCGCCGCCTTCCTGATCGAGCCCGCCCTGGGCGACGGCGGCTACCTGCCCACGCCCCCGGCGTTTCTCGAGGGCCTGCGCGAGCGCGCCACGCACCACGGGATCCAGCTCATCATCGACGAGGTGCAGGCCGGCGTCGGACGCATGGGCCGTTTCTGGGGACACCAGTTCTCCTCGGCCGAGCCGGACATCATCGTCACGGCCAAGGGCATCGCCTCCGGCTTCCCGATCTCCGCGATCGCCGCGTCCACGGAGACCATGTCCAAGGGATGGCCCGGATCCCAGGGCGGCACGTACGGCGGCAACGCCGTCTCCGCCGCGGCCGGCGTCGCCACGCTCGGCGTCGTCCAGGAGGAGGGCCTCGTCGAGAACTCCCGGCTCCGCGGCGACCAGCTGCAGGCCGGCCTGTTGCGCATCCAGGAGCGCTTCCCCGCCATCGGCAACGTGCGCGGGCTGGGCCTGATGCAGGGCATCGAGTTCACCGGCGCCGACGGAAAGCCCGACGCGGCCACCGCGACCGCCGTCCAGCAGGCCACCACGGAGCAGGACCTCCTGACGCTGACCTGTGGTCCCGCGGGCAACGTCGTCCGCCTGATCCCGGCCCTCGTCGTCACCGAGGACGAGATCTCCACGGGCCTGGCCCGTTTCGAGGCCGCCCTGGGCACCGTGGCGGACGCCGCCACGGCCGACCCCGTCTTCGGAGAGCCCTCCTACCGATGACTTCGCTCCACACCGCTGCCGCGCAGGCGCCGTCGAACGGCTCGTCCGTCCTCGACCGGCTGCGCGGCGCGGGGCTGGCGCCCGACGACAGTTCGCGCCGCCTCGCCGAGTACTCCTACGACGCCTCCAACTACCGGGTCCCGCCGGTCGCCGTCGTCTTCCCCGCCTCGACCGACGACGTCGTGCGCGCCATGGCCGCGTGCCGCGCCTCGGGCACGCCGCTCGTCGGCCGCGGAGCGGGAACGTCGATGGCCGGCAACGCGATCGGGCCCGGCGTCGTGCTCGACTTCTCCCGACACCTCACCGGCATCGGCGCCGTCGACGAGGACGCCATGACCGTGGATGTGGAGCCGGGCGTGATCCTGGCGACGCTGTCCGCCGAGGTCGAACGCCGCACGGGAAACCGGCTCACGTTCGCCCCCGACCCCTCCACCAAGGCCCGCGCCACGGTCGGCGGCGCGATCGGCAACGACGCCTGCGGCAACCACTCGGTGCGCTACGGCCGCACCAGCGACCACGTCGAGGAGCTCGACGTCGTCACGTCCGACGGCGCACGCCTCACCGCGCACCGCACCGGGCTGCGCGCCACCGATTCGAGGGACGCGGCCTCCGTCCGGCGCGCCGCCGAACTGTCCGCCGGGCTGCGGGACCTCGCCGCGGCCAATCTCGGGGACATCCGCGTGGGCCTGGGACGCATCCAGCGCCAGGTCTCCGGCTACCACCTGGACCACCTGCTGCCCGAGAACGGATTCGACGTGGCCCGCGCGCTCGTCGGCTCTGAGGGCACTTGCGCCGTCGTCGTCCGCGCCCGCGTGCGCCTGGTCCCCAAGCCGGCCAGCCAGCTGCTGCTGTGCGTCGGCTACCCGGACGTCGTGGAGGCGGCGCGCGACGTGCCGACGATCCTGGGCTTCGACCCCGCTGCGGTCGAGGGGATCGACGACGCGATCGTCGAGACCATGCGTTTTCGCCGCGGCGACGACTCCGTCACCGGACTCCCCGCCGGCCGCGCCTGGCTGTACATCGGCCTGGACGGGACGGACCCGAAGGCCGTCGAGCACAAGGCCGAGGCACTGCTGGAGGCGCTGCGCGGGAACGGACGCATGGTCGACGGGCGGGCCGTCCCGGACGCCGCCGAACGCGCCGGGCTCTGGCGCGTCCGCGAGGACGGCGCCGGGCTGTCCGCGCGCCTTCACACCGGCGGGGAATCCTGGCCCGGCTGGGAGGATTCCGCCGTCGCGCCGGAGAACCTCGCCGACTACCTCGCCGACTTCCGCGAGCTGCTGCAACGCCACGGACTCACCGGAGTGATGTACGGGCACTTCGGAGCCGGATGCATGCACGTGCGCATCACCTACGACCTGCGCAGCGATGCCGGACGCCGCGTCTTCCGGGCGTTCACCCGCGACGCCGCGGAACTGGTGGTCGCGCACGGCGGATCGCTCTCCGGCGAGCACGGCGACGGCCGCGCGCGTTCCGAGTTCCTGCCCCTGATGTACTCCCCCGCCCTCATGGAGGCGTTCCGCGCCTTCCGTGCGGCCTGGGACCCGGACGCGATCCTCAACCCCGGATCGCTGACCGAACCGGACGCCATCGACGAGAACCTCGCGCTCGAGGGCGTGCCGGACCGCGAATGGCGGACCAGCTTCGACCTGCGTCCGCTCGGCGGCCACGGGAACGATTACGTGGCCGCCAACGAACCAGCGCACCCGGAAACGGACCAGCCGGGGAAGCTGGACGACTTCGTGCACGCCGTCCAGGGCTGCATCGGCGTGGGACGCTGCCGCACGCCGTCGGGCGGGGTCATGTGCCCCAGCTACCGGGCGACGGGCGACGAAAAGGACTCCACCCGCGGGCGCGCCCGGGTGCTGCAGGACATGGTCCGCGGCGCTGCGACGGTCGCCGAGGGCTGGAAGTCCGAGGACGTCCGCGAGGCGCTGGACCTCTGCCTGTCCTGCAAGGCGTGCTCGTCCGACTGCCCCACCGGGGTGGACATGGCCACGTACAAGTCCGAGTTCTTCTCGCACTACTACGAGGGCCGGCGACGTCCGGCGGCCCACTATTCGCTCGGATGGCTGCCGCGCTGGCTCAAGCTCGCCGGCCCGGTGGCCCCGCTCGTGAACGCCGTGCTCGCCACGCCCCTGGCCCGCCTGGCGCCGCTCGCCGGCGTCACCGCCAAGCGCGCCATGCCGCGCTTCGCCGGCGCCTCCGCGTGGCGCCGCGAGGTGCGCGACGCCGGCGCGACCGACGGCCGCACGGCGGGCGGGGACTCAGGCGTCGTGTTGTTCGTGGACACGTTCACCCGGGGGTTCCGCCCCCGGGTCGCCGGCGCGGCGGCCCGGGTGCTGGCGGGCTCCGGGGACGCGGTCGAGTGCTCCGCCGACGCCTGCTGCGGACTGACGTGGATATCCACCGGGCAGCTGGACACGGCCAAGCGGAAGCTCGCGCACGCGGCCGCGGCGCTCGACGACGGCACCGACCGCCCGATCGTCGTCGTCGAACCCTCGTGCGCGGCGGCGCTGCGCAAGGACCTCCCCGAACTGGTGCACACCGACCAGGCCAAGCGGGTCGCCGCGCGCATCCGCAGCTTCGCCGGGCACGTGTCCACCCTGGCCGCCGCCGGCACCCTGCCGGCGCCGGCCACGGACCTGCCGGAGCGCGTGGTGGTGCAGACGCACTGCCACGAGTACTCGGTGTTCGGCGCCACCACCCAGCGCAAGGCGCTGGCGGCCGTCGGGGTTCCCGACGTCGTGGAGGCGACCGGCTGTTGCGGCGTCGCCGGCAACTTCGGATTCGAGAAGGAGCACTACGACCTCTCGATGAAGGTCGCCGAACAATCGCTGGCCCCGGCGCTGGCCTCCGAGACCGCCGCGCCGGTGCTCGCCGACGGCTTTTCCTGCACCATGCAGGTCCAGCAACTCGATTCCGAACGCGCCGGGCTCCATCTGGCCGAGCTGCTGGACCCGGGCCGCCGAACCACACCCGTAAAACCAACCACCCCCGAAACAAGCACCACACAGACCAAGGAGAAGCCATGACCACGCTGCAGAACCACGAGGCACCGGCAGTGGCCGGCATCCGCACGGACCTGTTCATCGACGGACAGTGGGTCGAGTCCACCTCCGGGAAGCGGTTCGACGTCGTCAACCCCGCCACCGAGGAGACCATCGCCACCGTCGCCAACGGCAACGCCGAGGACGCCCGCCTGGCCATCGAGGCCGCCGGCCGCGCCCAGAAGGACTGGGCCCGCACCGCCCCCCGCGTCCGCAGCGAGATCCTGCGCCGCGCCTACGACCTGATCATGGCCCGCCAGGACGAGCTCGCCCTGCTCATGACCACCGAGATGGGCAAGCCGCTGGCCGAGGCGAAGGGCGAGGTGGCCTACGCCGCCGAGTTCTTCCGCTGGTTCTCGGAGGAGGCCGTGCGCATCGGTGGCGACATGACCACCACCGGCGACGGCAAGAACCGCATCATGGTCTCCAAGGAGCCGGTGGGCCCCTGCGTCCTCATCACGCCGTGGAACTTCCCGCTGGCCATGGGCACGCGCAAGATCGGGCCGGCCATCGCGGCGGGTTGCACCATGGTGTTCAAGCCGGCCAACCTGACGCCGTTGTCCTCCCTCGCCCTCGTCGGCATCCTCGTGGAGGCCGGGCTTCCCGCCGGAGTCCTGAACGTGGTCCCGACCACCAGCGCGGGAACCGTGGTGACACCCTGGATGGAGAGCGGCATCGCCCGCAAGATCAGCTTCACCGGATCCACCGGCGTCGGCGTCCGGCTGCTGGAGCAGGCCGCGCAGCACGTGATGCGGTCCTCGATGGAGCTCGGCGGAAACGCCCCGCTGCTGGTCTTCGAGGACGCCGACCTGGACCGCGCCGTCGAGGGGGCCCTGGCCGCCAAGATGCGGAACATGGGCGAGGCCTGCACCGCCGCCAACCGGATCTTCGTCCAGCGCCCCGTCGCCGACGAGTTCTCCCGGCGGCTCGCCGAACGCATGGGCTCCCTGACCGTGGGCGACGGCGCGGCCGAGGGCACCGACGTCGGACCGTTGGTGGAGCGCAAGGCGCTGGACAAGGTCCAGGAGCTCGTCGACGACGCCGTCACCCGCGGGGCGACGGTCGTGTGCGGCGGCAACAGCCCCGACGGCGCCGGCTACTTCTACAACCCGACCGTCCTGTCCGGTGTCCCGGCCGACGCCAACCTGATGTCGGAGGAGATCTTCGGACCCGTCGCCCCGGTCATCCCGTTCGACACCGAGGAGGACGTGGTCCGCCTCGCGAACGACACCCCCTGGGGCCTGGCGGGCTACCTGTTCACGTCCGACCTGGACCGGGCGTTCCGCGTCGGCGACGCCCTCGAAGTCGGCATGGTGGGCCTGAACACCGGGATCGTGTCCAACCCGGCGGCGCCCTTCGGCGGCATCAAGGCCTCCGGCCTGGGGCGCGAAGGCGGCCGCGTGGGCATCGAGGAATTTTTGGAGACCAAATACATGGCCATGCCCCGCTAACCGTCCCTACCCTGTACGTGAAACCACACTCCAACCCACAGAAACCCGAAAGGACAACGCATGGCAAGTGACGGCATCGCCATCCAAGCGTTCACCGGCGATGAATACTCCGCGCGGCTCGCAGCCGTGCGGGCACGCATGCAGGAGCAGGGCCTCAGCGCCCTGATCGTGACGGACCCCGCCAACATCTACTACCTGACCGGGTACAACGCGTGGTCGTTCTACACGCCGCAGATGGTCTTCGTCCCGGAGGAGGGCGAGATGGTCCTCTACGCACGGGAAATGGACGCGCACGGCGCGTTCCGGACCAGCTGGCTGCCCCCGGAGAACATCGTGGGCTACCCGGAGAGCTACATCCAGCGCCCGCACGTCCACCCGTTCGACTGGGTCGCCTACTCGATGCGCCGGCGGCAACTGGTGGCCCGCGCCTCGCGCGGCTGCGTCGGCCTGGAGATGGACGCGAGCTTCTTCACCCCGAAGGCCTACCGCGCCCTGGTCAACGCCCTCCCGGAGTGGACGCTGGTGGACAGCTTCGAACTCGTGAACTGGGTCCGCGCGGTCAAGTCCCCCGCGGAAATCGACCTCATGCGCAAGGCCGCGTCCGTCACGACCCTGGCCATGCAGGCCGCCCGGGAGGCAATCGACGTCGGCGTGCGACAATGCGACGTCGCCGCGGCGATCTCGGCGGCACAGGCCGCTGGCAGCCTCGACGCGGGCGGCGACTACCCCGCGATCGTGCCCATGCTGCCGACCGGCGAATCCGCCGACACCCCGCACCTGACCTGGAACGACGACCGCCTGAAGAAGGACCAGGCGGTCATCGTGGAACTGGCCGGCGCCCACCGCCGCTACCACGTGCCGATGGCCCGGACGTTCGTCCCCGGACGCGCCCCGGACCACGTGCAGCGCTTGGCCGACGCCGCCGACCACGGGCTGGCCGCCGTCCTGGAGACGGTGTCAGCCGGAGTCCCGGTGTACGACCTCGCCCAGGCGTGGAACCTCACCCTGTTCGAGTACGGCTACGAGAAGCCCTCGCGCTTCGGTTACTCGATCGGCATCGGTTACCCGCCGGATTGGGGAGAGCGGACCATCAGCCTCCGCAGCGAGGACCAGACGGTCCTGCAGGAGAACATGACGTTCCACCTGATCTGCGGCATGTGGATGGACGGCTACGGCTACGAGGTCTCGGAATCGATCCGCGTCACCGCAACCGGCGTCGAATTGTTCACGTCGTTCGGGCGTGGACTGCTTCCCGCGGGCGACTCGGGCCTCGAGGCCGTCCGAACGGGCCAAATGCCCATCGTCACGGACCACGGGGTCGCGCCACCCCGCGTCGTGACGGTCGGCGATCCCGCAGGCCTCCCCGCCGCCAACGACCACCTCAACACCAAGGATTTCGCATGATGCTCCCCACCCTGCCCCTGGCCGCCCGCGCGGATTCGCTGGTCGGCTCCGTGATCGATTCCAGCACGTCGCTGCTCGCGGCGCAGAAGCACGACATCGTTCGCTTCGCCATGGGATCCCCCGCCAGCGAGTTCGTCCCGGTCGACATCTTCAACGACATCGCCGCCACCGTGCACGACGCCTCCTCCTACACCTACGGCGCCACCGAGGGCGAACCCCGCCTGCTGGACGCGCTGCTGGACTACTTCTCCGACAAGGCCGAGGCCACCACCGAGGACAGGGTGACCATCACCTCCGGTGGCATGCAGGGCCTGGACATCGCGTTCAAGCTCTTCGTGGATCCCGGGGACCTGGTCGTCGTCGAATCCCCGACGTACACCAACGGCTCCGCCACCGCGCTGAGCTACGGCGCCAAGCTGCTTGAGGTGCCCATGGACGCCGACGGCCTCGACGTCGATGAGCTCGAGCGGCTCGTGGAGGCCGGCGGCACGAAGCCGAAGGCGATCTACACGATCCCCAACTTCCAGAACCCCTCCGGGACCACGCTCTCCACGGAGCGCCGGATCCGGCTGATCGAGCTGGCCCGGAAGTGGAACGCCGTCATCATCGACGACGACCCCTACGGCCTGCTGCGTTTCCAGGGCGAGGACCTGCCCGGGTTCCGCGAGCTCAGCGGAGAAGACCCGCTGGTCTTCTCCGTCCGCACCTTCTCCAAGATCCTGGCCCCGGGCCTGCGCGTGGGCTGGATCGACGCGGACCCGTCGCTCCGCCAGCTGGTGATCAACGCGAAGCAGGCCATGGACACGTGCACGAACGTCCCGGCGCAGCACGTCGTCGCGGAGTTCCTCCGGCGCGGAGGGCTCGACGAGCACCTCGCCGGGCTGCGGGTGGAATACAGGAACCGAAAGGCCGCGATGGCGGCGAGCATCGAGCGCCACCTGGGCGGCCGGGTCCGCACCACCGACCCCGAGGGCGGGTTCTTCCTCTGGGTGACCCTGCTCGGCCCGGACGCCGCGGTGGACTCCCGCCGGTTGTTCGAGATCGCGCTGGCCCAAGGCGTCGCCTTCATCCCGGGTCCGGCGCTGTCCGCGGAGGGCCGCTTCAAGGACGCGTTCCGCGTGTGTTTCGCCTCCAGCAACCCGGAGCGCACCGAGGAGGGCGTTCGCCGGCTGGCCGGCGCGCTGGACATGGCCCGGGCCGAACTGGACACCGAATGACCGCGACGCAGGCGGTCGGCCTGACCGGCTCCGAACGCGCACTGGTCGACGCCGTCGACGTCGACGCACTCGTCGAGCTGGCCTGCGCGCTGGTCGCCGCCGGCGGAGAGAACCCTGGCGGCACCGAGGAGGCGACCGTCGTCGTACTCGAGGAGGCTGCGGGCCGGCTCGGGCTCGAGGTCCTGCGCGACGACGTCGCGCCGGGCCGCCCGAACGTGCTGCTGACGCTTCCGGCCACCACCGAAGCGGTCGGCGAGGGACTCCTGTTCCTGGGCCATTCCGACGTCGTGCCGGTGGGTCCGGGCTGGAGCCGGGAGCCGTTCGCTCCGGTCGTCGAGGACGGGCGCCTGTACGGGCGCGGTTCCACGGACATGAAGGGCGGACTCGCGTCCGTCCTCGCCGCAATGGCCGCGCTCAAGGCGTCCGGCTTGCCGCGAGGCGGTCCGGTGACGCTGGCGTGCACCGTCGACGAGGAGGACCTCGGCATCGGCATCCGTGCGCTGGCCCGCGCCGGCCTGCCGCACCGGTACGCCGCGTGCGTCGTCGCCGAACCGACGGACCTCGAGACCGTCATCGCCTGCCGTGGAGACAGCTACCTGGAGATCGCCGTCACCGGACGTGCGGCCCACTCCGGCCGGCCCTCCGACGGGCGCAACGCGATCGACGCCGCGGCCCGCATCTGCGCGCTGATCGCCGAGGACCACAAGGACCTGCAGGGCAGTCTCGATCCGCTGCTCGGCGCAGGGTCGTGGAACGTCGGCATCATCGAGGGTGGCCGCGGCACCTCGATCGTGGCGCCGGAGTGCCGCATTTCGGTGGACCGCCGCCTGATGCCGTTCGAGGACGCCCAGGAGCTCTGCGCGAACCTGCTGCGGCGGATTTCCGCGGCGGGAATCGACGGAGACGGGATCGAGGTGGGCGCCGAGGTCACCATGTCCATGCCCGGATTCTCGACGCCGGCGGACCATCCGCTGGTCCGGTCCTCCACGGATGCGCTCCGCGACGCGGGCACGGCCTCCCGCGTGGCCGGCTGGACGGCCGCCTGCGACGGCGGCTTCATCGCCCGCGACTTCGGCGTCCCGACCATCGTCATGGGGCCGGGCGGACTGAACGACCAGGCTCACCAGCCCGACGAATGTGTCAGGCTGGAGGAACTCGCCACAGCCGCCCGCGCCTACGCGCTGATGGCTACACGACTGCTCACTCCCAACACATCGACCACCCGGGGCACCCCGGTCAGAACAGAAGGCAGGATCCTATGAAAGAGAATCCCCGCGGAGGCGAGGCAATGGTGGAGGACTCCAACGCTCCCGGCGCCGAGCCCCAGACCCCAGAGGGCAAGACCGAACTGAAGCGTTCCATCCTAGGATCAGCGCTTGGCAACGCGGTCGAGTGGTTCGACTACGGCGTCTACGGCTACCTGACGATTTTCATGGCCGTGAACTTCTTCGGATCCGAGGAGGGGGACGGCGGACTCGGCGTGACGCTAACGCTGGCGACGCTGGCGCTGTCCTTCCTGGTCCGCCCGCTCGGCGGCATCATCCTCGGCCCCCTCGGCGACAAGATCGGCCGCCAGAAGGTCATGGTCATGACGGTGACCATGATGACCGTCGCCACCGGTGCGATCGGCCTCCTGCCGACCATCTCCTCCGTCGGCATCCTGGCCCCGATCCTCCTGCTGGTCTGTCGTCTGGTGCAGGGCTTCTCCGCCGGCGGCGAGTATGGCGGCGCCGCGGTCTACATGGCCGAGTACGCCCCCGACCGGCGCCGCGGCTTCTTCGGCTCCTTCCTGGAGTTCGGCACCACGACCGGGTTCATCCTGGCCGCGATCGTCTGCACGTCGCTGACCACGATCGTCGGCGACCAGGCCATGCTGGACGGCTGGTGGCGCCTGCCGTTCCTGCTCACCGTTCCCCTCGGCCTGACGGCCCTGTACATCCGGACGCGCCTGCACGAACCGGAGGTCTACGCGGAGGCCAGCGAATCCAGCGAGATCACGAAGTCCCCGATCCGCGACGTCTTCCGCCGCAACTGGCGCCAGATCGTGGTCCTGATGGGCTTCGTCGTGCTGCTGAACGTCGCGTTCTACCTGATCCTCGGCTACATGCCCACCTACCTGAGCACCCAGCTGGGCCACAGCACCGCCCAGGGCAACTGGATGCTGGTCGGCATCATGGCGATGATGCTCGTGGCCATCCCGCCGATGGGCGCGCTCTCGGACAGGGTGGGGCGCAAGCCGCTGCTGCTCGTTGCCGCCGCCGGATACGCGCTGCTGTCGGTTCCGGCGATCATGCTTCTGGGCATCGACAACCTGTTCCTGCAGTTCGTCGGTTTGGCCGTCCTGGGCCTGCTGCTGGTGATCCTGGTGGCATCCGTGTCCTCCACGTTGCCCGCCCTGTTCCCGACGGCCGTGCGCTACACGGGCTTCGCGATCGGCTACAACTTCTCCACGGCGTTCTTCGCGGGCCCCTCGCAGACCCTGGCGAACCACCTCGTTGAGACCACCGGCAACACGCTGATCCCGGGCTGGTACCTAGCGATCGCCGGCGTCATCGGGTTCGTCAGCATCCTGTACATGCGCGAGACGTCGCAGGCGTCCCTCCGCCACGAGGAACTGCCAGGCGATCCCGGCTCGTTGGGGCTTCCGAGCACCAAGTGGGTGCAGGTCAACCGCGAGAAGGCAGACGCCGGCAAAGCCATGTCCCGCTAGTTCCGCCAGCCCGGGACACCGGGAACCGGCACCCGCTTTGGCCGGGCCGGAGCCACAAGCTGCATCGGCAGCTAGACGGCTTCGGCCCGGCCAAACATGCTTCCGGCGATCTGTTCCACGGCGGAGTCCATGTGCCGTGCCAGCAGGCCGTGGAGCCGGGCGACGTCGGCAGCGCCGATGGCGCGGGCGATGTCCCGGTGCTCGCTAATGCGGTCCTGCGGCGTGTAGCCGGTGTCCTCCAGGGCGGACAGGCACATCCGGGTCTCGGTGACGAGAGTGGCGTGCATGCGCGAGAGCCGCAGGCTGCCGGCCAGATCCACGAGGGTCTCGTGGAACTCAATGTCCAGTTCCGACAGCGGGCGCGGCTCCAGGTTCCCGGCGACGACGAGCTCCTCCATGCGGTCCACGATCCGATCCAGGGCGGAGGCGACCTCCGACTCCCGGTGGTCCAGTTCGATGATCTTCAGGCAGGCGGAACGCTCGACGGCGGTGCGGGCCAGGTAGATGTCGGCAACGTCGTCGGCCGTCGGCTCCGCGACGAAGAGCCCGCGGTTGCGGATGCTGAGCAGCAGCCCCTCCTGGGCCAGCCGCTGCATGGCTTCGCGCAACGGCCCACGGCTCACGCCGAGCTGCCGGGCGAGGTCCGCCTCCCCCAGTTGCTCCCCGGGACCGAACTCGCCGTTGCCGATGGCGGTCCGGATCTTTCGGGCGATAATTTCCGGCGTGGATACCTGCCTGAGCGGTTCGAGCGGGTTGCGCGTGGTCATGGCGTCGTCTTCCGGTACGGGTCTATGGTTTGCAGACAATCCTACGACCTGCTGGTCCGAGGGCCAAGGAATGCGTCACACCTGCCCGGCTTCCCGAGGGGCGCGCAGAGACCAGTGGCGGCCGCCGGACTGGGTCCGGCGACCGCCACTGGCTGGTGCTGGTCTGCTTACTTGAGCGAGGACTTCGGCAGCTTCGCCGCCTCGTCGCCGGTCAGGACCACGGGCGATCCGGCCGCGGCGGCCGTTCCGCCGACGGAGACCTGGACGCCGATCGACTTGCCCGTGTCGTTCAGCGAGATCTTGCCGAAGTACACGCCGGCCTCGAGGCCGGACCAGGCCGCGGTGATGGCCGTGGGTTCGCCGTTGACGAGCTCCAGCGGGTCCGGGGAGACCTCCAGGTTGCCGGCGTCGTCCGCCAGCGCCACGAAGTCCATGCTGGCCGTCGCCGGTCCACCATCGGACGTCGAGTACAAGTTGGCGATGATCCGGTAGTTGCCGGCCGCCGGCGCGTTGAGCACAATGCGCTCGCTGGCCGATGCCGTGGCGGCCTGAACGACCGTGCCGGCCGGGGTGATCAGGAACAGGTCCCAGTCGTCCGTGGCGTCGTCCGCGTTGACCGCGAACGTCGCGGACGTGGACCCCGCCGGAACGGTGACGTTCTTGATGCCGTTGGACGCATCCTCCCGCGCCGAGGGCGAGCCTCCAGGAACCTTTTCCGTCGTGGTGCTGTCGGCCTTGGCGAGTCCGTTCACGGACAGGTCGACCGTGCGGTCGACTCCGCCGACGACATCGATGACGCCGGAACCCTCACCGGACTCGGACTCGAACGAGGCCACCGCGGGGGCCTGGACGGTCACGGGCCGGACGCTGACCGGGGAGGTCACCGTCGCGCCGCCACCCTTGCCGCCCTCGCGGGCCCAGGTGAGGGATCCGTGCGCGAACCGGTCCGCCTCCGCCGTCGTGCGCTTGAACGTGACGGTGAACGTCTTTGACTCGCCGGCCTTCCTGAAGGCGAGCTTCGAGGGGCTGACCGTCACGTCGACGCCGGGAACATCGGCCGACGCCGTGTAGGTGCCCTTCGTGGTCGCGGTGACGGTGCGGGTGACCGTGGTTTCACCGATCAGGTTGCCCAGCGCGTAGGACGCGAGGTTCAGGTCCTTCGCCTCGAGCTCGCCGTCCAGCATGGCGTTCCAGTCGTCCACGCCGTTGTCGTAGACCAGGCCCGGAGCGGTCATCGCGCCCGGATCGGCCATGCCGGCGCCGGTGGCGAAGTTGTCCAGATCCGCCGAACCGTCGGCCTTGACGGCGTCGTACGCCGTGGTCATCATGGCCGACTTCACGGCGGCCGGCGACCACGTGGGGTACTTGCCGAGCATCAACGCGCCCATGCCGGCGGCGTGCGGGGACGCCATCGACGTTCCGGACATGAAGCCGGCGGTGTCGCCGTTGTAGCGGGCCGGAACGACGCCGGACATCACGTTCACGCCGGGGGTCGCGAGGTCCGGCTTGAGCAGGTCGGAGCCCTCGGCGAGCGTCGGGCCGCGCGAGGAGAAGCCGGCGATCTGCGGGAATTCGACCGAGGGCAGGCCGGTGGTGTCCGTCATCCGGATGGTGCCCGTGATGCCCGGGTTGGACGCGACCTGTTCCTTGATGGCCGGATTGGAGATGTGCACGGTCGGGACCGCGTGGATGTCCGAGTCCTCGGACATCGGGGAGAGGTTGACGAGGACCATGCCCACGGCGCCGGCGTCGCCGACCACCTGCGACTTCTCGACGCGGGCGTTGACGCCGCGGTCGCAGACCACGATCTTGCCCTCGGCCTTGGCCGGGTCGATGGTGTCCGGCAGGCACAGTTCGGGGTTGGTGGCGCCGGTCCTGCCGGCGTCGGCCGCGAGGACCAGTTCGGTGTCCAGCACCTCGCGGGAGGCGACCGAGACGCCGCGGTACTTGGTGCCGTCCTCCATCTCGACCGTTCCGGTCAGTTCGGCGGAGAACGTGGACGCGGCCACCGTGGTGAGCCACGGTGAAGCGTGATTGACGGTGGAGACCGTCGGGCCCGAGTTGCCGGCCGAGGCGGCGACGAAGACGCCCGCGGCTGCGGCGTTCTTGAACGCCGTGGCCACCGGGTCGAGGACCGAGTTGTTGTTCCCGGAGATCGAGTAGTTCAGGACGTCGACGCCGTCGAGGATCGCCTGTTCGATCGCCGCGACCGAAGCCGCGGTGTAGCAGCCGCCGGTGTTCGGATCGGTGTCTTCCCAGCAGATCTTGTAGACGGAGACCTTCGCCGAGGGTGCGACGCCGGACCCCGTGCCGAAGTCCCGCCCGTTGACGGTCTGCTGCGTGTCGTTGTTGCCGGCGGCGGTGGACGCCGTGTGCGTTCCGTGGCTTCCGATGTCCACCGGGGAGATGACCTCCTCGGGAGCGCGCTTCTCCTCGGGGACGAACTTCAGGAAGTCGTCGGCGAAGTAGCGGGCGGAGAGGACCTTGTCGTTGCACAACGAGCCGTCAAAGCCCTCGCCGACCTCGCACTCGCCCTTGAAGACAGTGCCGTCGGACTTCAGCATGGCGATTGCGCCGTCCGAGTCGCGGTACGGCTCTCCGACCTTCGCCTTCTTCTTGCCCGGGAGCGCCGAGACCTCCGAGCCCTCCAGATAGGGGCTGGAGGGGAGGTAGCCGGTGTCGATCACGCCGACGACGACGCCGCGGCCGGCGTTCCGCTCGCCCCTGAACTCCTCGGCCCACACGCCGTCTTCGCCGCGCAGCCCGAGGTAGTCGACGGATGCGTAGTCGGGCGCGAACTGGACGTTCTCGCTGACCGAGAGGACGTTCTTGTCCTTGGAAAGATCCTGGGCCTGACGGGCGGTCAGATTCGCCTGGAAACCGTTCAGGGCGGTGGTGAAGTCCCGCTGGACCGCCACCTTCTGCGACTTCGCGACCGCCTTCTGCGCCTTCTTCAGGTGCGCCTGGTACGCCTTGACGTTGCGGTCTCCGGCGTCGAGCTTCTTGCCCCGCTCCGGTTGCGTGGCCGCGATGCCGGGGACCCCGCCGTCGTAGCTGGCGACCGGAGCCTCCTTGAGGACGACGATGTAGTTGCCGTCCTTGAAGGACTGGGGCGAGGCCGCGACGGCCGGCGTATCGGTTTCGGGTGCCGCGGCGGCCTGCTGGGCGCCGAGGCCCATGGTCAGGACCAGCGGCAGGCCCATGGCGACGGCGGTTGCGGCGCGCCAAACGGGGCGCCTCCCCGTCCGCGCTGAGACGTTCTCCATAACTAGCTACCTTTCGTGGGTGCGGTGATGATGCCCGATGGGCGAGATGTCCTTCGCGGCGTCCTTCGTGTCCCATTTCACACAGGGAGGGATCTGAATGAAAGGTACCTCAAGTGATCAAGAAATGAAATGAGTGATTGACACTTTCCGTAGATTCGCGGGCGGCGCAGCACCCGGCGGACAATGGAGTCATGATCGAGCCGGAACCCGAAGTCCTGCCAGAGGATCTCTGGCGACCCCGCGCCGCCGCACACGCCGCGCGGGTGGACCGGTTCGCCGCGCCTTTCCTCGACCGCCGCATGACCGGCCGGAAGCACCCCGTCGAGGATTTCCTCTTCACCTACTACACCCAAAAGCCCGGCCAGCTGCGGCGCTGGCACCCGGGCCCCGGCGTCGTCCTTGCGGGTGATGCCGCCCGCGAGCGTGCGGGCTGGAAGTTCTACGCGCACAGCGCGGGCGGGGCAGGGATGGAACTCGACGCCGGCGCCTTCGCCACCGCGCGCGCCGAGGCGCTCGGGTTCGCGCGCATCATCCTCTCCGGAACCGAGGCCCGCCCCGCACAGTTCTCCTGCTTCGGCCTGCACGAGTGGGCCATGGCGTACCGCTCGGAGGAGAACGGGATCCGCCACGAGTACCTGCCGCTGCGCCTGGGCGCGTCCGGCACCGACAGGGTGGTCGAGGAGAACCGCATCCGCTGCACGCATTTCGATGCGTTCCGTTTCTACGCACCCCAGGCCGTGGCCCTGAACGAACTGACGCCGACGCGCGAAACGCAGCGGGACCTCGAGCAGCCCGGGTGCCTGCACGCCAATATGGACCTGTACAAGTGGGCCTACAAGCTCTCCCCCGCGGTTCCGAGTGACCTGGTCATGGACTGTTTCGAGTTGGCGTGGGACATTCGAACCATGGACATGCAGGCCTCACCGTACGACCTCGGCGACTGGGGACACGAGCCGATCAGGATCGAAACGCCCGCTGGCAAGGCGCGCTACGCCGACCTCCAAAGAGGCTTCGCGGAGCGCTCCGCCGTGTTGCGTGGCCGACTCCTGACGGCCATCGAGGACATCGACGCCGCGGTGGCCGCGACGTCGGGGACGATTTCGGGGACGACGCCGGTCGCGGGGGTGGCGCCGTGACGGCGGCCGACCGCCCACGTTCGCCCCGGACCGTGCGACCGTTCGCCACGCTTTGCTTCGCCGCCGGGCTCTTGGTCTTGACCGCCTGCGGACAGACGACTCCCGGAACGCCGGGGGGATCCGGGGGCAGCACCGGCAGTACCAGTGGGGAGCCCACCGGTACTGCCACCGCGGGCTCCGGCGTCACGGACGTGACCGTGGAAGTCATGGCGAACGGCACCGACGTCGACGCCACGCACCGGGTGGTGTGCGTGGATGGCGCTCCCGCCGCCGGCACCGACCATCCGACGCCGGAAGACGCCTGCGCGTTCTTGTCCGGCCCCGACGCCGGACTGCTGACGGCGCTCCCCCGCAAGGATGTCGCCTGCACGCAGCAGTATGGCGGACCGCAGAAGGCCCGCGTGCACGGAGTGGTCGACGACAGCGAGGTGAACAAGACGTTCAGCCTCACGGACGGGTGCAAGATCGGCGAGTGGGATTCGGCACGCGCACTGCTTGGCATGGGATCCGGCGCCGGAACCTGACCACGGCCACCCTGGAACCGCTCACCGCAAAATCGGGCGCCCCCGGCGCACCGCCGAGCCTAGCCATCGCCTCTCCATGTGATCCAGCGCACTAGCCATTATGATTGGCGCTGATCAACCTCGCCGGCCGGACCATCACGGCTGAAAGCCCCACGTCAGCGCACCCACGACTTCGCAGACGGACCGAGTAGCTGGCGAAACCACACAGGAAAGAGGTTTGGCCTTGAGTTCCGTCGCACTCGCGCTCATTGGCATCGCAATGGTCATTGCGGGCTATCTGCTCTATTCGAAGTTCCTAGCCCGGCGCGTCTTCGCGCTGGACCCGTCCTACCAGACGCCGGCCCACCGCTACCAGGACGGCGTCGACTTCGTCCCCACCAACAAATACGTCCTGTGGGGCCACCACTTCACGTCCGTTGCCGGCGCCGCGCCGATTGTCGGCCCGGCCATCGCCGTCATTTGGGGCTGGGTGCCCGCGGTCCTCTGGGTCACGCTCGGCACCGTGTTCTTCGCCGGCATGCACGACCTCGGCGCCCTTTGGGCCTCCAACCGGAACAAGGGCCAGTCGATCGGCACCCTCTCCGGCCGCTATATCGGGGCTCGCGGACGCAACCTGTTCCTGGTGATCGTGTTCCTGGTTCTCCTCATGGTCAACGCGGCGTTCGCCACGGTGATCTCCAACCTTCTGGTCGCCACCCCGACGGCGGTCATCCCCGCGTGGGGCGCCATTGTGGTTGCGCTGTTCATCGGGCAGGCGATCTACCGCATGAAGTGGAGCCTGCCGTGGGTCTCCGCCCTCGGCGTCGTGGCCCTGTACGGCCTGATCCTGCTGGGCGACGCGTTCCCGGTGGTCCTGCCGGAGACGATCCTGGGCCTGAGCGCGAACGCGTTCTGGATCATCATCCTCTTCGTCTACGCCGGCATCGCCTCGCTGCTTCCGGTGTGGATGCTGTTGCAGCCGCGCGACTACATCAACGGCCTGCAGTTGTTCATCGCCCTCGGCATCCTCTACGGCGCCATCCTGATCTCCGCGCCCACGCTTGTGGCACCGGCTTTCAACACCAATCTGCCCGAGGGCACGCCGTCGATGGTTCCACTGCTCTTCGTCACCATCGCCTGCGGTGCCATCTCCGGCTTCCACGGCATCGTGGCCTCGGGGACTTCTTCGAAGCAGCTGAACAAGGAAACCGACGCGCGATTCGTCGGGTACTTCGGTGCCGTCGGCGAGGGCCTGCTGGCCCTCGGAACCGTCATCGCCGTGTCCGCGGGCTTCCGTACGGTGGCCGAATGGGAAGAGGTCTACTCCGCGTTCGGACAGGGCGGCGTGGGTGCGTTCGTCACCGGCGGCGGGACCATAGTGAACCAGGGACTCGGGCTTCCGGAGTCGCTCTCCGCCACGATCCTGGCCACCATGGCGGTGCTGTTCGCGGCCACCACCATGGACACGGGCGTGCGCCTGCAGCGTTTCGTGGTGTCCGAAGTCGGCGACATCGCCGGCATCCGCGTCAATCCCGCCGTCGCCACGCTGGTTGCGGTCGGCGTGACCGCCGGCCTGACGTTCAGCGCGGGCGGCGATGGCTCGGGCGGAATGCTGATCTGGCCGCTGTTCGGCACCACCAACCAGCTGCTGGCCGGCCTGACGCTCTCGATCGTCGCGGTCATGCTAATCAAGCGCCGCCGTCCGGTCCTGCCGGCCCTGATCCCGCTGACGTTCATCCTCGCCATGAGCGTTCTGGCGCTGCTGGTCCAGCTGAAGGGCTTCTACGAGGCGGGCAACTGGTTCCTGCTCGGTTTGGACCTCGTCATCCTTGTGGCCGCCGTCTGGGTCATCGTGGAGGCAGTCATCGCAATGGGCCGCGCCCGGCGCGAGCCCGCGGACGCCGACAACGCGGACGACGTCGACCGCTTGGTCGACCGGTAGGTCGACTGGACCCTCAGTCCGGCCGGGGGTAGCCCCGACGGGCTGGCCGTGGCATCCTCGAGATGCCCCGGCCAGCCCGGCAGGCCCCCCTCACCGACCACGAAGAATGCGAGCGGGCATGAGTTGGATGGAAAAGGCCAGCCGCGGACTCGCCGAGTTCTACGCGGCACCGTACCGCAGCGCCTTGGCACGTGCCCGCCGGGACGAGGAGGACCTGTTCATGATGCTGGTCCTTTCCGAATCGCTCGGCGTGCCGAATCCCGCCAGCTACTACACGCTGGAGCTGCTGCCCGTGATGTTCGACCGATTCCACGAGTGGCACCGCCGCATGGGCATGGAACGTTCACCGTTCGACAACCTGTCGTGTTGCTGATTCCCGCCCTATTGCACGAAGAACGTCTCCCGCACAAGGAACCCATGTCTTCTGAAGCTTCCCGGCCCGGCACGGAGGTCGACGGACGCGGTGACCTCCGCGCCCTCGGTCCGGGCGCACGCGTCATGTTCTTCTCCGGCAAAGGTGGGGTCGGTAAGACCACACTGGCCGCTGCCACCGCGGTGGCGCGTGCCGACGCCGGAGAGCGCGTCCTTCTTGTTTCCACGGACCCGGCACACAACCTCGGGCACCTCTTCGAATGCCGCCTGGGGGACGCCCCCCGCACGCTCATCGACTCTGATGGCGCAGGCGGGGGGCGTCTCGACGTCGTCGAAATGGACCCGGCGGCGATCACGGCCCGGCACCTTAAGGACGTGGGCGCCACCATCCGGAGGATGATGCCCGAGCACCTGCACCGCGAGGTGGACAAGTACCTCAAGCTGGCCGCCGATGCCCCGGGAACCCACGAAGCCGCCGTACTGGAGCGGATAGCCGAACTCACCGAGACGTCCTTCGACAGGGCTGTTCCCGTTGCGGAGGCACCGGGCCTCGGCCGGTTTGGCCGCTCCGCAGGCTCGGCCGCGGATTACGACGTCTTGATCTTCGACACGGCACCCTCGGGGCATACTTCGCGGCTCATGGCTCTGCCGGAGATGATGACGGCGTGGACGGACGGTCTTCTCCGCCGCCGCGCCGCCAGCGAGAAGTTCGGGGAGGCCCTGGTGGGCCTCGGCGACGCGCGCAAGGACGAGGACTCCAGGGACGCCCGCATCCGCCAACTGCTGACGCGCCGCCGAAAACGTTTCGCCGGGCTGCGCGAGCTCCTGACCGACGAGTCGCGGACCGCATTCGTGCTGGTTCTGGCCGCCGAGCGGCTCCCGGTGGCCGAAACCATCGAATTCCATGAACACCTGCGTTCACAAGGGATCTCGGTGCGCGCCCTCCTGGTCAACAAGCGGTCTCCCCGCGACGCCGGGGACTTCCTGGCGCAGCGCCGTTCCGCCGAAGATCGCCACGTGGCCGAGCTGAACCGCGCCCTGCCTGGGCTCCCGGAGATGAACCTGCGTTTGGCACCCGGGGAAATCCGTGGGATCGACGGACTGCGCGCAGTCCCCAGCTTGATCGAGCCCTAAACCGACGGTGCAGGATCTCCGCGATTTCATGCGGCTTTGCGTGGTTTGAGGTGT
>NZ_JBIMER010000010.1:0-93787 GCF_051262515.1 Arthrobacter arnarulunnguaqae | reverse complement strand
CCCCGGCCACTCTCCGAATCCCGCTTCCCGTCCATACACCAACACTAGAAAACAGATACGATAGAATAGACCCCAAGACGCCCATCTGGGGAAAAGAGATGCTAATTTTGCGGCGAAGACTAACTGTGGGCGAGTCGACCACCTCTCGAACCGAACGCCGAACTTTCAGCTCCGGCTGTCATCACCTACGAACGTTCGCCAATCCACTGCGACTTTTCATCCTCATGCTCGCGCGCTCCGGAGGGGTGGCCCGGATGGCGTTCCATCCAGGCCGACTTTTCGTCCAACATCTCGGCGACCACGGACCACGTGTCGATACCCGACGGCGGATTGACACCCGCCGCACGGGCCATCCGTCGGCGCTGCGCCGCACCGCAGGCCACGAGCTCGTCGCCATCGATCCCCCGGTCCCACAACCAACGAGCGAGCGCCGTCGCCTTAACCAGACGGTTGGCGGCAGCTTTTTCCGAGTGCCTGAACGGATCCGGTTTCTCTGCCATGCTGTCCATTCTCCGTCACCCGTTCGGCCATCCGCACAGCGACCTGTTCGGCCCCCGGTTCCCCCACCGGCACGCGGCCACAACCCGGTCAGGGTTTCCACATGGTCGCCGGGTCAGAATGTCCCATGAACCTCTTGGACGACGCGCATGTTCCCTCGCTGGGCTCCGAATCGGCACGCGGCGGTCCTTGGTACGCCACAACGCAGCGCTGGGTGCTGCCCGTGGCGCTGCTGGCCGTTCTGGGCACCGGCATCGGCGCGCTCCACGTCGCCAACGACGAGGCGCCTGCCACCATGCTGGGCGCATCCAGCGCCGTCGACGGCGGACTGGCCCGGATCAACGGGATCGTCCCCCTGGAAACGGACGGCTGGGAACCCCCGTCCGGCGTCGCGCTGCCCGGCACCGCCCGAGCGGGCGCCCACCGCGTCCGCGTGCTGCTGGAGTTGACCGCCCTGGACGCGGACGGCCTCGAGTTCGAGGCGTCCGACTACCGGATTCGGCATGTGGGTCCGGACAAACCAAGGCCCCTGTGGTCGTCCCCGGCGGAGCGGCAGGTCGGACAGGGCGGCAACATCCACGCGACCCTGATCTTCGAGATTCCGGACCGCGCCATCGAACTCGTTCTCGACGGCCCCGGCGACATGCGGCTGTCCCTCGGCACGGGACACCACTCCGGCGGACGCTGAACGCACAAGGAACAGGAGGTCCGGACGGTGCATACATACCCCTATCCGAGCGCGGACCTCTCCGCGTTGGAGCAGGCGCGCGTGGTTCGCGACCTCCGCGGCGACGTCATCCAGGTTCTGGCCGGCCTCGCCTATGCCCTCGAGGCCGAGGAGGCCGCCGCAGGTCGAGGCAACCAGCCCGGGCTCCTGGCGCCGGCGCACACGGTGCTCACGGAGAGTATCGAAAAGCTCCAATCGCTGTCCGACTCCTTGCGCACCCCGGATCTCGGCCGCGTAGGCCTCCCCGAGACCCTGGCGCGTCTCACGGACTCCCTCACCGTGGATGGTGGCGTCCGCGCGGCCCTGACCGTGCGGGACGCGCAGGGCCTTGGACCCGAACGCTCCCGCGCGTGCTACCGGGTGGCGCGCGAGGCGCTTTCCAACATCGCCCGGCACGCTCGTGCGGGGAACGTCTGCGTCGCGGTCACCTGTCGGGACGGCCAAACGGTCCTGACCATTCGGGACGACGGCGTCGGGTTCGACGCCGACGCCGTTCCGGCCGAGGGCCGGCTGGGTCTGCGCATCATGGGCGTCGCCGCCGCCACAGCCGGAGGAGTTGTCCACATCCGGTCGTCGTTGTGCGGTGGAGGCACGTGCGTCTCGGCCGTCTTCACGGGCGCGGAACCAGCACCGTGGAGGTGACGGCGGCAACCGGTACGCTGCCGAAGTCCCTGGAGTCGATGGACGCCGCCCGGTTGTCGCCCAAGAGGAACACGTGTCCGTCGGGAACCTCGACCGGTCCGAAATACGTCGCGTCGATACGGCTGGCGTCGACTCCGGGTTCGCGCACGGTCAGCCCGTCCACGACGAGCAGTCCGTCGCGGATGGCGACGCTTTGACCGCCCACCGCCACCACTCGCTTGAGCGCGCGGCCGCCGTCGTCCGGTGTCTCGAAGACAACCAGGCGCCCGACGGCGACGCCGCCGAGGGACGGACCCAGGCTGAACGTCAGGACCGTACTCCCCACCGGAACCGCGGGCTCCATGCTGTCCGACGCGACCGTCAGCGGCTCGAACACCCAAAGGCGCAGCGCCAGGACCAGCGCGAGAACGCCGAACGCGACGCCGGTTTTCAGTCGGTGTCCCATTGTGGCGCCGCGGCCAGGATCGGATCGTTGACGTCGGGGTCGTTCTCCTTGAGGCCGACGCGGAACTGCACCATCATGTCGTGGTCCTCGTGCGCCAGGTTGTGGCAGTGCACCATGTAGCGGCCCTTGTGGGGACCGAACTTCATGAGCAACCTGACTTTCTCGCCCTCTCCGATGTAGACGACGTCCTTCGGGCCCTGTTCGTAGGCGAACGCGGGACGGCCGTTGCGGCTCAGGACCCTGAAGTCGACCAGATGGATGTGCATCGGGTGGAACCACCCGCCGGACTTGTTCTCGATCTCCCAGATCTCCGTCGCGCCGAGTTCGACATCGGCGAAGACCTTCTTGTAGCCGCTGGCGATGACGTCTTGCCAGCTCGTCCCGCTGAGTGTCCAGAGGTTGGTGTCGTCGTCGCGCTGCACACGCATGTAGCGCCTCTTGGTCGCGTCCCCCTCCTTCAGCGCCATCACCTCGTTGGCAACATCCAGGTCCGTGGGGATCCGGTTCCACGTGGGATCGGCTGTGTCCACGGGGGCGTCGATCACGTCGAAGGCCATAATCTTGTTCGTGTGGTCGTAGTCGACATTGTTCTTGTTCGAGAGGTTGTTCAGCACCACCCGCTGCCCCGTCGCATACCTGCGGAAGTCGATGAGCACCTCGTAGCGTTCGGCTCCGCCATGGCGCCATGACGCAACGCCCTGGGAACGGGGCATCAGCCCCCCGTCGGTCGCGACCATCACCATCGGGTCGCCGGTGCTGAGCCTCGGCCGGAGCGAGCGCGAGATGCAGCAGTTCAGGATGCGGAACCGGTAGACGCGCTTCTGGACCTTCATGACCGGCCACGGCCTCCCGTTCACCAGGATGACGTCGCCCCACAGGCCGGAGTGGGAGTTGTCGTCGTAGCCCAGCGTCCCGTCCGCGGCGAACATGGCGTCGGAGATCGTCAGTCCGACGTCGAATTCGCCCTGTGGTAGCAGCCTGCGCTCTTGCGGATCATGCATGCGGTACTGCGCCGCCAAACCCGAATAGGCGTTCTGCGCCGTGAAGTGCACCCCGTGGTCGTGGTACCAGAGCGTCCTGGCCGGCTGGAAGTTCGGATAGCGGTAGTCCTTCTGGAAACCCGGGTTGGTGACGTCGGATGCGTAGCCGTCGTATTGCGGCAGCGATGCCGATCCGTGCAGGTGGGTTGATGTCGCCAGCACGTGCCCGTCGCGCGGATCCGTCGCGGGCAGCTTGTTGCGCACGCGCAGCACGGCCTTGGTGCCGCGTTCGACGCTGATCGTCGGCCCCGGAAAGATGCCGTTGTAGCCGAGGATCGGGGTCTGCAGGCGGGGCAGGATCTGTGCCATTGCCTGCTGTTCGACCACCGAGTAGTAGTTGACCGGCGCGCCGTCCACCGGGTCGATTCCCGTCGAGCTCGGCCGCAGCGACGGGGCCTGGACGAAAGCCGTCCGGAACGGCCGCGGCATCTCGGAGTCCTTCAGCCTGCTGGCGGATTTCGCATCGACCGTGTCCCAAGGCACCGCCGCTGCTCCCATGCCGACGACCCCCAAGCCGCCCAACAGAAGGACTTTCCTTCTAGAAATATTCATCTTCTCCCCGCTCCTTACGCCCCCCGCGCTTCCCCAGCCACGGTCAGCATGCTCCTCGGTTCTTGGGAAAAACTTGACCACCATTTGACAGGCTCAGTTCGGCGCGGAAACGGGCACGACGGCGGGGCGTCCGGCCGCGTCGTTTGCGACGGTGGCGGTCACGGTTGTTCCGCGTCCGGGTTCGGACCGGACCTCCAGCGTCCCGTCGGCCGCCGCGGCGATATCCCGCAGGATGCGCAGGCCGAGGTGTCCCCGGGGTGACTCGGTGTGCGGGTCGAAGCCCACGCCGTCGTCGTGCACGGTCAAAACGGTGTTCCCGCCGGTCGCGGCGAGGGACACGTCGACATTGGAAGCGCCGGCGTGCTTGGCCGCGTTGGCGATCGCCTCGCGCGCGACGCGGTGGAACATGGTGGCCCGTTCGTTGGAGAGCACCTTGATCACTGGCACGTTCAGCGTCACGCCCGTGCCGCTCGCGGCGAGCGAATCGGTGAGGGCGGCGATGGCCTCGGGCAGGGCATCGCCGTCGAGCGTGGGCGAATAGAGGGACGAGGTGATGCCGCGCAGTGTTCGGATGCTGTTGCGCAGGATGGCGTGCGGCGGCGAAACCACCCCGACGTTTCCGCCATGAGCGGCAAGGTCGTCCGCCTCCAACGCGTAGGAAAGCCCGGAGAGCTCTTGGATGACGTCGTCGTGGAGGTCGCGTGCCAGCCGGGAGCGCTCCAACTCCCCCGCGTCCACCGCGTGCTGCAGCAGCCGGCGCCGGTCCAGTTGGTGCGACTGCACGCGCCGCGCCAGCTGGATGGCCGGGAAGAGCTGTGCCGCCTGGAGCGCCACCAGGGCCAGCAGGATGGTTGGCGCCGTCGTCAACAGCACGGAGGCCTGCTCCCGGCGGACCACGTCGTCGTCGAAATACGCCTCGAAAATCAACGGTTGGCCCGTCACCGACGAGGACGCCACATAGACCTCCACGAGTTCGCCCTCGTGCGACTCGAATTCGTTCTCGAGCTCCAGCTGGCTCTCGATGCTGGCGGTCGCAGGACCGCCACCGAGGAGTTGCGCCGCCCAGTCCTCCAGCTCGAACGTCTGGCCGATCAGCTCTGTCTGGTCCGAATAGACGATCCGTCCGTCCGCGGTCCACACCTTGATGCGGCGGATTGCCTCGTCGTCCACCCATGGCGCGAGTCGCTCCTCCATGGCCCGCAGGGCCTCCGGCTCCGCTGCCAGCAGGTTCTCTGTGACCAGCGGACCGATCGCGTAGTCCGCGAGCCGTTGCGTCATGTCTATGGCGTTGTCCAGCGCATGGTCCTCCGCGACGGCGCGGATCCACAGGACAACGGGCGTGGCGACCACCACGAGAACGAGGAGTCCGGCCACGAGGAAGCGGTAGACGGCGGACCGCACCGTCGGTTGTCGGCGCGGAACGCGGCCCTCGAATTCGTTCTTCGGCGGCGCGGGCCTAGGCATTGTGCGCCGCGGGAAGAAGACCCATCCTGGAAGCCGTGACCACGGCTTCGAGTTGCGAGTGGACGCCGAGCTTCGAGTGGATCGCCTTGATGTAACCGCGACAGGTATGGGTGGAGATTCCCAGGCGGGCGGCATTGGTGCGCACGTCTCCGCCGCCGGCCATCAGCCGCAGGACGTCCAGCTCGCGGCGCGTCAAAACGCCGGCCGACGCCGACCGCCGATTCGCACGGCTTCTCGCCTGGGCCAAAAGTGCCGGGTGAACCACCATGGTTCCGCCGCGGGCCCGCCGCAACGTGTCCAGCATGGTTGAAAGGGACCCGTCCTTTGGCAGAAAACCGCAGATCCCGAGCTCCGCCGCGCGCTCCAACGCATCCGGTGTTGGGTCCCCGGTTAACATCACGATGCATGCCTCCGGGTAGGCGGACAGGATACGCTCCGCGCATTCGAGCCCGTTGCCGTCGGGCAGGTGGTAGTCCATAACCACCATGTCCGGGCGGAGCTCCAGGCACAGCCGCACACCGTCCTCGACGGTTTTGGCAATGCCGAGACACCGCAGGTCGGGTTCCCGGCCCAACGCGCCGATCAATAGCTCGGCAAACGTGGTGTGGTCATCCACCACCACAATGCTCATTGTTTGCGGCGCTGCCGCCGTGTCCACGACCATGAGAAGTCCCCCGGCATCGATTCCCCAAACCGTTGCCCCACCCCAAGCGGAGCAACGAGTGCCCCCAGTATCCACCGCGCGGGGAGAACCGCATAGGGCGGGAGACCAGTTATTGACGATAATTTTCTGTGGAACGGGGAATCCTCACGCCACCGCCATGGCGCGCTGCAGATAGCGTCGGACGACGACGCCGGCTTCCTGGAAGTCCCGCCACGCCGAACTCCCCGCGCGCGTCCCCGACTCGCCGTCGTCCGCGCCGTCGCCGACCCCACCGGCGCTCATGCGGTCCTGGAGCGTCAACAACGCCGCGAGGACGTCGCCGAACTCGCTCTGGGCTTCTGCCGTCGCCTTGAGCATCCGCGCCTGGGCGTCGCGCAACACCGGTCCCGGCGCGCAACCGAGTTCGTCGGACAGCAAGCGCCGGCAGCTCTCGTACGTGCGCAGGCCCTCCACGGGCCGTCCTGCGCGTTCGCTGGACAGGACCAAAACGGTCCACGCGCTTTCGTTCAGCGGCTCGGCGTCGATGACCGCATGCGCCCAGCCTGCCGCCTCGTCCAGCTTGCCGAGCCCCAGCGCCGTCTCCGCGGCGAGGACGCGCGCGGCGGTGGTCCGAGAGGCGTGGAAGTGGCGCTCGCTCTCCGCCCAGTTGGGCAGGAACTCATTGCCGAGCAGCGGGCCCGTCGCGAGCGCAAGGGCTTCCGTCAGCAGTCCGTAGGCCACGGCGGGTTCGGAATGCTCGGCCGCGCGGAGCCGAGTCTCGAACCGGTCCAGGTCCAAGTCGACCCACGCGCGGTCCAGCACGTAGCCGCCGGTGGTGGTGCGCAGCGGACCCGACTTGCCCATCCCCGGCTGGAGCCGCCTTCTCAAGACGCTGACGTAGCTCTCCAGGGTGGACACCGCCGCGTTCGGCGGTTCACCCTCCCAGAGCAGTTCGATCAGTCTCGACTTCGAGACCGGTCGTCCCAGCTGCAGCAGCAGGATCTCCAGGATCTGCCGGCATTTGGGCCCTCCGAGCTCCTGTGATCCCAAGACTTCTTCTCCCCGGCGCACCCCAAGCGTGCCGATGATCTGCGCGGACAGTCGTGCCTGCGGCACGGTTGTTGTCTGGCCTCGCACCCCAATGATCGATTCCATGACTCCCCCTCCTCCAAGTGCCTCCATCCTGCCGGGCGGCCCGGAGAGCGGTAAGCCCCGCTTGGGGGGTGGGACACCCCAAAAGTGGGGGGTGCCCGTGGATGTCGGTTGCAATTGGCGGTGTCATGCAGAGGCCGCCTGCACCACCCGGTGGGCGTGGGACAGACGGCTTCTGGTTGTGTCTGCGGATGGCTTGCGGTCGGTGCCCTGTGGCGGTGGCCGCAGGGCACCTCGCCGTCATCTCACCGTGGTGAAGATCCAGCTTCCGGTGCGCAGCGGGGTTCCCTGCGTATCACGAATGGCGGTGCTGCCCCCCACCAAACGGGCGATGTAGCGCGTGCCCCTGGCGAGGTTGACGGCCGGGTTCAGTGTTGCTGTTCTCGTCGTGGCGTTGTAGCTGACGGTTCCTCGGATAGCGGCGCCAGTCGTCGCGTTCCTCAGCGTGAACGTGGTGGCGCTAACTCCGACGACGGCTTCGCTGAAGGTGGCTGTGACGTTGCCCGCCACCGCTACCTGCACCGCGTTGACGGCCGGCGTGCGCTTGATGACGCGTGGTGCAGCCGTGGTCGTGAACTTCCAACTGGTCGATGCGAGCGGACGGTTCGCCAAGTCTCGTATGCCTGTCGGTCCTCCGATGAGCGACGCCGTGTAGACGGTGTTCGGTAGGAGGGCCGCCGTCGGGTTGATCGTGGCCCAACGCGACAGGTGGCTGTAGGTCACCGTTGCGGGAATCACGGTTCCTGCGGGGTTCTTCAAGGTAAAGGTCCTCGTGGAAGCGCCCTGGATGAACTCGTTGAAGCGGACCGAAACGTTGGCACCGGTCCCCACATTCGTTGCGTTGACCGCGGGCGTGCGCGTTGATATCACCGGCGCAACGGTGTCGGCGCTCCCGATCCGAACCGTACGGCTGGCGATCGCGCCCACGTTCCCGGCGATGTCCACCGAACGGACGTCAAACACGTACGTGCCGTTGACCTGTGCGTCATACGTCTTGGCCGCCGCGCAGTTCTGTTCCCACGCGGAATTGCTGGGCAACAGCCGGCACTGGAACGTCGCCCGCGCCTCGTTGGCCCGGGAATTCAGCGTCGGTGTGTTGTCCAGGCTCGGCGTTGACGGGTACGGGGCCACGATGCTCGTCACCGGCGCCACCGTGTCCACTGTCATGGTGAGCGTCGGAGAGGTCAGGTTCGCGGTCCGGGCCTGGACGCGGTGGATGCCGCTGGTCAGGGCCGTCGGGAGGCGGAGCGAGTATGTGCCTCCGGCCGTGGCGACCCCGGAGGCCGCCGGCGTCGTCGAGCCGTCCACCAGGAGTTGCACGGTGGTGCCAGCCGCCGCGGTGCCGGTGAAGGTCGGTGTGGCACTGCGCGTGATGTTGTCCGTGCTCGAGCGGCCGGTGTCGCTGGCCACCGTCAGGTCCGGTGTGCTCGGCGCGCCGTCGCTGCCCGTGAACAGCAGGCCCTGGACGGTAAAGGTGCTGACGGTCAGCGTGTTGATGCCGGGGCCGCCCGCGTTGGGACCCGTCACGGTGACGAAGTTGTTGCCGGACGGTGCGCCGGTGACTTGGCGTGCAGTGTTGATGTCGCCGAGGGTTCCCGGGGCGGCGCCGACCTGGCGGATGAACGACGCCGTGCTTCCCACGGTGTAGTCGCCGAGGAACGCCGCGCCGACCTGGTTCCAATCGCAGGGAGTGGTGGGGGTGGGCGCGCAGACGCCGGAGTCCAGGGTGGCCTTGATGCGGCCGCCGACTTTGGGATCCGCCTCTGCGGTGAACGTGTGGACGCCGTAGGGGTGCGTCACCGTGTAGGCCTGGCCTGCGACGAGGTTGTCGATGAGGAAGCGAAGGCGTGCGAAGCCGATCTGCTCGCCGGCCACAACGACGTCGTTCGCGTGGGCAGCCTCGAGGGCCGCCTCGTAGAGGCCGAGGTTCCCTCCGCTCGCCTCGGCGGCGAACCAGAAGGCCTCCTCGGGGAAGTTGTCCGGGTAGGCCGCTGGAAGGTCCGGGTTGGGCGGCTCCACGAGGCAGCCGGCGCCGGCCATGTAGCAAAGCTGCAGCTTCGCCGTGCCGTCGGAGAACCAGGTGGGATACCCGTTCTGCGGGTCGACGGGTCCGACGCCGGCGACGTTGGCCGAGGCCGGTGCGATGGCAAGCGGCACGAGCGCGGCCGCCAGCAGTGCGGTGGTGGCGAAGCCGGCGACCGACTTGCGGAACGGCAACAAGTTCGTGGGTGGCTCTGGGATTACCAGGGCCCGTGCGCGGTTGAACATAACGACTCCTGCTGCAGGGAGTGCCCCCCTCTAGGCCGAAACGACATCCTCGCCGCCTCGTGGCTAGATTTCTAGTCGGCTTTCCCTATGAAAAACCTGTAGGGGGGACGCCTCGCCATCCCGCGGCGCGGCACTGTGCCCGGACAGGGGAAACGCACGTCCGCGGCATGTTGGGGGCCAGCCGTGGACGTGCGGGATCCGGGCCCGCGGTGTGCAGAGCCACCACGGGCCCGGATCGTCTTCAGTGCCAACGAGTGGGGGGTCGACTCGGACTTTCTGAAGACAAGACGACCTTCTCCCGCCGAGCTTGGGGATACCTTGGTGTCCTACGCCGGGCCGAGGCAAAAAAGAAAAACCCGTTGGATCCACCACCTGTGGGCGGATCCAACGGAGTGCGGCTGTGGAGCTTAGGGGAATCGAACCCCTGACCTTTTCATTGCGAACGAAACGCTCTACCAACTGAGCTAAAGCCCCGTGTCGCGGTTCCAGGGAAACGCAACATCCCTAAGGTTAGCGGCCAGCCGCCGCGCGGGCAAAAACGACCGGCGCATCCGCCGCAACGCCGCCCCGCAGGCGTGTTCCAGAGGCTCGTCCCGCGGCGCGGCTAGCGACGGGCCCTGGACAGGTCCCGCATGACGGCCCGCGCCGCGTTCCATCCGCCCATCCCGTGCACTCCCCCTCCGGGTGGCGTCGACGAGGAGCAGACGTACACCCCCGGGGTCCCCGTGTTATAGGGCCTCAGGGTGGGCACCGGCCGGAACACCTGCTGCAGGCCGGCCAGCGAGCCGCCGCCCACGTCCCCGCCCACCAGGTTCGGGTTCCACGATTCCAGTTCGCTCGGGCTGGTCTCCACGCGCCCGATGATCCGGTCCCTGAATCCGGGAGCGAACCGCTCGAGCTGGGCATCGATTCTCCCGCCCATGGGTTGCGTGCTGCCGTTGGGCACGTGCGCGTACGTCCACAGCACCTGCCTGCCCGCCGGCACCCGCGAGGGGTCCGCGCCGGACTGCTGGCTGACCAGCACGAACGGTTTCACCGGCGGCCGGCCGCTGTTCGACTCCCGCTCGGCGGCCACCAGCTCGTCCAGCGTCCCGGCCACGTGGACGGTTCCGGCGCCCGCGGTGCGCGGGTCCGACCACGGCACGGGACCGTCCAGCAGGTAGTCCACCTTGAAGACGCCGGTCCCGTACTTCCATCGGCGCAGGTGCTTGCGGTACCGGTCCGTCAGCCCCGTTCCATCGAGCGCGAGCAGCTGCCGCGGCGTGAGGTCCAGCAGGACGGCGTCCGACGTCGGCAGTTGCCGCAGGTCCGTGACCGGGGAGTCCGTGTGGATCGTCCCGCCGTTTTCCAGCACGACCGCTGCCAGAGCGTCCGTGATCCGTTGCGTCCCGCCCTTGGCCACGGGCCACCCCGTGGTGTGCCCCAACCCACCGAACACGACCCCGAACGCGGCCGTCATCGGATGGCCAAGCGGTAGCGTCGAATGGGCGGCGGAGCCGGCGAAGAGCGCGCGGGCCGCCTCGGTGCGGAACACGGAGCGCGCCAACAGCGACGCGGGCCACGCGGCCCGGATTCCGAACGACGCCATGGTCAGCGGATGCGGCGGAACACCCATCAGCGGAACCAGGAGGTTCTCCAGCGCCTCCCGCGGACGTTGCGTCACCGGTTGGTGGAGGCGGAGCCACGCCCGCGCGTCCACGCCGAGGCTGCGTGCTGTCTCCGCCGCGTCGCGGTGCAGGATGGCGGAGGGCGCGTCGGGCAGCGGATGCGCCATCGGGTAGCGCGGATGGATCCATTCCAGGCCGCGCGCCTCCAGGCCGAGTTCGCGGAAGGCCGGGCTGCCGACGCCGAACGGGTGGGCTGCCGCGCCGAGGTCCGTGATGGTCCCCTCGCCGAGCAGGTCCGCCGACCGTGCGGCCCCCCCGATGGTTCCGGCCTGTTCGAAGACGGTCACCCGCATCCCCGCGACGGCAAGCCTCGCCGCGGCGGCCAGGCCGTTCGGTCCGGCCCCCACGACGACGGCGGCGCCCTCCATGCGCTGTGCGCTCCCCACTACCTGTCGTCGCTGGCCGGCGGCATGAACCGCCGCCGGTGCGTTTCGTTGTTGACGCCCCGGATCTGGCGCATCTGGTGCTCGGACCGGCGCTCCAAATCGGCCAGCAGTGCGGGATCGAGGCGCTTGTCCGCGTCGGCGAGCATGATCAGCGTCTCCCACATCATGGCCTTGGTGCGCACCATACCCACCAGGACGTCGAGTTCCAACTGCGTCATGCCCGCTTTCTTGGAGCGCAGGATGTTCACGGGATTGAACCGGCCCACGGTATTCGCCGCAAGCGTCAAAGCCTCCTTCACGGGACTCGGCTTGTATCCGAGCGCCGCCATGATGCGCAGCAGGTCGCGCTTGTCGGCGTCGATCTGCTGCACCAGGTCAAGGAAAACGGCGCGGTACTCGGTGCCGTCCCACGTGTCCGCCGCGGCCCTGAAGGCCTTCACGCCGGACTCGGACGCGAGCAAGTGCTCGTTGAGGTACGCGCTGTACAACTCGTGGTCGATAGTGGGAGTCTGCTCCGCCATGGGGGGGCCTTCCTCGATATGCCGGTGGGCTTGAACGCTACCGCCGCCGGCGGCGCCGCAACAGTCCTACGCGCCGTGGTCTTGTTCGACCGCGTCCCGTTCGGTTCCCGGGTCCACGGCGGAGCGCGACTCGCGGGCAGCGGAGTACTGCCGCTGGATGTACGCCTCGAGCTCGGCGCGCTCCACGCGCCACACTCCCCGGCCGCCGACCTTGATCGCGGGCAGGTCCCCGCTGCGCACGAGGGAACGGACCTGGGGCATGTTGACGTTCAGCTCCTCGGCCACATCCTCAAGACGCATGAATCTCATGATGACGAAGCTATCCCGACTTTCGGCCCCGATCCAGCCGGGACGCGCGAATGTGGACAAGCGAAGGGACCCGCGCGGCCGTGGCCGCGCGGGTCCCTTCGCTTGTATGCTCTTGTCGTTGCGGGCCTCGTGGGCCGTGCCGGGCCGCCGCGGGGTTGTCGCCGCGAACCGTCAACGCGCGGGTGCCGCGCTTGTGGCGCCGCCCCGCATCTGCGTCCAGTGAAGCAAGGATCGGTCATACCGCGCAACAGACTTGGGATTGACTGGTCATTATGCCTAGTCTGGAGACGGTCAGGGCGCGCCATCTGGTCACTCTGACCGGATTCGCAGTACACCCCCCGACGCAACCGGGTTCGCCAGCCCTAGGAGACCCATGACCCCCGACACGTACAAGCTCGACGAGACGGACCGGCGGATCCTCTCCGCCCTCGACGACGACCCGCGCATCCCCGTCATGATGCTGGCCCAGCGCCTGGGGCTCGCCCGCGGCACCGTGCAATCGCGCCTCGAGAAGCTCGCGGGCTCCGGCGCGCTGCGCCCCAACAGCAGCCGCATCACGCCGGCCGCGCTGGGCCGGGGGGTCTCGGCTGCCGTCAGCGCCGAGCTGGACCAGTCCCAGCTGAACGAGGCCATCGAGGCCCTGCGGAAAATCCCGGAGGTGCTGGAGTGCTTCGCGCCCGCCGGGGACACCGACCTGCTGATCCGGGTGGTGGCCACGGACCCGGACGACCTCTACCGGGTCAGCGAGGAGATCCGCTTCTGCCCCGGCATCACCCGCACGTCCACGTCCATGTTCCTGCGCGAGGTCATCGGCTACCGGACCACGGGACTGCTAGGCCTGCCCGCGCGGTAGTTCCCCGCCTGGCCGCAGCGCGGCAGGTCCCGCTAGGCGACTGCGCCCACCGCCGCCGCCGTCACCCGGTCCGCCATGGACTTGAAGATGACCCCGTGGAACGGAAGCACGGCCAGCCAGTAGGCGCGCCCGGCCAAACCGCGCGGGAGGAAGATGGCCCGCTGCCGGTAGACGCTGCCGCCGGAATCCGCCGGATCCACGGACAGCTCCAGCCACGCTCCCCCGGGGACCTTCATCTCCGCGCGCAGCAGCAGCGCCCGCCCGGGTTCCAGCGATTCGACCCGCCACCAGTCCACGACGTCGTTGAACCGCAGCCGGTCCCGGCTGCGGCGTCCGCGTTCTAACCCCACCCCGCCGGCCACCTTGTCCATCAGCCCGCGGACGGACCAGGCCAAGGGCAGCGAGTACCAGCCGTTCTCCCCGCCGATGCCCTCGATCACCTTCCACACCTGCTCCGGCGTCGCGCTGGTCGCCCGTTCGCGCGCATCCGTGAACACCGTGCGCCCGGCCCACTCCGGATCGCTCGGAAGCGGTTCGGCCGGTTCGCCGATCGCGTGGGCCGTGGCCCACGACGTCTCCACGGCGCCCGCCTCGATCTTGATCAGCGCCAATTCGACCGCCTTGAGGTAGCCGGTCGGGCCTCCCTCGGGCGGCGGGATCACGGCGTCGATTCCGTGTTCGCGGACCACGCAGTCGTGCTGCAGCGATTCGACGAGCGGGATCGCAAGGCTGCGCGGAATCGGCGTCACCAGGTTCACCCACTGCGCGGCCAGCCACGGCGTCAGCACCGGCAGCGCGACCACCAACGGCTCGCGGAGCCCGGCCACGCGGGCGTAGCCGCGCATCATCTCGGCGTACGTCAGGACGTCCGGCCCGCCGACGTCGAACGTCCCGGACACCTCCGCCGGGACGTCGGCCGCGGCCGTCAGGTAGTGCAGCGCGTCGCGCACGGCGATGGGCTGGATCCGGTTCTCAACCCACCGCGGCGCGGGCATCACCGGGAGCACGTCGGTCAGGTGGCGCACCATCTCGAAGCTCGCGGATCCGGAGCCGATCACCAGGCCGGCCTGCAGCACCATGGTGGGCACGCCGGATCCCAGCAGGATCTCCCCCACCTCGGCGCGCGAGGCCAGATGCCGGCTGAGTTCACCGTCGGGGTGCAGCCCCGAGAGGTAGACGATCCGGCCGACGCCGGCGTTGCGCGCGGCGGACGCCGTGTTGAGCGCGCACTTGCGTTCGGTGCGCTCGAAGTCGGCGGCGCCCGCGCCCCCCATGGAGTGCACCAGATAGTAGACGACGTCGGTGCCCTCGACCAGCGCGGTCGCGGTGCCGGCGTCCTCGAGCGAACCCTCCACGACGTCGACGGCGGAGCCCCACGGCACGTCACGCAGCTTGGAACCGTCCCGGGTCAGCACTCGGACCGTGTGCCCGCGTTCGAGCAGGAGCGGCACCAGCCGCCCGCCGATGTAGCCCGTCGCACCGGCGACCGCGACGACGCTCACCGCCGCGTCCCGTGCATCACGGCGAGCCGCCGGCTGTGTTCGGTCCGGGCCCGGGGCGTGCGGCGGGCCAGGAGCGTCGCGACCACCATCAGCACGGCGGCCGCACCGGCCGTCCAGGCGATCGGTTGGGAGACCGTTCCGCCGTCGAGCCGTCCGACGCCGATCCACGCCAGTCCCCAGACGATGGCCGCGGCGGGAGCCAGGCGTCCGCCGGTGTAGAAGGCGAGCGCGGTGCCGGCGGCCAAGGCAAGCGCCAACACGATTCCGGCGGCGACGGGCACGGGAAGGCCTAACGCCGCGAACCCGAGGGATGCCAGCCAGGCGGAGACGTTGGCCACGGTCGCGACCATCACCCATCCGAGGTACAGCCCGAACGTGCCGTCGACGACGATCGCGTCCAGCGCGCTGCCGACCGGCCGCGCCACGAGCAGGACCATGATGCGGGCAAGCACGGCAAGCAGGAGGAGCATGACCAGCACGCTCACGGCCAGCCATCCGGCCTGGGCCACCCAGATCCAGGCGGCATTGAGCACCACCGAAGCCGCGGTCCAGGGGCGGAGCGCGCGGTGCCGCTCCGAGCGCAGCCGGGAGGGCAGGAGCTGGACCGCCGCGTAGACCACGAGTCCGGCGTAGACGACGCTCCAGATCGAAAACGCTCCGCCCGCGGGCGCCAGGGGCGTGCCGTCGGCGGACAGCCAGCCGCCGGCAGCATCCTGGATGGGCGTTCCGCCCAGCGCGCCGCTGCCGAGAAAGGCGAAAACTATCGATGCCGCGACGCAGGCGGCAACCGCCCACGCCGCCGCTTTCCTGCCCAGTGGTTCGCTGTGCCCCATGCCGTGCGCTCCGTTCCTCGGTGTTTTCCCCATCAAGTTCTACCGGCACACTGTCGACCGACACCATGTCTACCGGCCGTCGCTCGACAAATCAATGTCATTCCACGAGTATGTTTCTAGAAATTCTAACTACCTTGACGGGAGAGCATGGAACCCGAACGGCCCGCCTTCACTCCTCCCCGCGTGCACGCGGCCAGCCACCGCCTGCGCGAGGTCCTGGTGTTGAACGAGCTCATGGAATACCGGATGCGACTCCACCTGAACATCAACGAGACCGATTTCCAGGCCATGCAGCACCTCATGCGCGCGCGCTCGATGAGCCCGGGCGAACTCGCCCGCGCCGTGCACCTCACCAGCGCCGCAACCACCACCGTCGTGGATAGGCTGGTGGCGGCGGGACACGCTCGGCGCGTTCCGCACGCCACCGACCGGCGCCGCTGGCTGGTGGAGCCGACGGAGTCCACCATCCGCGAGACCATGGAGCAGCTCATGCCGATGATTCTGGAAACGGACACGGTCGTGTCGGGCATGGACGACGCCGGCCAGGCCGCCGTCGTGACCTACCTCGACTCCGTCGTCGCCGCCATGAGGGATCGCGCCGCCGAAATGGCCGAGGCGGAAGAACCGCATGCCGACACTGGCGGCCCGGCATGGAACTGACCCGCACCGAGGACTACCGCGCCGCCGTCCGGCGCGAACTCGAGGCCGAGGTCCGCGCCTCGCGCCGGCACCCCGGCATCGCATCACCCAACTTCGAAACGCTCTGGTCCCGGCTTGAGGGCACGGTCGCGGGCGGCAAGTGGCTGCGCCCGCGGCTGGTCCACTTCGGGTTCCGGGCCTACGGCGGCACGGACCACCGCTCGTGCGCCCGGCTGGGCGCCGCCTTCGAGATGCTGCACGCGGCCCTGCTGGTGCACGACGACGTCATCGACCGCGACTTTGTCCGTCGCGGCGCGCCCACGGTCGGCGCCCTGTACCGGGACGAGGCGGCACTCGCCGGGTTCGGCCGCGAGGAGGCCGAGCACGCCGGGCACTCCGCGTCGATCATCGCCGGGGACCTGCTGCTCGCCGGAGCGGTCAAGCTCGCGGCGACCGCCGGGGCCGCAGTCGGCCGGACCGGCGAGATCGTCGACGTCGTCCACGGCGCCATCCAGGCGTCCGCGGCCGGCGAGCTGGACGACCTCCTGTTCTCCCTGGCGCCCGAGGCCGTGGAACTCGACCAGGTGCTGACCATGGAACGTCTCAAGACGGCCGCCTACTCGTTCGAGGCGCCGCTGCACGCGGGCGCGCTGCTGGCCGGCGCCGAGGAGGCCGACGCCGCCCGGCTGGGATCGATCGGCCGCCGCATCGGCACGGCCTACCAGGTGGTCGACGACGTCCTCGGCACCTTCGGCGACCCGGCCACCACCGGCAAATCAATCGAGTCGGACCTCCGCGGCGGCAAGCGCACGGTGCTGACGGCCTTCGCGTCCGCCGACCCGGAGTTCACCGCCGCGTGGGACGCCTACCGGCGTTCGGAATCCGGCGTGGCGCCGGTACGCGAGGCCCTGCGGGCCAGCGGCGCCGAGACCCGTGCCCGCGCGCTGGCCGCGGGCCTCGTCTCGGCCGCGCTCGAGGAGGCCGCCGGCCTCGGCTTGGATCCGGCACGCCACGCCGAACTCGAATCCATCGCCCGCCACGTCCTGAACCGGGAGCACTAGAACCATGAAGACCCTCGGTCCGCTGGGACGCTATTCGGACGCCGCGACGCGCAGTGCCGGCGTCGTCATCTCCTGCTATTCGACGTCGTTCGGCATGGCCTGCCGCCTGCTCGGCGGGGACGCGCGCCGCGGCGTCGAGAACATCTACGCGCTGGTGCGCATCGCCGATGAGGCGGTGGACGGCGCCGCGGCCGCCGCGGGACTGGACCCGGAGGCCGTCGCGGCCCAGCTCGACACCCTGGAACGCGAGACGGAGTCCGCCCTGGCCTGCGGCTACAGCACCAACCTGGCCGTGCACGCCTTCGCGGCCACGGCGCGCTCCCACGTGATCGGCACCGAGCTGACCCGCCCCTTCTTCGCGTCGATGCGCGCCGACATCAGCACCTCCCGGCACACGGACGACTCGCTGGGCGAGTACATCCACGGCTCGGCGGAGGTGGTGGGCCTGATGTGCCTGCGCGTGTTCCAGTCCATGCCCGGGGCCCTTAGCGGGCACGACGCCGAGCTCAAGCACGCGGCGACCCGCCTCGGCGCCGCGTTCCAAAAGGTGAACTTCCTGCGCGACCTCGCTGCCGACGGCGGCGAGCTGGGCCGCTCCTATTTCCCGGGTGCCTCCGCCGGGGAGATCGACGACGCCCGGAAGGCCGAGCTGGTCGCGGACATCCGCACCGACCTCGCCGCCGCCGAGGCCGGCATCGCGCTCCTCGCACCGGGAGCGCGCCGGGCCGTGGCCCTGGCCCACGGGCTCTTCGCGGAACTCGTCGACCGGCTGGACCGCGCGCCGGCCGCCCGCCTGCGCTCCGGACGGATCCGCGTTCCCGCGGCCGCGAAGGCCGCGGTCGCCGTCCGGGTCCTCGCGTTGCAGCCGGCGCACGGGGCACGCCGGTGACGGCGCCGGACGGACCCTGCGTGGTCATCGGCGGCGGCATCGCCGGGCTCGCCACGGCCGGTCTGCTCGCGCGCGAGGGGCACGCCACCGTGTTGCTGGAGAAGAACGACGGGCTCGGCGGCCGCGCCGGTCGGTGGGAGAAGGACGGCTTCCGCTTCGACACCGGACCGTCCTGGTACCTTATGCCGGAGGTGATCGACCACTGGTTCGCCCTGATGGGCACCAGCGCGGCCGCCGAACTGGATCTGGTGCCGCTGGAGCCGGCCTACCGGACGTGGTTCGAGGGGCACCGGGCGCCGGTCGACGTGCTCAGCGGGCGCGAACGGGCCGCCGCCCTGTTCGAGTCCATGGACGCCGGATCGGGCGCCCGGCTCGGCCGATACCTCGATTCCGCCGCGGAGACCTACCGCCTGGCCAAGGCACACTTCCTCTACGACGACTTCGCCAGCCTGCGAGGGCTGCTGCGCCCCGCCGTCGTTTCCCGCGTCGGCCGCCTGGGCCGGCTGCTGCTGCAGCCGCTGGCCTCCTTCGTGTCCGGAAGCTTCAAGGACCCGCGCCAACGCCAGCTGCTGGGCTACCCCGCGGTGTTCCTCGGGACCACGCCGTTCCGGGCACCCGCGATGTACCACCTGATGAGCCACCTGGACCTGGCCGACGGCGTGCTGTACCCGCGCGGCGGGTTCGCCGCGCTGGTCGACGCCATGGAACGCGTGGCGCGCGCCGCCGGCGTCCGGATCACCACGGGCGCCACGGTGCGCGGCATCGAGACGGCGCCGGGGCCCGACGGCGAGCGCGTCGCCGGGGTCGTCTGGGCGTCCGACGACGGCGCCACGCACCGCCAGGAGGCGGGAACGGTCGTCGCCGCCGCGGACCTGCACCACGTGGAGACCGAGCTGCTGCCCGAGCGCCTGCGCACCCATCCGGAGAAGGCGTGGCGGCGCCGCGATTCCGGGCCCAGCGCCGTGCTGGTGTGCCTGGGCATCCGCGGCGGCCTGCCCGAACTCGCCCACCATAACCTGCTCTTCACGTCCGACTGGCGCGAGAACTTCGGCCGGATCGAGGCAGGGCGCGACCTCGCCGACGAGACGTCCATCTACGTCTGCCGCCCCAGCGCGACCGACGACGCCGTGGCGCCCGCCGGAGACGAGAACCTGTTCATCCTGGTCCCCTCCCCCGCGGACGAGTCCTGGGGAAGCGGCGGGCACGACGGCGGCGGGTCGCCGCGGGTGGAGCGGGTGGCGGACGCCGCGATCGACCAGCTGGCCGCATGGACCGGGGTCGGGAACCTGCGCGAACGCATCGCCGTGCGCCGCACGTACGGACCGGCCGACTTCGCGCGGAACGTCAACGCCTGGCGCGGCAGCGCCCTCGGCGCCGCCCACACCCTGCGGCAGTCCGCGTTTCTGCGGCCGGGTATCCGCAGCCGCAAGGTCTCCGGCCTGCTCTACGCCGGCAGCTCCGTACGGCCGGGAGTCGGCGTTCCCATGTGCATGATCAGCGCCGAGTTGATCCTCAAGGCGATGCGCGGGGACCGGACCGCGGGACCGCTGCCGGAGCCGGCATGATCTATCTTCTGGTGCTCGTCGCGCTGCTGGGGTGCATGGCGCTGCTCGATGCCCGCTTCCGCCTGTTCTTCTTCCACCGGCCCGGGCGGGCCGCGGTGGTCATGGCCGCGGGCGTCGCCTACTTCTCCGCGTGGGACGTGTGGGCGATCGCCGAGGGGATCTTCCTGCACCGCGACTCCCCGCTGATGACGGGGATCATGCTCGGCGAGCAGTTCCCGCTGGAGGAGGCGTTCTTCCTGGCCTTCCTCTGCTACCAGACCATGATCCTCTTTGCCGGAGCGCTGGCCTGGCTCCGGCACCGCGACGCGGGACGGGAGGCCCGACCGTGACGTTCCTGGCGCTCAACTCCGTGTTCCTCGGCCTCGCCGCGCTTGCGTGGATCGCCGCCTGGGCGGCCCGGCGGATCCGCCGCGGGGCGCCGGCCGCCGTCGCACTGTCCGTGGGTGCGCTCTTCGCGCTCACCGCCGTGTTCGACAACGTGATGATCGCCTCCGGCCTGTTCGACTACGGCGGCGACGCGCTCACCGGGATCCGCATCGGCCTGGCGCCGATCGAGGACTTCGCCTACCCGCTCGGCGCCGCGATCCTGCTGCCGGCGCTGTGGATGCTGCTCGCGCCCCGGGACGGGGCCGACCGGTGAGGGACCTCATCGCGACCTCGCGCCCCGTGTCCTGGGTCAACACCGCATACCCGTTCGCGGCCGCCTACCTGCTGGCCACCGGCGGGATCGACTGGATCCTGGTCCTCGGCACGGTGTTCTTCCTGCTCCCGTACAACCTGGCGATGTACGGCGTGAACGACGTGTTCGACTACGAGTCGGATCTCCGCAACCCGCGCAAGGGCGGCGCGGAGGGCGCCGTCGTGGACCGTTCGCGGCACCGGACCATCCTGTGGGCGTCGGCGGTCGCCGTCGTGCCGTTCGTGGCGGTGTTGGCGCTGGTGGGCTCGTGGACCGCGAACCTGGTCCTGCTGGCGAGCCTGTTCGCCGTCTACGCGTACAGCGCCCCGGGGCTGCGCTTCAAGGAGCGGCCCTTCCTGGACTCCGCCACCTCCAGCACGCACTTCGTCTCCCCCGCCGCATACGGCCTGGCGGTGGCCGGCGCGCACTACACGCCGGGCCTGTGGTGCCTGCTGGCGGCGTACTTCCTGTGGGGCATGGCCAGCCACGCGTTCGGTGCGGTGCAGGACATCGTGCCGGACCGCGAGGCCGGGATCGGCTCCATCGGCACCGTGCTGGGCGCGCGCCGGACCGTGCTGGCCGCGGCGGGGGCGTATGCGGCCGCGGGCCTGCTGATGCTGGGGACGCAGTGGCCGGGACCGCTGGCGGCGCTGCTCGCCCTGCCGTATCTGGCGAACGTGCTGCCGTTCGCGCGGCTCGACGACGCCGGGTCTCCCGCGGCGAACGCCGGCTGGCGGCGGTTCCTCTGGCTCAACTACCTCACGGGATTCCTCGTGACCATGCTGCTCATCTGGTACGCGGCGGTCCGCTAGTGGCGGTGCCGGGTCCTCGATGCCCGTTTCCGGGATTCGTTGACACCGCGGCCTCCCGCGGCGAGGGTGGGGAGGCAACCCATGACCAACCGAGAAAAGCCGGGGACCGACGCATGAAACAGGCGGACATCAACTTCTACTTCGACCCCGTGTGCCCGTTCGCGTGGATGACCAGCAAATGGGTGCGGATGGTCCAGGAACAGCGGGACTACAGCGTCCAGTGGAAGTTCATCTCGCTGCGGATCATCAACAGGGACATCGACTACGCCTCGCACTTCCCGGCGGAATACGAGGCCGGACACACCGCCGGCCTGCGCCTGCTCCGGGTGGCCGCGCGCGCACGCGAGGACCAAGGGCCGGACGCGGTGGCCCGGCTGTACGCCGCACTGGGCGGACGCATCTTCGACTCCGAACCCGCGGATGGGATCGAGGCGTCCGGCCTGGACCGCCGCGGCACGCGCGAATTCCTGAAACCCGCGCTGGCCGAGGCCGGCCTTCCCGCCTCGCTGGCCGACGCGCTGGAGGACGAGTCGTTGGACGCGGTGCTCGCCGCCGAGACCGAGGAGGCGCTCGGCCTCACCGGGAAGGACGTGGGGACGCCGATCATCCACTTCCAGCCCCCGGAGGGCGTGGCGTTCTTCGGCCCGGTGATCAGCAGGCTGCCCCGGGAGGACGAGGCCGCCGAACTCTGGGACCACGTGGTTGGCTTGGCCCGGTTCCCCGGCTTCGCGGAACTGAAGCGCAGCCTGCGCGAGTTGCCCCAGCTGCGGGGCCTCGGCGTGGACCCCGACGAGGTCGGAACGCAGGAGGACTGGCACGGCGGAAGCCGGCGCACCAAGAAATAGGGCGCCGGCTCAAGACCGCACAAACTCCAGCGGACGCACGTCCACCCGGTCGTCCGTTGCGGTGAGCACCGAGTTCTCCGGGACGGGGTGCCAACCGGGTCCGTCGTCGGTGGGTTCGCTCGCCACCGTGGTGCCGGTCCCGCCCGAGCGCCAGAAGAGGGTGTCCCCGACGGCGGTCGCCGCGATGCTCCGCCCGTCGGTAAGCAACAGGTTCAGGCGCGCGGGCGCATGTTCCAGCACCTTCGAGGCGGCCCCGGCCAGGGCCGCCTCCGGGGGTTGACCGGCGGCCAACGCCTCAAGCACCAGGGCCCAGACCAGGGCGGAATCCACCTGGGCCTCCAACCCCAGGAGGCGGGCCGCGGGAATCTCCGACGCGATCGCCTCGACCTCCGAGGGCCACCCCTCGATGCGGCCGTTGTGGCTGAACAGCCACGGCCCGTCGGCATAGGGTGCCGACGCGGACTCGTCCTGCGTCGTCCCGACGGTGGCGGAGCGCACCGCGGCGAGCACCGCCGTCGTCCTGGTGACCCGGGCGACGTCGGCGAAGGACGGATCCGCCCACATCGGCACCGCCCGCCGGTAGCGGGCGGGCCGCGGGTCCCCGTCCGCGTACCAGCCCACCCCGAATCCGTCGGCGTTGACGGTCCCGAACCTCTGCATCCGCGGAGCCCACGACTGTTTCAGCAGCCCGTGCTCCGGCGCCAGCACGACGTCGGCCAGGGACGTTGAGGGGCCGAGGAAAGCCAGGTGCCTGCACATGGCTAGGCCACCTGTTCCTGGCCGGCGTCGCGCGCGGTGCGGAACCCGGCGAAAATCTGGCGGCGGATCGGATAGTCCCAGTTGCGGAAGGTGGCACGGCTGGCGGCCGGGTCCGTGGCCCAGGCGCCTCCGCGGAGCACCTTGTGGTCCGAACCGAAGAACACCTCGCTGTACTCCGCGTACGGAAAGGCCCTGAAACCGGGATAGGGGCCGAAGTCGCTGGCGGTCCACTCCCAGACGTCGCCCACCATTTGCCGGACGCCCAGCGCGGACGCACCCTGCGGATAGGAACCGGCCGGTGCGGGCCGCAGCGCGGATCCACCCAGGTTCGCCTGCCCGGGCGCCGGATCGGCGTCGCCCCAGGGGTATCTGCGGGACCGCCCGCTCGCGGGGTCGAAGCGCGCGGCCTTCTCCCACTCGGCTTCCGTGGGCAGCCGGCGCCCGGCCCAGCGGGCGTAGGCGTCCGCCTCGTACCAGCAGACGTGTTGGACGGGCTCGTCGACGGGGACGGGCTCTACGGCGCCGAACCGCGTCCGCAGCCACTCGCCGTCGGACCGGTGCCAGTATTTCGGGGCGCCGAGGCCGGCTTCCTTGACGTGCCGCCAGCCATCGGCGTGCCACCAGGAGGGGTTCGTGTAGCCGCCGGCCCCCATGAAGCGCAGGTACATGCCGTTGGTCACGGGCGCCGTGTCGATCCAGTAGGCCGGAACCTCCACGGCGTGCGCGGGACGCTCGTTGTCCAGCGCCCACGGCTCCACCGAAGTGCCCATGTCGAACGAACCGCCCGGCACCAGCGCCTCCGGCGGCCGGGCCTCCGACCGCAGGGACGCCGTGCCGCGGGTGTCCGGCAAAGGGGTCTCGGGCAGGATCCGGTCCCCGTCGCGGAGCTGATGGGTCGCGAGCATCGTCTCGGCGTGCTGCTGCTCGTGCTGGACGATCATGCCGAACGCGAACCCGTTCTCCAGCAGCGGTGTGCCCTCCAGCGGGGTCCGGTCGAGGATGTCCAGGGCCTTGTCCCGCACCTCGGCGAGATACCGCCGGGATTCGTCCGGAGACAGCAGCGGCAGGGTTGGGCGGGTGCTGCGCGGATGCTGGAAGGCGTCGTACATCTCGTCGATGTCGCCGCGCAGCGGCGGCCGCCCGCCGACGTCGCGCACCAGCCACAGCTCCTCTTGGCTGCCGACGTGCGCCAGGTCCCAGACCAGCGGCGACATCAGGGGCGAATGCTGCTTGACGAGCTCTCCGTCGTCGTAGTCGGTCAGCGCCAGAGTGCGGGCCCGCGATCGCTCCAGGCGCCTCGCCAGTTCGTTCCTGAGCTCCGCCGGGGCGGGAACCGCTGCGGGATCGGGCGTGGCGGATGGTGTGGCGTCAGATGCCTGCATGGCCGCTCCTTACGCTGTCGAAGGGATGTTCCGTATCGAAGGCTTCGATGCGGCCGGTAAGCCGCCAGTGTTCGGCGGCCGCATCGGCGGGGCTGCGGCCCCGGCTGGTCAGACGCTCGATGAAGGCCCCCACGCGGGATTGCGTGGCCGCATCGGCCCCGAGACGCGGCAGCGCCCCTAAGGCGGCCTCGGCACAGAGCATCGCCGCGCGGGCCAGCCTCGGCCGCGTCAATCCCTCCCGGGCGGCGGCCAGAGCGGTGGCGTCCTCGGCCGGAACCGCGCGGCACGCCTCGGCCGACGCGGCCACCGCCCGCGGGTCCTCCACCAACGCCGCGACGACGGCGGTTGCGACTTCCCAGTCCCCGCCGGCCTGCGCGTCAATCACCCTCAGTTCGAGGAAGCCGCGGGGACGGACGGGCGGGAAAAGCGTCGTGAGGTGGTACTCGAGATCCCGCGGCTCAACGGGCCGCGGTCCCAGGCCGCGAAGCCAGCCGCGCATGGTCAGACCGGTGGGCGCGGACCAGGCGTCGTCGTCGTCCCGTGGCCGGATGCACAGCACGTTCGCGTCGAGCGCGTAGCGGGCCCAGTCCCCGCGGGGGTCCTCGCCCAGCGTCCGGGGTGCGTCGGTGCGGGTCGGATCGATCCCGAGCCAGGCGGCCTGCCGGTTGCTGGCCCACCCGTTCGGCGCCCCGCGCACGAACGGCGAGTTCGCGAACATCGCGGTGAGTACGGGGGCCAGGGCGTGCAGGTGGCGCCAGCGCGCAATGGCGCCGTCGGGCCCCGTGCCTTCGTTGCCTGCGTCGAGCGCCACTTGGAGCGAGGCGGTGGAGCACATCATGGTGCGGCCGGCCGGGCCGGCCAGATCGAACTGCCGCTCCATGGCGGCGTAGCGGGGAAGGTCCAGGGTGCGGACGGGAGGGCGGAGGGCATCCAGTGCCAGGTCGCCGAACTCCAGCCCGGTGCGGCGCAGGAGATCCCCGGCGTCGTCCAGGTCTCCGCGCGTGGCCGCGACGACGCCCGGGAGGTCCGCGGCGCAGGCCGAACTGATTTCCAGTTGCCCGCCCGGTTCGAAGGTGAGGAGTCCCCCGCCGGGAAGGCGGCCTCCCGCCGGTTCCACGGCGTCGCGCACCTGCGCCACAGAGACGGGGTCCGCGGGCTTGCCTTGCCGGTGGACGGTGCGCTCGACTTCCACGCCGATCTTGCCCGGCGGGCCGGTCTTGAAACAGACCGATGCGACGTAGATCTCCGCATCCGTCTCCGAGAGTGGACGCCGGTCCTGTTCTGCATCGTCCAGGGAAGCCACGGCCTGCCCTCCTTCCGTTGAACCTACGACGCCGGCACGGCTTCGGCGAGCGTGACCGCGTACCGCTCCAGGGGGTCGAACCACTGGCCGGAGATCCGGAAGCCGGCGTCGCGGAGTTCCGCGGAAATGCCCTCGCGGCTGAACTTCGTGGAGATCTCCGTCAGCAGTTCCTCGCCCTCGGCGAAGGACACCTCCACGCCGACGCCCGGCAGCGGCACGGTCTGCGGCGAGGTGGCACGGAGCCGCATCTCGATCCGTTCCTCCTCCGCTCGCCACAGCGCCACGTGCTCGAAGGCGTCCACGTCGAAGGTGGCCCCCAGCTCGCGGTTGAGCACGCGCAGCACGTTCTTGTTGAAGTCGGCCGTGACGCCCGCCGAATCGTCGTAGGCCGGAACCAGCACCTCGGCCGGTTTGATCAGGTCGCTGCCGACCAGCAGGGAGCCGCCGTCCGCGCCCAGCAGGTCGTGGACACCGGCAAGGAAGCGGGCCCGCTGCTCCGGGTCGAAGTTGCCGATGGTCCCTCCGAGGAAGGCCACCATGCGGCTTCCCTCGCGGGGCAGGACGTGCAACTGGTGCTCGAAGTCGGCCGCCACCGGCCTGAGTTCCAAGGCCGGAAACTGCGTGGCCAGCCGGGCGCCTGCATCCAGCAGCGCGCCGTCGCTGACGTCCACCGGCACGTACCGGCGCAACGGGCCGGCGGCCTGCAGCGCCGACAGCAACAGGGGGGTCTTCGTCGAGGACCCCGAGCCCAGCTCGATCAGGGTCTCGGCGGGATGGGCCGCGGCGATCTCTGCCGCGTGCAACTGCAGGATCTCGCGTTCGGCACGCGTCGGGTAATACTCCGGCAGCTCCATGATGCGTGCGAACAGCTCGCTTCCGCGGTCGTCGTAGAACCACTTGGGCGGCAGCGTCTTGGGCATGGACGTCAGCCCGGCCAGCACATCCGCGCGCAGGGACCGCTCCAAGAAGTGGGGCGGCAAGTGGTGCGCGATCTCGGCAAGTCCTGCCGTTGTTTCGCGGTATTCGGCACTCAACGATCACACCGTCCTGCTCTGGGTCCGTGGTTGGATACGGCACGGGCGACGGGGACCCGCGGCCGGGCCCCTGCCGTCATCGTACGTCCTGCCTTGGCGGGCAACGGGGATTTACAGGTCCGGTGCCGCCGGCAGATCCAGATCCGTCTGGTCCATGTGGTTGAAGTAGGTGGTGAACAGGTTCAGGTTCACGTGGATGGAGAGTTCGGTGAGCTTCGGGCCCAAGTCCACCTTGCCCTCGCGGCCGGCAACCGTTTGCTCCTCACCCGCGGCCTTGGCCGAGAGTGGCGAGTGCGCCATTCCGCCGTGGATGTTGGGGGCCTTGCCGAACTGCTCCTTCAGTGCGCCCAGTTCCTTGCTGCGGATGCGGCATCTTAATCCTTGCCGGCGTCGACCGCCGGTGGTCTGTTGGGTGGTTCCTGGCCGTTAGGCGGCGCAGCAGGACAGACTCGCGACGTCCGTCCGGAAGGACTGCGCGGCGATCTTCAGGCCCTCGGCCATCGTGAGGTAGGGGCTCCACAGGTTCCCGATCTGTTCCACGGTCATCCCTGCCGAGACGATGTACACGCCGGCCGCGGCGATCTCCCCGGCGTGGGCGGCCACCGCCGTGATGCCGAGGATCCGGCCGCTGTCGCCGTCGGCGACGATCTTGACGAAGCCGCGCGTGTCACGGTTCACCAGCGCCCGGGGGACGTGAACACCACCCGCGGCAGGTGCGAATAGTCAACGAACATCCCGGCGCCGGTGGCCCCGACGACGACGCCGCCGCCGTTCGCATCCCGGCGCACCGAATCGATCATGCCCGGTGGATGACGCGGATTCCCTCGTCTTCGAAAATCCCCAGCAGGGCGTCGGAGGCCTCCTGCTCCTCCGCAGAGGCCAGCCGGGAGCGCACCAGCATCGTGACTTTCGATCCGAGCCTCGCGAACAGTTGCGCCTGTTCCAAGGCCACGTAACCGCCGCCGACCACCACGAGCGACTCCGGGACCTCGTCGAGGTCCATCGCCGTGGTGGAGGTGAGGTAGTCGACGTCGTTCAGCCCGGGGATGTCCGGCGCCCAGGGTGCCGCGCCGGTCGCCACGAGGTAGTGCCGCGCGCGGAGAATGCTGTGGTTGCCGCGGGCGTCGGTCACCCGGACTTCGGGCGCCTCCGGGGTGCCGGCAAAGGCGGCCTGTCCGCGATGGAGGTCCCAGCCGTAGTCGTCGATCAAGTCGGCGTATTTTCCGGCGCGCAGCGAGTCCACCAGCGACTGTTTCCCCCGGACCAGCTCGGCCATGTCGGCCGGTCCCGCGGTGGTTTCGATGCCCGCGAACCGGTTCGTGTCCAGCGCAACGTGCCGGGCCTCCGCGGCGGCCAAGAGGGCCTTGGAGGGCACGCAGCCGGTGTTCACGCAGGTTCCGCCGGTGGTGCCTCGCTCCACCAGCGCCACCCGCTGGCCGAGGTCGGTGGCGCGGATGGCGGCCGCGAAGGCGGCACCCCCGGATCCGATGATGGCGAGATCGACGTCGTGCGATGCGGTCGAAGCGTCGTTCATTTTCCCTCCTCTGATGGGCCTGTCCCCCATCTCTGCACCTTCCCCTGGGGTGGAAGGTCAAGCACCGGGAAACTCCGTGCCAACGATCGGCATCGACGAGAGGCTGGGCATGCGCATCGGGGAAGTCGCCGCGGCGACCGGCACCACGGCCAAGACGCTGCGGTTCTGCGAGGAGAGCGGGCTGCTGGCCAGGCAGCTGGAGGATCTGGTCCGGCGGATCGCCGAGCTGACGGCGCTGCGCGCGACGGTCGCCGACTACCACCGGTCCGCGGCCGACGGCGATCCAGCCACCTGCGACGCCGAACGCATCTGCAGCTTCATTTTAGGGTGGCGCCCGCGCGGGTGGTGTGGGGCGTGGCGGACCGCTTCCAGAAGCTCGAGTACGGCGAGCGTCTGGCCCACGACCTGGGGACCCAGGTGATCCGCATTCCCGGCGGCAAGCACTTCACCCCGGAGGACCACCCGCGGGCCGTGGCCGACCCCATCAACTCGCTGCTGGACTGAAATCCGCCGGAGACACTCCCTATTATCAAGCTGTGAATATCCTGTTAGCCTCTCCGTTATGAATTTGACAAAAAGGTTCACACTGCCCCTTGCGCTCCTCGGCTTACTGGGTGCGACGATCGCCCCGGCGAGCGCTTCGACCATCGCCGCGCTGGACGGCGCCGCGCTGTCCCCCACGGTCCAGGAGTTCTTGGCCTCCAGCGATGATTCGCTGGAGGTCATCGTTTCCTTCGACGACCGTTCGGGCTTGGAGGCCCTCACGGCGCTGGACCCGGACGTGCAGACCACCAGGACGCTCGACATGGGCCTTGCCACCCTGTCGCCGGCCCAGATCCTCGACGTCGCGTCGTGGGACTCGACCCGCAGCGTCTGGGACAACACCCGAGACGACCTGTATCTCGACGACAGCCTCGAGATGATCAACGCCGACGACGTCTGGGCGGGCAACGGACTGCGCGGAGCCTATGACGGAAGCGGCGTGACGGTCGCGGTCACGGACACGGGCACCGACGCGACCCACCCGGACCTCCCCCACGGAGACAAGGTCGTCCGCAACTTCGCGGTGCTCGGCGATCCGCTCAGCGACACGAACGTCGCCTTCGTGGACAACCCCACCAGCAACGACGACCACGGCCACGGCACACACGTCTCGGGCACCATCGGCGGCACCGGCGCCGCCAGCGACGGAAAGTTCACCGGCGTCGCACCGGGTTCGGACATCATCAGCTTCAAGCTCGGCTCGGCCAACGTGCTGTCCTGGTGGGCCATCCAGTCCTACGACTGGATCCTGACCGACGGCGCCGAGCACAACGTCCGCGTCGTCTCCAACAGCTGGGGCGGCGGCGGGGGCAGCGACTACGATCCGGAGGACCCCGTGAACATCGCCACCAAGGAGGCGTACGACGCCGGCGTCGTCACAGTCTTCGCGGCCGGCAACTCCGGCAGTCCGAACACGATGGGACGGAACTCCGTCTCCCCGTACGTCGTGTCCGTGGCCGCCGCCAACAAGGACTTCACCCTGGCGGGCTTCTCCTCGACCGGCCGCCCCGACGGCAACCAGAACCGCGCGGCCGACGACGGCCTCTACCGTCCGACCATCACCGCACCCGGTGTCGACATCGGGGCGGCACGGTCCGCGACCGGCGCGCAGATGTCCTCAGGCGTCATCGCGGAGAACCCGGAGTACACCCGGGCCAGCGGGACGAGCATGGCCACGCCGCACGTGTCCGGCGTCGTCGCGCTAATTCTCGAGGCGAACCCGGACCTGAGCGCGGCCGACGTGATCGGCGTCCTCGAGTGCTCCGCCGCCGAGATGCCGGGCTACGCGTCCTTCGAGGTCGGCGCCGGCATGCTGGACGCCCAGGCCGCCGTGGCCATGGCCGAAAAGGGCAAGACCACCTGCAAGTCGTCCCTGTCCCTCAACGGCTTCGAGGCCAGCGGCGAACCGCAGGAGCTCTCCGGCCAGGTCCTGCCCGGCGGCTACGCGGTCGACACGTCGGTCTCCGAGATCGACGACGCGTTCTGGAGCTACCACGACGTCGAGGTCGCGGAGGGCACCGCCGCCCTCCACACCGAGATCTCGTGGCTCAATCCGGCGGAGAACATCTACCTGTTCCTCTACGACCCGCAGGGCAACGAGGTCGGTGCCTCCGCCGGCCTGCTTGACTCGCCGATCACCGAGCGCGAGGTCCTGACCACGTCCCCGGAGGCCGGCACGTGGAAGGTGGGAGTTGTCGGCAGAACCAATACCGTCACGCCCTACACCGGCTCGGTCCAGCCGTTCGTCGAGACCTCGACGCACCCCGGAAAGGGCAAGTAGGCCGTCCGCAGCGGTCGGGTACGGCACAGTCAGGTGACAGCCGGACCGTGCCCGCCCCGACCGGTCCCCGGGCGGGGCGGGAGCGGGTCGCCGCCTACCGCGTCGTGAAGTGCCAGAAGACGCCGATCGTCCACACCGACGCCGCCAGCGCCGCGCACCCGAATTCCACCAGGATGCCGATGCCGGTGGCCTTCAGCGCCGATCCGCTGGCCCGCAGCGCCTCCCCGAAATGCCTGCGCCGGGCGAACTCGGACAGCAGCAGTCCCAGCCCGAACCCGACGAACAGCCCCACCACGGGGATCGCGAACATGCCCACCACCGCGCACACCAGCGCGACGGCGATGGACTGCCGCGGGATGCGTTGGCGCTGCAGGTTGCGCCCGGTCAGAACGGCCGAGGCCGCCCAACCGACGCCGGCGATCACCATGCCGATCACGGCGGTGGTCCACGACGCGGCGCTGCCCAGGATCCAGCCCCACGCCAGAAGGGCCGCGATCGCCAGCCAGCTGCCGGGAAGGATCGGATAGACGGTCCCGACCGCGGCCACGGCGAGCAGCAGGCCGGCGACGACGGTGACGATGATTTGGAGGTCCACGGTCCCAGTCTGCCACCGCCGGGCGCCGTCCCGGCGGGGCGGCGGCGGACGCCACACCGGCCGGGGGAACGGGCGGGAGGCCGGGGGAGTTGTACGGGGTGGGCCCGGCGCGCGCGCCGGGCAACAAGGCTTGATCAGACGAGGCAGGGAGAACCACCATGGGCATGTTCGACAAGTTGGTCCAGCAGGGCAAGCGCATGGCCGGGGAATACGTCAAGGAGCAGTTGGGTCAGCGGACCGGCCAGCAGCCCCAGCAGCACGACGGCGGCCGGCAGCAGGGCCACGGGAACCAGCCCTACGGACAGGGTCAGGAGGGTTACGGTCAGCAGGGCTACGGCCATCCGCAGGGACGGCCCCCGGGCCAGGGCAATGCCCCCGCTCAGCCCCGGACCACGGCACCGCGGGGATCCGCGGACGACCAGGCCGCCATCGCGAAGTACAAGTACATGCTGCGCACCGCCCCGCCGGAGGACATGGAGCGCGCCCACCAGGAGGCCTTCGCCAGCCTGACGCCGCAGCAGCGCTCGCTGCTGCAGACAGAGCTGGGCGAACAGCTGCCCCCGGCGGAGCGCCCCCGGTCCGACCGCCCCGAGGACCTCGCCCGCGCGGCGACCCGCGCGGAGGTGTCCCGCCCCGGTTTCATGGAGAAGATCCTGGGCCGCGGCGGAGCCGGTGGAGGCCGCGGCGCGGGATTGGGTGGCATGGCCGCCGGCGCGGCGGGCGGACTCGGCGCGGGGCTCATGGCCGGTGTGGCGGGCGCGTTCATCGGTTCCGCCGTCGCCGGGCCCCTGCTGGAGGGCTTCACCGGCATGGGCGACGGCCTGGCCGGGGCGGCCGAAGGACTCGGCGAGGGCTTCGGTGGCCTGGAGGACTCCGTGGCCGGAATCGGCGAGACGTTCAGCGGCGCGGGCGAGGACCTCACCGGCCAGGCCGGCGGAGTCTTCGACGGATTCCTCGGCGGCGAGGGCGGCTTCTTCGGCGGCGACACCTCCGGAGACTGGGAAATCTAACCACCCCGCAGAAAATTGTTGAACAATCCGCGTCTCTGGTGCATGCTTGGATAACCACCAACGAGACGGGGATCACCTTGGCCACCATCGACCTCAACAGCGACGTCGGCGAGTCCTTCGGCAACTGGACCATGGGCGACGACGCCGCCATCTTCCGCTCGGTCTCCAGCGCCAACGTAGCCTGCGGTTTCCACGCCGGCGACCCGAGCACCATCGCCCAGACGTGCCGTGACGCCGTGGCCGCCGGTGTGACCATCGGCGGCCATGTCGGCTACCGGGACCTCGCGGGCTTCGGCCGACGGTTCCTGGACTGCTCCCCCACCGAGCTGGCCGACGATGTCCTCTACCAGCTCGGCGCCCTCGACGCCCTGGCCCGTTCGGCCGGCGGAGCCATCCGCTACGTCAAGCCCCACGGCGCCCTCTACAACACGATCTTCTCTCACGAGGGGCACGCCCGCGCCGTCGTCGACGGGGTCCGCGCGTTCGGCGGAGACCTCCCGCTGCTGCTCCTTCCGGGGTCGCTCGCCCTCACGCTGGCGGAGGCCGCCGGACTCCGCGCCGTCACCGAGGCCTTCGCCGACCGCGCCTACAACCCGGACGGCACGCTGGTCTCCCGCCGCGAAGAGGGCGCCGTCCTGCACGATCCCGAGATCGTCACCGCCAACATGGTCCGCCTCGCCACTGAGGGCGAGATCGTCGCGCGCGACGGCTCCATCATCCGCACCGGGGCCGAGAGCATCTGCGTCCACGGCGACACGGACGGCGCCGTGGCCGTGACCGCCGCCGTCCGCGCCGGGCTCGAGGGCGCCGGCGTCGAAATCCGGAGCTTCGCGTGAGCCTGGGGGGCATCCGCTGGGCCGGAACCCGGTCGCTGCTCGTCGAGATCCGGCCGCTGGACGCCGTCCTCGCCCTGCACGGCCTGCTGCTCGAGCGCCCCCTCGCCGGACAGCAGGACGTGCTCGCCGCCGCCGAAACCGTGCTGGTCAAGTTCGATTCGCGCGCCAACGCCGTCCGCGGACGCCGCGCCATCACGGAGCTTGGCCCCCAGGCCGAGGCGTCCGCCGGTGCCGCCCAGGCCGGCGCACCCGTCGACATCGAGGTGGTGTACGCCGGCGAGGACCTCGCCGAGGTCGGTCGGCTCACCGGGCTCGGGGCCGACGGCGTCGTCGCCGCGCACACCGGCCAGCTGTGGACGGCCGCGTTCGGCGGATTCGCCCCGGGCTTCGCCTATCTGGTCGGCGAAGACGACTCCCTGAATGTCCCCCGCCGCGGGACCCCGCGCACCGCCGTGCCCGCCGGATCCGTGGCGCTCGCCGGGAACTTCTCCGCCGTCTATCCGCGGCAGTCCCCGGGCGGATGGCAGCTGATCGGCCGGACCGCCACCGCCATGTGGGACCTCGGCCGCGAGAAGCCCGCACTCGTCCGCCCCGGCGACACCGTCCGCTACACCGCGGTTCGCGAATCGGTCGAGGTCACGGAAGCGCCCGCCGCGGCCACCCCACACGCAACGGCTCCGGACGCGGCCGGCCCGGAGCAAGGGCACGCGCACGGCGCCCTCGAAATCCTTTCCCCCGGGATGCAGTCGCTGATCCAGGACCTCGGCCGTCCCGGGTTCGGCGACCTCGGCGTCTCCGCCTCGGGCGCGGCGGACCAGACCGCGGCGCGGCAAGCCAACCGGCTGGTCGGCAACCCGCCGGGCGAAGCCGTCGTCGAATCCCTCCTCGGCGGGCTCGAGGTCGCCGCCCGCGGGGACCTGGTCCTGGCCCTCGCCGGCGCCGAGACCCCGGCCACCGTCTCCGGCACGCACGGCTCCGCCACCGCGCCGTTGCGTGCCCCGTTCGCGCTGCGCGACGGCGAAACGCTCCGCATCGAGGCACCCACCGCGGGGTTACGCTCCTACCTCGCCGTCCGCGGCGGCCTGGCCGTGCCCGCGGTCCTAGGCAGCCGGGCCACCGACTCCATGTCCGGCATCGGGCAGCCGCCGCTGGCCGCCGGAACGGTGCTCGGCGTCGGCCCGGCCGGCCCCGGCCACGTGGTCGGCGCCGCGGAACCAAGCACCCTGCGCCCCGCCGGCGAGGCAACGCTGCGCGTCACGCCCGGCCCGCGGGACGACTGGTTCGGCCCCGACGCGCTCGACGCGCTGACCGGCCACCCCTGGACCGCCACCACGCAATCCAACCGCATCGGCGTCCGGCTCGAACCGGACGACGGCGGCCGCCCCCTCGCTCGCATCAGGGACGGGGAACTGCCCAGCGAAGGCGCCGTCGCCGGCGCGCTGCAGGTGCCGCCGTCGGGCCTTCCCGTCCTGTTCCTCGCCGACCACCCCGTGACGGGCGGGTACCCGGTGGTCGCCGTCGTCGTACCCGAGGATCTGCCGGCCGCGGCGCAACTGGCGCCGGGCACGCGGGTGCGCTTCGCCGTCGTCGATCCCGACACCCTCCAACCCTCCCCCACCCCCGAAGGACTCCACGCATGAAAAAGGTACTCATCGCCAACCGCGGCGAGATCGCCGTCCGCGTCGCGCGCGCCTGCACCGACGCGGGGCTGGGCTCCGTCGCCGTCTACTCGGATCCCGACGCCGACTCGCTGCACGTCCGCCTCGCCGACGAGGCCTTCGCGCTCGGCGGCTCCTCCAGCGCGGACAGCTACCTGAACATCCCGAAGATCCTCGAGGCCGCGTCCCGCTCCGGTGCGGACGCCGTGCACCCCGGATACGGCTTCCTGTCCGAGAACGCGGACTTCGCACAGGCCGTGATCGACGCCGGTCTGAGCTGGATCGGCCCTGAGCCCCAGGCCATCCGCGACCTCGGCAACAAGGTCACCGCCCGCGACATCGCCGTCCGGGCCGGCGCGCCGCTGGTCCCCGGAACGGACGGTCCGGTCGCCAACGCGGCCGAGGTCCGGGCGTTCGCGGAGATCCACGGAGTCCCGGTGGCCATCAAGGCGGCGTTCGGCGGCGGCGGTCGCGGACTGAAGATCGCCCGGCGGATGGAGGACATCGAGGACGCGTTCGAATCCGCCGTTCGGGAGGCGACCATGGCGTTCGGCCGCGGCGAATGCTTCGTCGAGCGGTTCCTTGACAAGCCCCGCCACGTGGAGGCCCAGGTCCTGGCCGACACCCACGGGAACGTGGTGGTGGTGGGCACCCGCGACTGCTCGCTGCAGCGCCGTAACCAGAAGCTCGTGGAGGAGGCGCCCGCGCCGTTCCTGTCCGACGAGCAGCGGACGCGGATCCACGAGTCCGCCAAGGCGATCTGCCGCGAGGCCGGCTACACCGGCGCCGGGACCGTCGAATACCTCGTGGCGCCCGACGGCGTCATCTCCTTCCTGGAGGTCAACACGCGCCTGCAGGTGGAGCACCCGGTCACCGAGGAGACCGCGGGCGTGGACCTGGTCCGCGAGCAATTCCGCATCGCCGACGGGCTGGAGCTTTCGCTGACGGAGGACCCGGTGCCGCGCGGCCACGCGATCGAGTTCCGGCTCAACGCCGAGGACCCCGCGCGCGGGTTCCTGCCCTCCCCCGGGACCGTCGAGGCGTTCGAGGCGCCCACCGGCGCCGGCATCCGCGTGGACACCGGCGTCCGCTCCGGCTCCACCGTCCCCGCGGAATACGACTCGCTGCTGGCCAAGCTGATCGTCCACGGCGAGGACCGCCCGCAGGCGCTCCGCCGCGCCCGCGCCGCCCTGGACGAGCTGGTCATCCGCGGCCTGCCGACCGTGGTTCCGTTCCACCGCGCCGTGGTCCGGCACCCTGCGTTCACGGCCGAGGACGCGCTCGGCGTGCACACCACGTGGATCGAATCCGGGTTCGCCGAGGAACTGGCGGCCTCCGACGAGCTGGCGGCCGCGGCCCCGGGCGCCGAACGCGAGCGGATCACCGTGGAGATCGACGGCAAGGCCGTGCAGCTCGGGCTCCCCGCCAAGCTGCTCGCCGCGCTGCTCGGCGGCGGCATCGGTGTCGCGGAAGGCTCCGGGACCGCCGGTGGCGCGGACGCCGGCGCGGCCGATCCCGACGGCCACGCGCTGGCGTCGCCGATGAACGGAAACCTGGTCAAGTGGCTGGTCGAGGACGGCACCGCTGTCGATGCCGGCACCCCGATCGCCGTGCTCGAGGCAATGAAAATGGAGACCACGGTGGCCGCCCACCGCGCCGGCACCGTGGCGCGCGGCGCGCAGGAGCCGGGCAACGCCGTCGTGCGCGGGGACAACCTGGCCACCATCGCCTAGACCCCCATTTTTCGACAAAGCACCCCCCTCCCCTCCCGTTTCGACAAAGGTAAATGCTCGTTTTCGGCCCGAAACGGACATCTGCCTTCGTCGAAACGGGGGGTGGGGGCATGTGGCGTTGTCGAAATGCCGGGCCGGGGAACCGGCGGGGGTCGGTTAGATTGGAGAGCATGCTTATGAACGCCCTGCTGGGGAGCCTCGGGACCGGTTCCGCACAACACGCCCACACGGGTTCGTGGGTGGCCTCTGTGTTGCGCGCCCGGATCGCCGAGGGGCAGTTGGTGCCCGGGGCGAAGCTCTCCGAACAGTCCTTGTCCACAGCCCTCGGAGTCTCGAGGAACACGCTGCGCGAGGCATTCGCGGTCCTCGCCGGCGAGGCGATGGTGGACCGCATCCCCAACCGGGGCGTGTTCGTGGCCCACCCGGGATCGGACGACGTCCGGGAGATCTACCGCGTGCGCCGGACGATCGAGCCCGCCGCCGTGCTGTGGGGCGAGGTCACGGAAGAAACGCTCGGGGCGATGGACGCCATCGTGGAACGTGCGATCGCCGCGCGCGACGCCGGATCGGTTAGGGACATGGCCGACGCCAACCAGGCGCTGCACAAGGCCGTCGTGTCCCTGACCGGGAGCGAAACGCTCGAGGTGCTGATGGAACGGGTGCTGGCGAAGATGCGCTTGGTCTTCCACTCGATGGCCACCGCGCCCGATTTCCACAGCCACTACGTGGACCGCAACGTCGAACTTGTAGGGCACCTGCGGGCCGGCGACCGGGAGGCCGCCGCCGAGGCGCTCCGCTCGTACATGGACGCCGCGGAGGCCGAACTGCTCGGCCACCTGGGCGCCGCGGGGCGCTAACCGTCCACCCGCGCGCCGACCGGGGCCACCATGGGGCAGGATTGAGCCATGGACATCCGGCACCTGAAGTACTTTCTCGGCGTTGTCGAGCACGGTGGGTTCGGCAGGGCCGCCGAGCACCTACTCGTTGCCCAGCCCTCGTTGTCCCAGGCCGTGCTGGCGCTCGAGCGGGAACTGGGCGTCCAGCTGTTCCACCGCACCGGCAGGGCTGTCGTCGTCAGCGCCTCCGGGCGGGCGCTGATCGAGCCGGCGCGGCGCGCCGTCCGCGACCTTGACGCCTTCCGCTCGACGGTGGAGACGCTCAAGGGCAAGGAAGCCGGGCAGGTCGACCTCGCGCTCATGCCCTCCCAATCGATCGAGCCCTTCCGCTCGATTGCCGTGCGGTTCGGCCGGCGCTACCCCGGCATGACCATCAGCGCGCAGTCCGCCTACACCGGCGCCGACGTCATGCGCCTCATCGGCAGCGGCGCGTGCGAACTCGGCTTGTTCGGCAGTGCGGACCTGCTGCCGCCTGCCGGCATACATTGCGAAACCGTCGAGCAACAGGCCATGGTACTCGTCGGGCTCCCCGGGCAGCCGTTCACGGACGGCTCGGTGGTCCAGCACCATGAGCTGCACGGACAGCGGTTCATCACCTCCCAGGAGGGCAGCGTCATGCGCAAGGTCGTGGACGAAGTCCTGGTCTGCTGCGAGGACGCGACCATCGCAGTCGAGGTGGCGCACCGCGCGGCCGTCCTTCCGCTGGTCCTCGCCGGTTGCGGAATGGCGGTGCTGGCGGCGGCCTGGAGCGATTACGCGCGCAGGAACGGCGCTGCCGTCATGCACCTCGAGCCGACCCACGTCCTCAAGGTGGGGCTGGCCTACCGGGCACCTGCGGCATTGACACCGGCGGCTCAGGCCTTCGCCGACGTTGTACGTGATTACCGGGCTGACAAGCTCGAATAGGCTTATCCTATGGGCCGGAGAGGATCTACGTCTGAGACACGGGTCACAATCTGACCTAGCGTCGAACCATGACCTCCAAGACTTTTCGCATCGCAGCCATTCCCGCCGATGGCATTGGACAGGAAGTCACCGTCGCAGGACGAAAAGTACTGGACGCCATCGCAGCGGACTCGAACGGGAGCGTCTCCTTCGAATGGACCGAGTTCCCCTGGGGCAGTGACTATTACGCCGAACATGGCGTCATGATGGCCGACGACGGACTCGACCAGTTGCGGGGCTTCGACGCCATCTACTTCGGAGCGGTCGGGTGGCCCACGGTCCCGGACCACATCAGCCTGTGGGGCCTTCGCCTGGCCATCTGTCAGGGGTTCGACCAGTGGGCCAACGTTCGACCGGTCCACTTCCTGCCCGGCGTCACCAGCCCGCTGCGCAAGGCCGACGACACCGAGCTCGACTGGATCGTGGTCCGGGAGAACAGCGAAGGCGAGTATGCGGGTCTCGGCGGCCGCAACCTCGCGGCACGCGGCAAGGGCGGCGAGGTCGCCGTGCAGTCCTCGTTGTTCACCGAGGTGGGCTGCGAACGGATCATCCGCTTCGCCTTCGACATCGCACGCACCCGCACGCGGCCGAAACTCTCCAGCGTGACCAAGAGCAACGCCCAGCAGTTCGGCATGGTGCTGTGGGACGACGTTTTCAAGCGGGTCGCGAAGGACTACCCCGACGTGGAGACCGAGAGCGTGCTCGTCGACGCCATGGCGGCGAAGTTTGTGCTCAAGCCTGAGGAGCTCTCAGTTGTCGTCGCGTCCAACCTCAACGCCGACATCCTCTCTGATTTAGGGAGCGCCCTGGCCGGAAGTCTGGGCCTAGCCAGCAGCGCCAACTACAACCCCGAAAAGCGTTTTCCCAGCATGTTCGAGCCCGTCCACGGTTCCGCTCCGGACATCGCCGGTCAAGGGATTTCCAACCCCATCGGCGCCATCTCCAGCGCCGGTCTCATGCTCCATCACTTCGGCCTCACCGATGAGGCGGAACGCTTGGCCGAGGCCATCCGGTCCACCACCGAAGCCAGGATCCTGCCCAAGGACCTCGGCGGTTCCGCCACCACCGAGGAGGTCACGGCTGCCGTCATCGGCCGCCTGAGGTAGCCGCCCGGAACCTGTGAACAGTATGAACAGAAGTGATCTGTATCACTTCTCCTAATGCAGGCTGATACCCACCTGAAAGAACCAGCGCCACCCTTACCAATGGAGGTAAAGATGAAAAGCCGTCGCATGCTCGCATCGATCGCAGGAACCATCGCCGTCGCATTCGCCGTAGCGGGATGCGGAGGTGGTGCGGGCGGCGGAGAAGGGTCGGCAAACGACTTCCCGCAGAAGCGCTTGGACTACATCCTGCCGTTCGACGCCGGTGGAGAGTCGGACATCACGGCTCGCCTGCAGCAGGAGAAGCTTGCGGAGGTCCTCGGCCAACCGGTCAACGTCTCCTACAAGCCCGGCGGCGGCGGCGCCCTGGGCTGGTCCGAGCTCACCCGCACCGCCCCGGATGGCTACAAATTCATGGGGAGCAACCTGCCACACATCATCCTTCAGCCGATGCTGCGCGACGACGCCGGCTACCAGACGGAGGACCTGAAGCAGGTCTATATTTTCCAGAGCACTCCCAACGCCCTGTTGGTTCCGGCAGACAGCGACATCGAGACCTTGGACGATTTCATCGCGGCGGCCAAGGAAAAGCCGGGTGCCATGTCGGTCGGTGGCAGTGGTGACTTCACCGCCAATCACATCGGCACGCTCATGCTGAATGACATGGCCGACGTTGACGTCACCTACACCCCCTTCTCCGGTACTGGTACCGCCGTGCCGGCCCTGCTCGGTGGGCACGTGGATGCGCTGATGTCCTACACCCCGCAAATCTCGCAGCTCGGTGACCAGGTCCGCGCCATCGCCGTCGCCACCGAGGAACGCATGCCCGGGCTCCCGGACGTTCCCACCTTCGCGGAGCAGGGGCACGACCTGGTCGACGGCGCGTACCGCGGCGTCTCCGTCCCGCAGGACACCCCGGACGACGTCGTGCAGGTACTCGCCGACGCCTTCGCGGAGGTCAACCAGGATCCCGACCTCGTGTCGGCCTTCGAGGAGCAGGCCTTCGTCCTGGAGAACTACGGGCCCGAAGAGGCCGCGAAGCTGACCGAAGAGCGGACAGCGGTCTATGAGGACCTGCTGACGAGGCTGGAACTGGTTCCGTAATGTTCGAGGTTCTCGGGCAAGGGCTGCTGGCCAACCTTGCCCCGTCCATGCTGCTCCTGGTGCTCGTCGGCACCTTGAGCGGCATGGCTCTCGGGGCAATGCCCGGCCTGAGCGCCACCATGGGCGTGGCGCTGCTGGTCCCTTTCACCTTCGCCATGGACCCGACCTCCGGGTTGGTCCTGCTCGGCGCCTTCTACATGGGTGCCATCTATGGAGGCGCCTTCACGGCGATCCTCGTCAACGCCCCCGGCACGCCGTCGTCGATCGCCACGGCGCTCGACGGATATCCACTCACGCGGAAGGGGCGCAGCGAATTCGCCATCGTGGGGGCGACCATGGGTTCGTTCGTCGGGGGGATCATCGGCGTCATCGGGCTGATCTTCCTGGCTCCTCCGCTCGCCTCCTTCTCCCTGCGCTTCGGCCCGCAGGAGTACTTCTGGGTGGCGGTCTTCGGCCTGACGATCATCGCGAGCCTGGCCTCGGGGTCGCTGCTCAAGGGGATCATCGGAGGCCTGCTCGGACTGCTTCTGGCCACCATCGGGATCGCACCGGTGGGCGGAGACGTGCGGTTCACCTTCGGCGAGCCGATGATGCAGGGCGGCATCCCCCTGGTGCCGGCCCTGATCGGCCTGTTCACCATTCCCGAGGTCATCCGGCTCATCGCATTGCGCACCCGCGACGCGCACATGGTGGACGAGACCCGCGAGAAAGACCGGCTCGGCGGCATGCTGAAGGAAATCCTCAGCCGCCCGGTGAACCTGGTCCGCTCCGGGATCATCGGGACGTTCGTGGGCATCCTGCCGGGCGCCGGCGGAAGCGTCGCGAACCTGGTCGCCTACAACGAAGCCAAGCGGGCCTCGAAGCACCCCGAAACGTTCGGCGAAGGAGAGATCGACGGCGTCGTCGCCTCCGAGTCCGCGAACAACGGCACCGTCGGCGGCGGATTCATCCCCACGCTGACGCTTGGTGTCCCCGGAACCCCGCCGGACGCCATCATCCTGGGCGTGCTCCTGTTGCACGGGCTGCGCCCTGGCGCGCAGCTGTTCGAAACGTCCGGTCCGCTCGTGTACACGTTCATCATCGCCCTGGCGGTGTCAGCGGTCATGATGGTCCCGGTCGGTCTCGTCGCCGGCCGCGGCCTGCAGCGCGGGGTCATGGCCCTCCCGGTCCGCTACTTGGCCCCCGGCATCATTGTGCTGACGATCATCGGTGCCTACGCCATCCGCAGCTCCGTCGTGGATGTGTTCATCATGCTGGCGCTGGGCATCGCGGCCTACCTGCTGCAACGTGTGGGAATCGGCGGCGCCTCGATCGTCTTGGGGCTCGTTTTGGGCACCATCGCGGAAACAGGCCTCGTCCAAGGCATCCTGACGTCCTCCGGGGAAGCGCTTCCGTGGCTCACCTTCTTCACCCGGCCCATCAGCCTGGTCCTGATCGCCATGTCCGTGATCTCGCTGGCGTGGCCCTTCATCCAAAAGCGCCGGGCCGAGCGGACGACGCCGGTGCGCCGGACCGCACACGGCGCCGGCACCACGGAAGGACGCTGACATGGGAAACATCATCGGTGGCGCAGTGGTCTTGGTGATCTGCCTGGTCTTTTGGGTCCAGCGCGCGTACTCCAGCGACTACGGCGGGATCTTCCCGGACGCCGTCCTGACCGCGCTCGGTGTTCTCGGTGTGGTTCTCGTCGCCCGGGGGGTGATCTGGCGGGACCGTGAAACCGGCTGGAACAGCATCGGGAGGCTCGGCTACAAGGACCTGGGCCGGGCGCTCGTCCTGCTGATCGCGTGGGTGGCATCACTACCCGTCCTGGGATACCTCTTCGGCAGCATCATCTTCTTCACCCTGGTGGCCGCGCTCATGCGCACGTCACGCCCCAACTGGAAAAACATCCTCCTCGACTTCGGCGTCGCCGTCGGCGTCGTGCTGGTTTTCTACTTCGGATTCACGCGGATCCTGTACGTCAACCTGCCCGAATTCACCCTCTAAGACCTTCACAGCAAAGGAACACCCATGACAAGTCCCAGCTACCGCATTGCCGTGATCCCGGGCGACGGGATCGGCACCGAAGTCATGCCGCCGGCGCAAAAACTCCTTGAGCTCACCGGAAAACGCTACGGGTTCGGTTTCGACTGGCAGGAGTTCGAGTGGGGTTGCGAGTACTACGCGCGGACCGGCCGCATGATGCCGGAGGACGGGCTCGATCAACTCGCCGCATGCGATCAGATCTTCTTGGGCGCCGTCGGTTTTCCGGGAGTCCCGGATCATGTGTCTCTGTGGGGGCTGCTCATTCCCATCCGCCGCGCCTTCCAGCAGTACATCAACCTGCGTCCGGTCCGATTGCTGGCCGGCATCGAGAGCCCGCTGCGGAAGGTGCCGGCCGGGGGCATCGACTTCCTGGTGGTCCGCGAAAACAACGAGGGCGAATATTCGGAGAGCGGCGGGCGGCTCTACCGCGGCATGCCGCAGGAGATGGCCATCCAAGAATCGATCTTTACCCGGTTCGGCATGGAACGCGCCATGAACTACGCGATCGATCTCGCCGAGCAGCGCACGGGCCAGCTCGCGTCCGCCACCAAGTCCAACGGCATCATCCACACCATGCCGTTCTGGGACGAGACCCTGCAAAACCTCGCCAAGGACCACCCGGATCTCACCGTTTCCGAATACCACATCGACGCCCTGGCGGCGCTGTTCGTGCTCGACCCGGCCCGGTTCGACGTCGTCGTGGCATCCAACCTGTTCGGCGACATCCTCACGGACCTCGGCGCGGCGATCATCGGCAGCATCGGGATCGCCCCGTCGGCGAACCTGAACCCGGAGAAGAAATTCCCCTCCATGTTCGAGCCCGTTCACGGTTCCGCTCCGGACATCGCCGGCCAGGGCAAGGCCAACCCGCTGGGCCAAGTGTGGGCGGCGTCCATGATGCTGGATCACCTGGGCCACCCGGACGCCGGGCGGGACCTGATCACGGCCATGGAACACGTTCTGACCGAAACCGACATCCGCACCCCGGACCTCGGTGGCACCGCCAGTACGGACGACGTGTCCGACGCACTCGTCGCTGCCTTCCACGCCCAGACGACGCCCTCGGGAGCCACCCGATGAGAATCGTCGAGATCCGCGAACAGACCCTGCCCATCAGTTCCCCCATCCGCAACGCCTTTATCGACTTCACGAAGATGACCCTGAGCCTGGTCGCGGTCATCACCGACGTCGAGCGCGACGGCAGGCCAGTGGTCGGCTACGGATTCAACTCCAACGGCCGCTACGGCCAGGGCTCCCTCATGCGCGAGCGCATCATTCCGCGGATCATGGAGGCCCAGACCGCGGATCTGCTGGATGAGACGGGCAACAATCTCGACCCCGCGCGCATCTGGGACACCATGATGGCCAACGAGAAGCCGGGCGGCCACGGCGAACGGTCCGTCGCCGTCGGCACCCTGGACATGGCCGTCTGGGACGCCGTCGCGAAAATCGAGGAGCGGCCCCTCTTCCGACTCCTTGCCGAGCGGTACGGCGACAACCGGCCTGATCCCCAGGTGTTCGTTTACGCGGCGGGCGGCTACTACCAGCCCGGTCGCGGCATCCAGGGACTGCGCGACGAGATGCAGGGATATCTGGACCGCGGCTACTCGACCGTCAAGGCGAAAATCGGCGGGGCGTCCCTGTCCGAGGACCTTCAGCGGATCGAGGCCGTCCTCGACATGCTTGGCCCGGGCCAGAGCCTCGCGGTCGACGCGAACGGCCGCTTCGACCGCAAGACCGCCATCGAATACGCCCAAGCACTCTCGGCCTACGACCTCTTCTGGTACGAAGAGCCGGTGGATCCGCTGGACTACGAGGCCCAGGCCGACGTCGCGGCGGCCTACGCCAAGCCGCTCGCCACGGGCGAGAACCTGTTTTCCATGCAGGACGCCCGGAACCTCATCCGGTACGGCGGCCTCCGGCCGGACCGGGACTGGCTCCAGTTCGACTGCGCGCTCAGCTACGGCCTGGTGGAGTACCTCCGCACCCTGGACATGCTCGACGAGAACGGCTGGTCGCGCAGCCGCTGCATCCCGCACGGCGGACACCAGATGTCGCTGAACATCGCCGCCGGGCTCGGGCTCGGCGGCAACGAGTCCTACCCGGACCTCTTCCAGCCCTTCGGCGGCTTCCCGGACGGCGTCGAGGTCGACAACGGCTACATCAGGATGCCCGACCTGCCCGGCATCGGCTTCGAGGGCAAGGGCGACCTCCACCGGGTCATGCGGGAGCTGAGCGCCTGATGTGCCCGCTCCCCGGCCGTCCCCTGGTCGCCGTCACGCGCTCGTCGTTGCCAGGCCGCGGCCTGGACCGCCTGCGTGAGCACGCCGACGTCGTGCTTTGGCCGGACGACGACGTCGTGCCGGCCGCCGGCGAGGCGCTCCGGGAGTTCGCCCGGGGAGCCGACGCGGTGCTGGCCGCCTACGCGAAGGTCGACCGGGCCTTCCTCGAGGACGCCCGCGGCCGCGTCCGCGTCGTCGCCCTTCCGAACGCCGGGTACGACGCCGTGGACGTCGCGGCCGCCGTCGAGCACGGGATACCGGTCACCAACACCCCGGATGTCCTCCATGAAACGACGGCGGACACCACGATGGCCCTGATGCTGCTCGCGCGGCGCCTGCTGCTCCCGGCCGTGGACGATTTGCGTGCCGGGCGGTGGAAGCGCTCCACACTCGACGAGCACCTGGGTCTCGATGTCACCGGAGCGACGCTGGGCCTGACCGGCTTCGGCCAGATCGGACAGGCCGTTGCCCGGCGGGCGGCGGGGTTCGGCATGACCGTCCTGCACAGTCTGTCTCGGACCGGAACCTCGGACCTCTCGACGGCCGTGCCCTGGGAGGAAATGTTGGAACGCTCGGACATCGTCTCACTCCACGTCCCGTTGACGGCCGAGACGCGGCATCTGATCGGTAAGCCGGAACTCGAGCGGATGAAGGTCACCGCCACGCTGGTCAACACCGCGCGCGGGCCCGTGGTCGACACCGCCGCGCTGCTGGGGGCGCTCGACGCCGGTGCCATCCACTCCGCCGGGCTGGATGTGTTCGACACCGAGCCGGTCCGGGATCCTTCAAACCCGCTGCTGACCCATCCCCGGATCGCCTCGCTCCCCCACGTCGGTTCCGCCACCCAGGCAACGAGGGAAAAGATGGTCGATCTGGCCGTGGACAACATCCTCGCGGTGCTCCGCGGAGACGCTCCCCTGACTCCAGTCCCCGAGTTCCGCTAACGGAAGAACAACAGCGATACTGCGCCTATCGGGCCCTGTGCTTGCGAAAGTGCCCCTCGACCGTTCGGCCATCACGCACATGCGGCCGGACCCATACTTCAAACGGACCGCCACCACCGGTTGCGGAACCACCCCGGGGTCCGTGGGCAAGCATCTGGACCCGCCCCAGGCTCGGGCCTTCGAAGGCCGTCGCCATGAATTCCAGCGCATCCGGTTCCACCCCGGCCGCAACAGCATCCACGCGCCAGTGGGAGACCGCGCGCGTGATTTTCGCTATCCGCGCGAGGGCCTGTTCCCTCGTGAGACGAAAGGCATCCGCGTGCTCGACCAGCAGCCGCACATCGCGGTCTCCCGGGTCGTCGTCCGGCGTCAAGGGCGTGTCCGAAGTGCCGAAGCGAGACGGGTTCACGTCGAAGGCGGGGGCAAGCCGCCACCCCTTGCCGGTGTGCAGCAACCCGTGGTTGCGCATGTGGTCATCGATGTTGTTGACCAAAACGCCGAACGCCGCGCGGGAGAACAGTTCGGACGCGTCCTCCGTGGGGCTGGCGGAGATGGCCGCGACCCTGGCCGCGAGCCAGGCGTAGTCAGGCCTGTCGTGATCTTCCAACGAGAAGGCGGATCGAAAGCTCATGTAGGGAATCCGCGCATCGCCGTCGCGGTCGAAACGGCGAGTGAGGAAGACGGAGCTCCCGGGGCCCAGCGCGATGGTGCGCGAACGCTGGGTCCTTATGCCAGCGCGGCGCTGAAGGGCCATGGTCGCTGCCTCCCATGCCGAAACATCCCAGGTGTCGGAGGTCCGCGGAAACTTCGCGAGGTGTGTGGTCCCGTCATCGTCCGCCACCCACGCCTTCGGCTGGGCACCGCCGGGAGAAGAACCCACCCCGACAAGCTCCCTCACGCCTGCATCGACCTCACCGGTGTCGTTGAACCGCTGTGCCGCGGCGGTCAGACGGGCGAGGTCCTTGAGTTCGGCGCAACGTCCGTCTTCGGCGAGAAACACACCGTCGCGGCTGAAGCGAAGGGCCCCCTGACGCGTCCTATCGTCAACGGCAAGAAGCCGTTCGATCTCCGTGAGGGGCTTTCGTCTGCGCGCCGGCTCCCCCGTGGAACGCCTCCGCATCTCGGCGTCCATGAGCCTGCGGCCCCACTGGTCCGGCGCCGCGTCGTCGAAAGCGCGGAACACCGACCGGTGGGTGGCAGGCGTGTGCGGCCCCCGCCGCAGCGGCAGGTCCGGGGAGATCGCGAACGACCGGTCGTCGGCCAGCCAGTCGTCCCGGTAAGTAAACGTCAGGGACTGGAACTGATGGCCCGGGCGGACATCGTTGGAGCACTCGCCAACCTGGCGGTCTCCCATCCACACGCCGTAGGTCATTGCGGTCTCCGTCTGGCGCGTTGCCGGCCCAGCAACGGTGCGCGCAACCGGCCCAGCTCGGTTTCGAGCGGATCCGTCGCGACCACCAGGGCGCGGGCCACGTCGAGGACGCGGGCGACGGCCAGGAAGCTGCCGAGTTTTACCCCCGGGTCGCCCTTCTCCACCCGGCGGAGGGTCGGCAGCGAAACATCCGCCCGCTCGGCGGCCAATTCCTGACTGAGCCCGAGCATGATGCGCCATTGACGCAGATGTTCGCCCATTTCCTGTGCCTCGTCCACAAACACCTCCTACAACCTAACAATACTTACACGTGGCTATATATGACATAGGAGAACCTATGAATAGTGTTGTATTCTCAGTCCCTGAACAGCGACCTGACGTCCTCCGCGTCGATGGCCGAGCCGAACGCCGCGTCCTCGTCCATGACGGCGGAGAACAGCTTGGCCTTCTTCTCCTTCAGCGCCATGACCTTCTCCTCGATGGTGTCCTTGGCGACCAGCCGGTAGACCATGAGGTTGCGCGTCTGCCCGATCCGGTGTGCCCGGTCCACGGCCTGGTTCTCGCTCGCCGGGTTCCACCACGGGTCCAGCATGAAGCAGTAGTCCGCCTGCGTGAGGTTCAGCCCGAACCCGCCCGCCTTCAGGCTGATCAGGAACACCGGCACGGAGCCGCCGGTGAACTTCTCGATCACCTTGCCGCGGGACTTGGTGCTGCCGTCGAGGTACGCGTACGGGATCCCGGCCTCGCCCAACCGTTGCGCGGCCTTGCCCAGGAACGACGTGAACTGGCTGAACACCAGCGCGCTGTGCCCCTCGGCCACGAGGTCGTCGAGCTGTTCGAGCAGCGCGTCGAGCTTGCTGGAGGGCACGCCCGCGTACCGCTCGTCGACCAGCGACGCGTCCAGGCTGAGCTGGCGCAGCATGGTGAGCGAGCGGAAGATCTGGAAGCGGTTCTTGTCCATCTCGTCGATCATCCCCAGCACCTTCTGCCGTTCGCGCTGCAGGTGCCGCTGGTAGATGGTGCGGTGCTTCGGCGAGAGCTCCAACTCGAGGACCTGTTCCTGCTTCGGCGGCAACTCGGTGGCGACCAGCTCCTTGGTGCGGCGCATGATCAGCGGACGGATCCGGCGTCGCAGTTGCGCCAGGCGCTCCTTGTCCCCGTCCTTTTCGATCGGCTTGCGGTAGACCTCGTCGAACTTCTTGGCGGACGCGAACAGTCCCGGGGAGGTGATGGCGAACATCGACCACAGCTCGGAAAGGTTGTTCTCCATCGGCGTTCCGGTGATCGCCAGCTTGAACGACGCCGGGAACTCGCGCGCCTGCGCGGCGGCCTTCGTCGCGGGATTCTTCACGAACTGCGCCTCGTCGAGGATCAGTCCGGACCAGTCGTGGCGCGCGTAGTCCGCGTTCTCCAGCCGGAAGAGGGCGTAGGAGACGACGACGACGTCGGTCCCCTCCAGCACCGCGCCGAGTTCCATGCCGGTGCGCTTGAGCGTCTCCCCGACGACGGCGGTGCGCAGGCTCGGCGCGAAGCGCGCCGCCTCGGTGGCCCAGTTCGGCACCACGGAGGTCGGCGCGACCACGAGGAACGGCTTGGCCCGCTCCCCAGCGGACCTGGCCCGGTCGTGCGCGTGGAGCATCAACGCGATGGTCTGGACGGTCTTGCCCAGCCCCATGTCGTCCGCCAGCACCCCGCCAAGCCCGTGGTCGTGGAGGAACGCCAGCCAGGAGAAACCCTGCTGTTGGTAGGGGCGCAGTTCGGCCTGTAGCGCGGCCGGCGGAGCGGTCGGCTCGATCGTCTCCAGTTCCAGGAGGCCGCCCACGGACAGCCTCCACGATTCGGCCTGCTCCGCGTTGGCGGACAGTTCCACCAGTTCGTCCCAAAGGGAGGCCTGGTGCCGGCTGATCCGCAGGCCCTTGGATTCGCGGTCCTGCAGGGTGCGCGCCTCCTCGATGAGCCGGCGGAGCTGCCGGTATTCGGGCTTGTCCAGGGAAAGGTAGGCACCGTCGTCGAGCAGCAGGTAGTCCTCCCCCTGGGCGAGTGCGACGAACAGCTGGTCGAACGGGATCTCGGCGCCGCCCAGATGGACCTGAACGCCGAGGTCGAACCAGTCGCTGGTCCCGGATTCGCTGGCGCTGACGGAGATTTCGGGGGAATCGGTCAACTCGACGTACTCGACCTCCTCGCCCTGGACCTGAACGGAGACGCCGTCCAACCCCTCAAGCAGCGGCATGGCCTCGGCGCTGAACCGCGCGGCGTCGACACCCTCGAGCTCCAGCGGCTCGATGCTGCCCCGGATCCCCAGCAACGGTTGCGGAAACGCCGACCGCCATGCGCCGGGAAAATCGTCCAACACGCCCGTCACGCGGTGCAGCACGCTTGTCTCGAACTGGCGGTCCCGGCGGCCCTGTCCGTCGTCGACCAGCGGCAGGTTCCGCGCGCCCTCGGTGCCGTAGTCCCACGTCCACGCCAGGCGCAGGCCGGTGACATCGGGCTTGTTGCGGGGGCCTCGGCGCCGGAAATGGCCGGCCGTGAGCCAGAGGTGCGGGGGCACCGGTTCCGGCACCTCGATCGATCCGTCGCTGGAGCCGAGCGTCGTCAGCCGTCCCAGTTCGGGGACGTAGTCGCTCAGGAACGCGGCACGGCCGTTCCGCGGAATCTCCAGCGGCTTGCGGTCCTCCAACAACTGCACGACGACGCCGGGCACTTCCCCGACGGACGGCGCCAGGTGGACGGGCCGCTCGCGCGCCGGAACGTCCGGCTGGTCCTGCCACCAGACACCGTGGCCGGACTGCCCGATGATACCCAGCTCGAGCCCATCGCCGGACAACGGGGCCGCGGCGTCGCCGTGCCCGTTGAAGTGGATGGCCGGCGCGACCCGTAGTTTGCCGTTGGCGTCCACGAGGTCCAGCCCCACGGCCACCGGGGCGTGGATGGTCAACCGGGCGGCGGCCGTCGCGCCGCGCAGCACGATTCCCGCGTCGTGCGCCCCGGCCAGCAGCTGCCACAGGACCGGCGAGGCGAAGTCCTCGAGGTAGATGGCGTTCTGCCCCTGCGCGCCGGCGTGGAGGACCACGAAATCCTCCATCCAGCGCTTCTGGGCGTCGCTGAAGGATGTTTGTTGCTGCTGGTAGGAGTAGTGGTGGTTGCCGTAGGGCGAGGGTCCGAAGCCACCCCAGCGCAAATTGCCGTAGATCCAACGGCCCTTGTCGTTCAGCGTGACGGGCCGCAACGAGAGCCGCCGCTGCTTCTTCCGGCGCCGCCCGCCGACGTCGACCACCTCGAATTGGACCCCGAGCGGGCCGGGCGCGTCCGTGGCTTCGTCGCCGCCGAGCATCGCATCGAGTTTGCGCCGCCAAGGCGGCAACTGCTTGACGGGTGCGGCCGAGGCCCGTTCCGCGGCCCGCATGGCGGCGTGGGAGGCGGCCAGCAGGAGCGCAGCGGTGTGCTTGCAGCGGCTGCGCATCGGGCAGGAACACGCCGAGATGCCCGGCTGCGGGTTCGTTCCGCGGGTGAAGGTGACCAGCGTCCGGTAGGGAGTCGGCGGGGCCCCCTCCACGTAGGCGGCGACCTGCCGGCTCTCCGGGTTCCACTCGATCCCGCCGACGCGGTCGTCGTCGAAATAGTCGATCCCGCGCTCGAAGGCCGCGGCGCCGACGAATTGCCGGATCTCGACGGGATGCAGCATGGGTGGGTACGGCGGGTTCGGCTGGGGGGTCACCGGGTCATCCTACCGATGCGCCGCGGCGGGCCGGGACCGGACGACGCCGGCACGGGGCCTCCGGGCCGCGCGGCGCCGGGCCCGCGGCCTACGGAACCAGGTAGTCGCCGTCCCGCGCGTCGGTGATCAGCATGTGCCCGGGGGCGTGGCCGATCGCCAGCGAGGGCCGGGATTCCATGACGGCGGCCTGCGGCGTGACTCCGCACGCCCAGAACACGGGGATGTGGCCCTCCGGAATCGCCACGGCGTCCCCGAAGTCGGGCCCGCCGAGGTCGGCAATCCCCAGTTCGGCCGGGTTCCCCACATGCACCGGAGCCCCGTGCACGGCGGGATAGCGGGAGGTGATCCGCACGGCGTCGGACACCTGGGACGCGGGGATGGGACGCATGGAGACCACCAGCGGTCCGGACAGGGACCCGGCGGGTGCGCACCGCCGGTTCGTGCGGAACATCGGCACGTTGACGCCCTGCTCGATGTGCGCGACCGGCACGCCGCCGTCGAGCAGCGCCGATTCGAACGTGAAACTGCAGCCGACGATGAACGTCACCAGATCCCCGCGCCAATACGCGGAGATGTCCGTCGGCTCGTCCACCAGCTCGCCGTCCCGGTACACCGTGTACTTGGGGACGTCCGTGCGGATGTCGCCGCCCGCCAGCAGCGGGCCGGTGGTTTCGCCGGCGTCGAGCACTCCCAGCAGGGGGCAGGACTTCGGGTTGCGCTGGGCGAAGAGGAGCACGTCGTAGGCCTGCGCCTTCGGCACGATCATCAGGTTCGCCTGCGCGTATCCCCGGGAGACGCCCGCGGTCGGCGCGACGAGACCGCCGCGGAACAGTTCGCGGGCGCGGGCGGGAGCCAGCGCGGCGTGGTTTTCCGGAAGCACGGTGCCGGCGCCCGCCTTTGCCATGCCGCTACGCCCAGATCTTCGAGAGGCTCAGGATGGCGTTCCACCCCAGGAAGACGGTCAGCAGCCAGGTGGTGACGCCCATGATCAGGAGCCACTTCGGGTACGCGTACCCGTGCAGGAGGTCCCGGCGGCGCCAGGCCACGTAGAGAAGCACGCCGAAGCCGACCGGAAGAATCAGTCCGTTGAACGCGCCGGCGAAGATCAGCAGCTGCTGCGGGGCCTGGCCGAGGAACAGGTAGATCACGGCGCAGACCGCGATGAACGCCACGGTGATCAGATTGCGCTTGCGCTCGGAGGTCCTGGAGGAGGTGATGAAGGAGACGGAGGTGAACGCCGCGCCGATCACGGAGGTCAGGGCCGCGGCCCAGAGCACGACGCCGAAGAGCCGCATGCCGATTTCGCCGGCCGCCGCGCCGAACGCCTCGGCTGCCATGTTGTCGCTGGTCAGCGCGACGCCGCCGGCGACGACGCCGAGGATCGCGAGGAAGAGCAGGACGCGCATGACGCCGGTGACGATGATGCCCAGGACGGAGCTGCGGGTGATCTGTGCGACGTGCTCGATGCCCGTGGCGCCGGAGTCCAGCATGCGGTGCGCGCCGGCGTAGGTGATGTAGCCGCCCACGGTCCCGCCGACCAGGGTGGTGATGATCAGGAAGTCGATCTTCTCCGGCAGGAACGTGTTCCGCAGCGCGTCGCCGACCGGTGGGGCGGCGACGATGGCCACGTAGATCATCAACAGGATCATGATGGCGCCGAGTAGCACCACGATCCGGTCCAGGGCCATGCCGGCCTTCTTGCTGACGAAGATCATGATGGCGACCAGCGCTGACAGGCCGCCGCCGATCTTCGGGTCGACGCCGAGCATGGCGTTGGCGCCGAGGCCGGTTCCCGCGATGTTGCCGATGTTGAACACGACACCGCCGATGAAGACGAGTCCCGCGAGGAACCAGCCGATTCCGGGGAGGACCTTGTTGCCGAGTTCCTGGGCGCGCAGGCCGGAGACTCCGATGACGCGCCAGACGTTCATCTGGACGGCGATGTCCACGAGGATCGAGACGAGGATCGCGAATGCGAAGGCGGCACCCAGCTGGACGGTGAAGACCGTGGTCTGGGTGATAAAGCCGGGGCCGATGGCGCTGGTGGCCATCAGGAACATCGCGCCGAGGAGCGCGGTGCGCCTGGCCGAGTGGCTCAGGTTGATTTTGGTGCCGGGCTGGTTGGTGCCGGTTTCTGCCATGGGGGTATCCGTCCGGTGCGGTGACGCCAGTCACAGGGTTGTTGAATGGAACCCTACAGGTTGTTCAACAATGCGCGCAAGGGATTGTTGAACAAACATGTGGGCTCCGGACGGTCCCTGGTGCGGTCAGACCGCGTGCTTGTACGTGAGGCAGTCCGCGTTGTCGGCGCCGGGCCCCACGTGGATCTCGCTGGCGCCGCACATGAGGTGGTCGTTGTGGACGCACTCGGAACGCTGGCACGCGCCCACGGAGGACAGGACCTTCGGGAGGCCCCCGTGCGTTCCGGTGTCCACGAACGTGGCGCACTGGGCGTGGTCCGAGGCTCCGCCGATGGTGATCCCGGCGGCCTCGCAATGGGAGTGGTCGTTGAACGAGCAGTTGGCCACGGTGCATTCCGCGACGGTTGGCGTGACAGTCATGGTGTTCTCCTCATGCCATCGGCCCGGCCTGGTGCGGGCCACTGCGTTCACCATACGCCCGGAACGCCGCGGAAAATTAGTGCCGGTTTCCGCACGTATTCCGTCTGGCGGCTAGGTTCGTCTCGGACCGCCCTACGATCCCCGGGGCGGCGTTTCCGTCGGTCGCCAGGACATGCGGAGCACGACGGCGGAGCGTGCCGGCAGCGTAAGGCCCGTGTCCGCGCCCGCGGTGGCGCCGGCGTCGTCCGCGGAACCCCCGGTCGAGAACAGGACCCGGCCCGGCGTCCCGCGCAGGGGAATCTCGCGCGGCGCGTCGGCGAGGTTGAGCACGATCGCGAGACCTCCCCGGTACTGGGCCAGCCAGCGGTCCGCCTCGTCGAAGTCGACGGCGTCCGGCCATGCCGGGTCCCGCAACTCGGGTTCCGCCCTGCGCAGCGCCAACAGCTCCCGGTAGAGCGCGAGCATCCGTGCGTGGTCGCCGCCGGCGGGCTCTGACCAGTCCAGCCGGGAATTCTCGAACGTCGAGCGGTCTTGCGGATTCGGCACGACGGCGGGGTCCCACCCCATGCGTTCGAACTCGGCGAGGCGTCCCTCGGCGGTGGCCCTGCCCAGCTCCGGCTCCGGGTGCGAGGTGAAGAACTGCCACGGGGTCGCGGCCGCGAACTCCTCCCCCATGAACAGCATCGGGGAGAACGGCGAGGTCAGGTTGAGGACGGCGGCCAGCGCCAAGTCGTCGAAACCGAGCGCCACGGTAATCCGGTCGCCGGCAGCGCGGTTGCCGATCTGGTCGTGGTTCTGCGTGCAGACCACCAGCTGCCGCGGCTCGACGCGCGCCCGGTCGATCGGCCGCCCGTGGTGCCGGGCCCTGAAGGAGGACCACGCACCGTCGTGGAAGAAGCCGTCGCGCAGCACCTTGGCCAGGGCGCCGACGGATTCGAAGTCCGCGTAGTAGCCCTCCGTCTCCCCCGTGAGGTTCACGTGGACGGCATGGTGGAAGTCGTCGCTCCACTGGCCGGCCAGGCCGTAGCCGTTGACGTCGCGCGGCTGGATCAGCCGGTCGTTGTTCAGGTCCGATTCCGCGATGAGGAACAGCGGGCGGCCGGTCTCCGCAGCCAGCGCGTCGACGGCGGCGGCGAGTTCCTCCAGGAGGTGTACCGCGCGCTCGTCGCGCAGCGCGTGCACCGCGTCGAGCCGGAGCCCGTCCACGTGGTGGTCGCGGAGCCACATGAGAGCGCTGTCCACGATGTATGCGCGCACCCGGTCGGAGTCGGGGCCGTCGAGGTTCAGCGAATCGCCCCACGTGTTCGCGTCGCCCTGCTTGAGGTACGGGCCGAACCGCGGCAGGTAGTTTCCGCTGGGGCCGAGGTGGTTGTGGACCACGTCCTGGATCACCCCGAGCCCGTGCTGGTGCGCCGCGTCGACGAAGCGCTGGTAGGCCGCGGGCCCGCCGTACGTCTCCTGCACCGCGTACCAGAGGACGCCGTCGTAGCCCCAGTTGTGGGTTCCGTTGAACGCGTTGACCGGGAGCAGCTCGATGAAGTCGATCCCGAGGTCGGCGAGGTAGCCGAGCTTCTCCGCCGCGGCATCCAGGGTTCCCTCCGGCGTGAACGTGCCGATGTGGAGCTCGTAGATCGCCCCGCCAGAGAGCCCGGGCGACACCCAGTCGCCGTCCTCCCAGGCGTGCGCCCCGGCGTCGAACGTCCGCGAAAGCCCGTGGACGCCGTCCGGCTGGCGTCGGGACCGGGAGTCCGGCAGCGGCGTCGTGTCCCCGTCCAGCAGGTACCCGTAGTCGACCTCGCCGTCCGGGACCGGTTCGGCCGGTGTCCACCAGCCGGCGTCGGACGGGGAATCCGGCGTCGCGCGCCGCATGGGGACGGTGGCGCCGTTGGCGAGAAGCCTCACTTCCCCGGCGGCCGGCGCCCAGAGATCGAACCTGTTCCTCACTGCTCCTCCTCGCGGACCAGAAGCGCCGCCGGGTAGACGGCGAACGCCTCCTTGACGGCCAGCGCGCCGTCGCTGGACAAGAGCCTCCCGGTAATGACATCTCGGTACTTCCCAGGTTGCAGCAGCACGCGGGTGTCGCGCCATCCGCCGGCGCGCTCGAGCCCCACGGGCAGACGCGTGGCGAGCGTGATGGCACCGCCGCGGTCGAACCCGAACACGTGCTCCGCTGCGTCACCCTCGCCGGCGACGGCCTCGTATCCCGTGAAGAACTCCGGGCGCCCGCGCTTGAGCTGCAGCGCGCGGTGGACCAGCAACATTTTGGCGTCGGCCCGCCCGGTCACCTCCGGCGGTTCCCCGTTACGGACCTCGTCCAGCATCTCCCGGCGCCGATCGAAATCCACCGTCCGCCGGTTGTCCGGATCCACCAGCGAGTGGTCCCACACCTCGGTGCCCTGGTACACATCCGGGACGCCAGGCATGGTCAGCTGGACCAGCTTCGCGGACAGCGAGTTGGAACGGCCCGCGGTCTTGATCCGCAACGCGAACTCCCCGATGATCCGGTTGACCTCCGGGTCGTCGAAGGCGGCGTCGACGGCGGCATGGAGACCGTCCTCGAATTCGGTGTCCGGTTTAGTCCACGTGGTGCTGTTTCCGGCCTCCCGCGACGCCTTTTCGGCGTAGGCGTGGGCGCGTTCGCGCGAGATCGGCCAGGATCCCATGGCGGCCTGCCACAGCAGGTCGGCGAACGGCAGGTCCCCGAGCGGGGCCAGTGCGTCGAGTTGGGCGAACACATCGGCCCACTCCCGCGGCAGCTCGGACAGCACGGAAATCCGGGCCCGGTTGTCCTCGCTGCGCTTGGTGTCGTGCGTGGACAGCGTGGTCATGGACAGCGGGTTGGACAGCTGCCGGGTGGCGAACTTGGTGTGCAGGTCGAACGGCTCGATCGCGAACACCGACGGGTCCGCCCCGACCTCGTTCAGCGACGTCAGGCGGGTGAACCGGTAGAACGCGGTGTCCTCCACGCCCTTGGCCATGACCATCCCGGAGGTCTGTTGGAAGCGGGTGGCCAGCTCGGTGGCGCCGGTGTCCTCCGCGAGCAGGGGGTGCAGGGCCGTGATGGTTTCCGCGAGGTCCGGCCGGTGGACCCGCGCCGCGATGACGGCCTCCTCGAGGTGCTCGGCGCCCGCGGGAAGGTAGCTGCGGTACACCGGGAAGCAGCTAAGGACCTCGGCGATCGCGTCCGCGGCCGCCTCGTGCTCCAGGCCGGCGTCGGCCGGGACCAGCCGCGCCAGGCGCAGCACCTCGGAACGCAGGAGCCCGTCGGCGATGTCCCGCTTCGTCTGGTGGATCATCGGCGCGTACCTCTCCCCCGGCGCGATCTCGCTGAGGACCTCCCGGCCGGCGGGGTCCACGAAAAGCCGGTCGACGTCGGCGAGCGCGTCGTACCCGGTGGTGCCCTCGCACTCCCAGTCCTCGGGCAACCGCTCGCCGGGCTCCAGGATCTTCTCGACGAGCACGTACGCCCCGCCGGTGAGTTCGCGGAGCCGGCGCAGGTAGCCGGCGGGATCGGCCAGCCCGTCCGGGTGGTCGATCCGCAGCCCGTCGACCAGGCCCTCGTCGAACCAGCGCTTGATCTCGGCGTGCGACTCGTCGAAGACCCAGTCGACCTCCACGCGCAGGCCCGCCAGGGTGGTGACCCCGAAGAACCGGCGGTAGTTCAGTTCGTTGTCCGCCCGGCGCCAGTTGACCAACTGGTAGTGCTGGCGGTCGTGCACGGCACGCGGATCGTCCCCGGCCGCGGCGGTCCCCGCGGCGACGGGGAGCTGGTGGTCGTAGTAGTGCAGCTCGAAGGCGCCGTCGGCCTCCACCAGCTTCAGCTCGTTCTCCTCCGTGTCCCCGTCGCCCAGCAGCGGCAGGCGGATCCGCCCCGCGCCGGCGTCCCAGTCGACGTCGAACGCCTCGGCGTAGCGGGACTCGCGGCCTTCCCGCAGGAGCGACCACCACCACGGATTCTGCCGCGGCGTGGCGATGCCCATGTGGTTCGGGACGGTGTCCACGAGCACGCCCATCCCGGCTGCGTGGGCGGCCTCGGAGAGCGCGCGCAGCCCCTCGGGTCCGCCGCGAGCGTCATCCACCGTGGTGGGATCGGTGACGTCGTAGCCGTGGTCCGATCCCTCCTCGGATGTGAGGATCGGAGACAGATACACCCAGTCCACGCCGAGCTCCGTCAGGTAGGGCACCAGCGCCGCGGCGTCGTGAAGCGTAAACCCCGCGCGGATCTGCAGCCGGTAGGTGCTCAGCGGGGTCCTCATGCGGACGTCTCGCGGTTCTTCGATCCGGCCAGCGCCACCAGAGACGCGGCAACCGAATGGTCCAGATCCGCCTCCTCGGCTTCATGGGCGCGCAGCACCAGCATCGAGCGGCCCACAACGGTCACGGACGTTCCCGCGTCCACCGGCTCGCTGTCGGCGTAGGCGCCGGCCGTGTCGATCACCTGGTCCCACCGCGGCGCGTAGGCCTTCGACGGAAGCTTGAAGTCGACGTCGTCGTGGTGCGGGTTGAAGAAGAGCAGGAAGTTCAGATCCTGGATTTCCTGGCCGCGGCTGTCCGTCCCGGCGATCCCGTTGCCGTTGAGGAACACGCCGATCGAGGCCGCGATGTCCGCGTCCCAGTCGGCAGGTTTCATGGGCCGCCCGTCGGCGCCGAGCCACTCGATGTCCGGGAGCTTGCCCCCGTCCTCAACCTCGACGGGACGGCCGTCGAAGAAGCGCCGGCGCCGGAACGTGGGGTGCTCCGCGCGCAGCTTGTTGACCGCCGCCGTGAACTCGAGGAGCGGCTGGTCCATCTCCTCCCAGTGGATCCAGCTGAGCTCGGAATCCTGGGCGTATGTGTTGTTGTTGCCGTCCTGGGTGCGGCCCAGCTCGTCGCCGTGGGAAATCATCGGCACGCCCTGGGAGAGCAGGAGCGTGGCGATGAAGTTGCGCTGCTGGCGCGCACGCAGGGCCTGGATCTCGGGATCGTCCGTGGGGCCCTCGGCGCCGCAGTTCCAGGAGCTGTTGTGGGACTCGCCGTCGTTGTTGTCCTCCCCGTTGGCCTCGTTGTGCTTCTCGTTGTAGGAGACCAGGTCCCGGAGCGTGAAGCCGTCGTGGGCGGTGACGAAGTTGATCGAGGCCACGGGACGGCGGCTGGAGTGCTCGTAGAGGTCTGCGGAGCCGGTGATGCGGGACGCGAACTCGCCCAGCGTCGACGGGACCCCGCGCCAGAAGTCGCGCACCGTGTCCCGGTACTTGCCGTTCCATTCGGTCCACTGCGGCGGGAAGTTGCCCACCTGGTAGCCGCCGGGGCCGATGTCCCACGGCTCGGCGATCAGCTTGCACTGGGAAACCACCGGGTCCTGCTGGATGAGTTCGAAGAACGTGGAGAGCTTGTCGACGTCGTAGAACTCGCGCGCCAGCGTGGAGGCCAGGTCGAACCGGAAGCCGTCGATGTGCATTTCCGTGGCCCAGTACCGCAGCGAGTCCATCAGCAGTTGGAGCGAGTGCGGATTGCGCACGTTGAGCGAGTTCCCGGTGCCGGTGTAATCCATGTAGTACCGCTTGTCGTCCTCCATCAGGCGGTAGTAGGACTCGTTGTCGATCCCGCGCATGGAGAGCGTGGGGCCCAGGTGGTTGCCCTCGGCGGTGTGGTTGTAGACCACGTCGAGGATCACTTCGATGCCCGCCAGGTGCAGCGCGCGGACCATGGCCTTGAACTCCTGGACCTGCTGGCCGGTGTCCCCCGTGGAGCTGTAGGTGTTCTGCGGGGCGAAGAAGCCGATGGTGTTGTAGCCCCAGTAGTTGGAGAGCCCCTTGTCCTGCAGGGTGCTGTCGTTGACGAACTGGTGGACCGGCATGAGTTCCAACGCGGTGACGCCGAGCTTCTGCAGGTGGGCGATCACGGCGGGGTGCGCGACGCCCGCATACGTGCCGCGCTGCTCCTCCGGGATGTCCGGGTGCATCTCGGTCAGGCCCTTGACGTGCGCCTCGTAGATGACGGACTGGTGGTACGGGGTCTTGGGCTTGCGGTCCCCGTCCCAGTCGAAGAACGGGCTGACCACGACGCCCAGCATCATGTGGGCAGCGGAGTCCTGGTCGTTGCGGGATTCCTCGTCGCCGAAGTTGTAGCCGAAGAGGGCCTGGTCCCAATCGATCTCGCCGTGGACGGCCTTGGCGTACGGGTCGAGCAGCAGCTTGTTCGGGTTGCACCGCTGTCCGGCGCCGGGATCGTTCGGCCCGTGCACGCGGTAGCCGTATTTCTGGCCCGGGATGGTCTGTGGAAGATAGCAGTGCCAGACGAAGCCGTCGACCTCGGTGAGCGCCACCCGCGTCTCCGTTCCCTCCTCGTCGAAGAGGCAAAGCTCAACGGATTCGGCCACTTCGCTGTAGAGCGCGAAATTGGTTCCGTTGCCGTCGTAGGTCGCGCCGAGGGGATAGGCGTCGCCGGGCCAAACTTCCATGGATTCTCCAAACGTTCGTGTGGGTGATGCATGTGGCCCGCATCGGGCCGCGTCCTGCCTGTCTCCACACTATAGAGGGGTGGCGACGGGCGGACGGATACGTGCGCCGTGCCGGCTACCGCCCGGGGACGATGTCGCGGGCGCCGTGATCGTAGGCGAAGACGAGCGGCCCGCCCGGGTGTTCGAGCGAGTGGTTGGCCCCGTCGCGCACGCCGAACGCCCCGTAGTTCTCGTCCCACGAGTTGTCCAGGACGACCTTGTACTCGTACCGCCCGCGGGGCAGGTCGACCGCGAGCCTCCACCGGTCTTCGGACGGATCGAACGCCATCTGCACGGCCGGGGTGGCCGGGTTCCAGTTCTCGTCCGCGCCGAGGTGCGTCGCGAAGTCTCCGGCCAGGGCGACGGAGCGCGGCTGTCCCTCCGGCGGCACGACGGCGGCCGTCTTCTTCGCGCGCGGCTGCCGCTTGGCCGGGGCCTTCTTGGCGGGGGTCTTTTTGGCCGCGGCCTTCGCGGGTTTCGGCTTCGGCAACGGCGTGCCCTCCGGCACCGGGGTTCCGGCCGCCAGCGCCTCGGCGAACTTCGCCGCCGTCGGGAACGCGACGGTCGCCCGCTGTCCCGTATCCGTGGCGCTCCAACCCGACCTGTTCTTGACCATCCATCCGGCCTTGACCAAACGGGCCGTCGCCGTCGTCAGGTTCTTGTGGCCGCGCGGGATTCCGCCGCTGAGCAACTCCGCCTCCTGCGGGGTCGGCGGCACCTGGACGAGCGCCTCGGCGAGGACCGTCCCGGCGTTCACGGGGGCTCCTTCGCTGGCTGCCGCACTCAACATGTCGAGCACGGCCTTGAGCCGCCGTTCGGTGTTCTGGATCGCCATGAAAGTGCTCCTCGGTGCAGGGGTGTACAACCAGTCATTTCACAGGGACGCGGCCAAAACCAGACATGGCAGGTGAACTACCGGCGGGTAGCCACCGTGACTCTGGTCACACCCGCGGATTCACACCCAGGGGACCAGGCCCTGCGAATGCTCGAAGACCAGAGACGTCTGGGTCGAGGCGACCGCCGGATTGGCCGAGAGGTTGTCGAGGACGAACTGCCGCACGTCGTTGGAGTCCTTGACGGCCACATGGATGAGGAAGTCGTCCGTGCCTCCGAGGAAGAACAACTGCGTGACGCCCGGCTTGGCCCGGATCTCCTCGGCGAAGGCGGACATCAGGTGCCGGGCCCCCGCGCGGATGCGGACGAAGATCAGGGCCTCCAGCGCGTGCCCGAGCACCTCCGGATCGATATCCACCGTGAATTTGCGGATGACCCCGGATTCGCGGAGGGCGTTCACCCGGGCCAGGCACGTGGACGCGGCGATGCCGAGCTCCTGGGCGAGGGAGTTGTTGGTGCGCCGGGCGTTCTCCGAGAGCATGCGCAGCAGACCCCGGTCGATCTCGTCGAGATCCACCGGACGCCGACCCCGAAGATCTTTCACTGTGGCCACCGTCACACCTTCCGTTTTCCGCATTAAAACTTAGATTGACCTGAGATTACCGCAAGAACTTCCGTCTAAGCCCTATAGAACCGCAGGAAAACCTACGATTGATGCAAGAGATCCACCCCCATCCAGGAGCGAAAACCATGATCATCGGCGTACCCAAGGAAATCAAGAACAACGAATTCCGCGTGGCCATCACGCCCGCAGGCGTGTCCGAATTCGTCGGCCGCGGCCACGACGTCGTCATCGAGTCCGGCGCCGGAGTCGGCTCCGGCATCCCGGACGAGGTCTACGTCAGCGCCGGGGCGCGCATCGCCGCCGACGCCGACGCCACGTGGGCCGAGGCGGACATGGTCCTCAAGGTCAAGGAGCCCATCGCGGACGAGTACCACCGCATGCGCCGCGGCCAGGTGCTCTTCACCTACCTGCACCTCGCGGCATCCCGCGAATGCACCGAGGCGCTCGTCGCCGCCGGAACCACTGCCATCGCGTACGAGACCGTGACGTCCGGCCGGAGCCTGCCGCTGCTGGCCCCGATGTCAGAGGTCGCCGGACGCCTCGCCGCGCAGATCGGCGCCGTCCACCTGCAGCAGCCCAGCGGCGGAGCCGGCATCCTAATGGGCGGCGTCCCCGGGACCCGTCCGGCCAAGGTCGTCGTGATCGGCGGCGGCGTCGCCGGAGAGAACTCGGCGATCATCGCCGCGGGCATGGGTGCCGACGTCACCATCATCGACATCAACCTCGGCCGTCTCAAGGAAATCGACACCACGCACAAGGGGCGCATCAAGACCCTCGCCTCGTCCGCCTTCACCATCGCCGGCGAAGTCGCTGCGGCGGATCTCGTGATCGGCTCCGTGCTGATTCCCGGCACGGCCGCGCCGAAGCTCGTCACCAAGGACATGGTGGCGCAGATGCGCCCGGGTTCGGTGCTCGTGGACATCGCGATCGACCAGGGCGGCTGCTTCGAGGGCTCCCGCCCCACCACGCACGCCGATCCCATCTTCAAGGTGCACGACGCCGTCTACTACTGCGTGGCCAACATGCCGGGCGCGGTCCCGCAGACCTCGACCGCGGCGCTGACCAACGCGACCCTCCCCTACGCGCTGCGCATCGCGTCCAAGGGCTGGCGCGAGGCGCTGCGCGAGGACGCGGGACTCGCCGCCGGCCTGAACGTCCACGACGGACGGATCACCTACGCCCCCGTCGCCGAGGCCCACGGGCTCGACTTCCTAGCCACGACCTCCGTCCTTGCCGGCGAGGCGCTGGCGCGATAGGGGACCTAGGGAACGGACTTGATCCGGTACACCAGCACGGCGGAGGCGAGCCCGATGACCGCGGCGAGCGTGAACATGGAGCCGTAGCCGCCGAGGTACTTGACGGCCACGAGTGCCAGCGCCGGGGCCACGACCTGCGGAAGGGCCGCGGCGATGTTGATGACGCCGAGGTCCTTCCCGCGGGCCGCGGCCGAGGGCAGCACCTGGGTGAGCAGCGCGAAGTCGACCGCCAGGTAGGCGCCGAAGCCGACGCCCAGCACGCCGGCGCCCACGATTGCCCCGGTCCAGACCGGGAAGATCGCCATGATGAGCGCTGCGCAGGCGATCAGCGCGGAGGATCCCGCGACGAAGACGCGGCGCTTGCCGACCCGGTCGCTCCACCGGCCCGCGATCACGCTGGTGACCACCACCATCCCGGCGTAGAGGCCGGTCAGCACCAGCACGCCGCCCGGCGGGTTGGGGTGGCGGATGACGTCGGTGAGGAAAAACAGCAGGTAGACGATCGTCAGCTGGTTCCCCACGAACATCAGGAACCGGGTCAACCAGGCCCAGCCGAAGTCCGGGTGCAGCGCCGGGTTGATCCAGAAGCCGCGCAGGAATTCGCCCAGTTTCCACGGCTCCCGCTCGACGCGCGGGAGGACCGGGTCGTCGGAGCGGACCAGGTAGGGCACCACGGAGAGCAGCAGCGCAGCCGCGCACAGCCAGTAGCCGAACGCGATGTTGCCGAAGATCACGAAGCCGATCACCGAGCCGCCGAGGATGCCGAGGGTCTGTCCCATGGCTGCGAGCCCGCCGACCTGTCCGCGCTGCTCCACCGGAACCCGGTCCGGGATGGCCGCGAAGACCGTGGAGTAGGCGGCGTTGGCGCCGAGCTGGACCAGGCACCAGCCCAGCAGCAGCAGGGCGATCGTCGTCGCGCCCGAGAGCAACAGCAGGGCGGCGGTCCCCAGGATGGCGCCGCCGAGGATCCACGGCGAGCGCCGTCCCAGGCGGGAGACGGTCCTGTCCGACAGGGCGCCGCTGAGCGGATTGGCGACAAGCGAGACGGCCGCCCCGCACGCCGTCACCAGCGAGAGGATGGCTTCCTTGTTGGCCGCGTCGATCGCCGTCGCCTGGAGTCCCAGCAGGATGTTGATCGGCGCGAAAAACGCCACGTTGATGCCGACGTTCACCAGCACGACGCCGGTGACCCATCTCGGTCCCACCCGGCGGACCGGTTCGGCGAGCGCCTCCGGGACGGTGGCCCCGCCGGTCACCGGGCCGGTGCTCACCCGGCCAGGACCTGGAGGAGTCCGGCTCCGGTCATGGCCACCATCGAAACGACGACGATCCATGCCATGGGTTTCTGGAATTTGCGCAGTGAATTCATGATGCCTTCATGGTAGTCCGCGTTCGTTTGCGGTAGAGCCGCTTCAGGCCGTCGGCCGGCCTGACCGGTTCGGGCCAGCGGGGTTCCAGCCGGTCCCCCAGCGTGACTCCGCGCAGCCTCCGGCCGAACATCGGCAGCACCCACTGGCGCAGCCACTCGGCGTCGCGGATCAGTCCGTCCCGGAGGACCACCCGGTCCTGCGGCCCGAGTTCCTCGAACTCCAACTGGTGCACGACGCCGAGGATGTTCAGGACCTGGATGGCCATGTAGCGGTGGCCGGCGCGGTTCATGTGGAGCTTGTCCGTGTCCCACATCCGCCGGTCCTGATAGGCGTCCCACGTCCAGTAGTCCACCAGCACGGCGCCGTCCCGCTCGTGCTTCGCGGCGAGCTCGCGCACGGCGCGGTTGAACGCCCAGTTCCGTCGCTTCATGGGTTCCAGCACCGGGTGCATCGGGACGTCGAAGCCGGTGAAGAGCAGGACCCGCGCCCCGGAGAAGCAGAGGCGTTCGACGGCGCGCGCATAGCTGTGCAGGATCGCGTCCATGTCGTGGCGGAGCTCCAGGATGTCGTTGCCGCCGGCGTAGAAGGAGACGACGGTGGGCCGCATGGCCACGGCGGGTTCGACCTGCTCCTCGATGATCCGGTCCAGGCGCCGGCTGCGGATGGCCAGGTTCGCGTACTCCCACGTGGGATCCGCCTTGGAGAGTTGTTTCGCCACGCGGTCCGCCCAACCGCGCACCCCGTTGGGCAGCCGGGCGTCCCAGTCCCCCACGCCCTCGGTGAAGGAGTCGCCGATCACCACGAACCGTTCAACCATCCACTCAGGCTAGGCATTGTGGACGGCGGGCGGTCGACGCATGCACAAACGCCGGGTTAACCCTTCTGCGGCCGCGCTCCCGGCGTACGGTGGAGCCATGGAACCTGCACCTTCTCGCCCCGCCGTCGTCGCCATCGCCGGGGCCGCCGGGGAAATCGGCGGCCGGGTCGCCCGCGGACTGGCCGGGGCCGTCCCCCTGCGGGTGTTCTCCCGCGACACGGCCCGCGCCGAGTCCGCCGCGCAGGCGCTCCGCGCGGCGGCGGGCGGCGCCGCCGTCGAGGCCGGCGCCGTCGACTACACCGACCCGAACGCCGAGCTGGCCATGCGCGGCGTGGACGTGCTGCTGATGGTTTCGGCGGCGGAGGCGGCCGACCGCCTGGACAGCCACCGGACCTTCATCGATTCCGCCCGGCGGGCCGGTGTCCGCCACGTGGTGTACACGTCCTTCGTGGGGGCCGCGCCGGATTCCGTGTTCACGCTGGGGCGCGACCACTTCCATACCGAAGAGCACCTACGCTCCTCCGGAATGGCCTGGACCATCCTCCGCGACAACTTCTACCAGGACATTTTCCCGCTGTTCGTCGGGAAGGACGGCATCCTGCGCGGTCCCTCCGGCGACGGGCGCGTGGCCGCCGTGGCGCGGGACGACGTGGCGGATTGCGCCGCCGTCGTGCTCCGCGAAGCCGCGAACGCGCTGGGTGCCGGACAGTCCTCGGCGCACGCCGGCCGGACCTACAACCTCACCGGGCCGGAGGCCTTCACGCTTTCCGAAGCCTGCGCCGCGATCACCACGCTCACCGGCACCGCCGCGGCGTTCCACCACGAGTCGCTGGAGGAGGCCTACGCCTCCCGTGCGGGCTACCGTGCGGACCCCTGGCAGGTGGACGCGTGGGTGAGCACCTACACGGCCATCGCCGCCGGGGACCTGGGCGCCACGACGGACGACGTCGAATCCCTGCTCGGCAGGCCCGCGCGCTCCCTGGCCCAGACGCTGGAACGCCCGTCGGCGGCCGGGGCCTAGGGTTGGCGACGATGGCCCCACCCGCGTCACGGCTCTGGGATCCCCCGCACCGGGGCTGGAAGCTCGCCCACCATCTGGTCCCCGCCTTTGTCCTGGCCGCCTTCCTGCTGGGACTGGGCGTTGCCGCGGCCGTGATGGGCCGCTGGTTCTTCGCCGTTCCGGTGCTGGCCATCGCGGCCGGCAGCACCGGCTCGATCGTGCGCGCGTTTCGCCGCGGCATTCAGACGCAACCGCCCGCGACGGCCGCCGTCGAGACCTCCACGGGCCGGCGCGCGGCCACGCGTTTCGACCTGCTGCCGGTCTCCACTCCGTTCGGCGCCAGCACCGTGGGACTCGGCGTCGTGACCGCCGTGGCTTCCCTCGCCCTGGCTGCCAGATACCTGCTCCTGCACAGCGAACCGTCGCGGTTCCTGCTGGTCGGGGCGTCCGTGTTCCTGTTGCTGATCGGTTTGTGGATCCTGCGCCATGGCCTGCGCCACATGCGCACCGCGGTCGCCCGCGAACGGGCCGGCGTCTACCTCACGCGCAGCCGCGTGGTGGTCCTGGCCCCGCACGGGATCCACGAGGTCTACTGGCGGGACATCGAGTCCGTCTCCGCGGAGGACCCCCCCGGCCGTTCGCCGTTGGGCAAGCGGGGACCGGCCCTCATGGTGCTACGCCTGCGGGAGGGCGCGGCCGCGCGCAGCGACCGACCCGTGGTGGTCCACGTCCAGCATCTGGCCTGCGACCCGCACCGGCTGCTGGCCGCGCTGCGGCACTACCTGGACCACCCCGCGGACCGGCCGGAGCTCGGCACCTCCGCGGCGCTCGCCCGCCTCGACGGCCACGAATAGCCGCCGGCAGCGTCGGCTTCCGCTACATGGTGACGACTATCTTGCCGGCGGTGTCGCCGTCGATCATGGCCTGGAAGCCGTCGTGGATCCGTGCCAGCGGGACCGTCCGGTCGATCCGCGGGCGCAGCCCGGTGGCCTCCAGCATGCGCAGCATCGCCACCGTCTCGTGGCGCGTCGATCCGGTGGAGCCGAGGATCCGCAGCTGCTGGTAGAAGATCCGGCCCAGGTCCGCCTCCGGGCTGGTGCCGCTGGTGGTTCCGGCGATCACGATCGCCCCGCCCGGACGCAGGCAGCGCAGGGAGTGCGCCCACGTGGCCGCCCCCACGGTCTCGATGACGACGTCCACGCGTTCCGGCAGGCGCGCCCCGGACTCGAAGGCGGCGTGGGCACCCAGTTCGAGGGCGAGCCCGCGCTTTTCCTCGGTGCGGCTGGTCGCGTAGACGGTTGCGCCGGCCGCGGCGGCGAGGGCGATCGCGGCGCCGGCCACCCCGCCGCCGGCGCCCTGGACCAGCACGCGGTCCCCGGCCCTGATGCCGGCCTGGGTGAACAGCATGCGGTAGGCGGTGGACCAGGCCACTGGTAGGCAGGCGGCCTCCTCGAAGCTCAGGTGCCTCGGCTTGTCCACGAGGCAGCGGTCGGGGACCACGATGTATTCGGCGAACCCGCCGTCGTGCCGTTCGGAGAGCAGTGCGCGGTTCGGGTCCAGGGTCTCGTCGCCGAATCCGGCGTCGGGATCGGCGATGACCGGGTAGACCACCACCTCGCGGCCGTCGTCCGTGACGCCGGCGACGTCGCAGCCCAGGATGATCGGGATGTTCTTGGGGTCGTGCCCGATCCCACGCAGCGTCCAGACGTCGTGCATGTTCAGCGAGGACGCCTTGACCCTCACGCGCGTCCAGCCGGGCGCGGCCTCGGGCGTGGGGACCTCCTTGAGTTCCAGTCCGGACAGCGGATCGTCGGGGTTTTGCGAGACGGCAACGGCGGCGAGCATGCGCGGGTGGCTCCTAGATGTGGCGGTGTGGGGCGTCACTGACAGTCTGCCGAATCGCACCGTCCCGTTCGACCCGGCGTTCCGCCTGTCGGCATCGCACTGCCCCGCGCCGCGCTCACGCCGGATAGATGGCGACTGCGGCGGACTTGACCACGAAGTGGACGTCCATTCCGGGCGCGAGGCCCAGGTCCGCGGACGCCGCCGGCGTGATGTCCGCAGCGAGGCCCCCGGCGCGCACGCGGATCTGGTCGCCGTGCGGCTCGAGGTCCGTGATCCGGACGCCGAACGCGTTGCGCGGGCTGCCGTGCTCGGGGACCAGGAAAACCGACACGGCCGACGGCGGGAAGACCGCCACGGCGTCGTCGCCCGGCCGCACGGTGTCGTCGTGGTGCCCCGCGACGACCCGTCCGTCCGCCGTGGCGACTCCCTCGCGGCCGAGCGTTCCGGCTATCAGGTTCAGCCCGGCCAATCCAGCGGCGAACCGGCTGCGCGGCCTCTCGAGCACCGCACGGGTCGGCCCCTCCTCGGCCACCCGGCCATTCTCCAGCACCACCACCCGGTCCGCCAGCATCAGGGCGTCGAGGATGTCGTGGGTGACGATGACGGCCCGGCGGCCGGCGAGGACCCGCTTGAGCAGGCGCCGCAGCAGGGGCGCGGCGTGGAGGTCGAGTGCCGCCATGGGCTCGTCCAGCAGGAGCAGTTCCGGGTCGGCGGCCAGCGCCCGGGCGACCGCCACGCGCTGCGCCTGGCCGCCGGAAAGGGCGCCGGGGCGGCGGCCGGCGAGGTCTTCGGCGTCGACCTCCCCCAGCCAGCGTTCGGCCGTCTCCCGGGCCGCGGCCCGGGAGGCGCCGGCGCTGCGCGGGCCGAACGCGACGTTGTCCAGGGCGCTCAAGTGCGGGAAGAGGAGCGGTTCCTGCGCCAGCAGAGCCGTGCCGCGGGCGTGTGGCGGGACCCACCGGTCGGCGCCGTTGCCGACGTCGAACAGGACGCGGTCCCCGATGCTGGCGCGGCCGGCGTCGGGTCGTAGCAGCCCGGCGGCGACGGCCAGGAGCGTCGACTTGCCGGCGCCGTTGGGTCCGAGGATGGCGACGGTCTCGCCGGGCGCGACGTCGAGGGAGACGTCGAAACCCCGCGCCTCCACGGCGGCGCGCAGGCGGAAGCTCATGCCGCCGCCCCCCGGGGCGCGGCGGCGCGGCGCCGGTAGGAGAGCCCGACGACGGCGACGGCCACGGCGACCAGCAGCAGGGACAGCGCGACGGCGGCATCGGCGTCGGATTCGCGCTGCAGGTAGATCTCCAGCGGCAGCGTCCGGGTGACGCCCTCCAGGCTCCCGGCGAACGTGAGCGTGGCGCCGAATTCGCCGAGGCAGCGCGCGAAGGACAGCACGGCGCCGGACGCGAGGCCGGGCAGGACCAGCGGCAGCGTGACGCGGCGCAGCACGGTGGTGGGGCGGGCGCCGAGCGTGGCCGCGACGGATTCGTATCGGGTGCCGGCGGTGCGCAGCGCGCCCTCGAGGCTCACCACGAGGAACGGCAGCGCGACGAACGTCTGGGCGAGCACGACGGCGGCGGTGGAGAACGCGATCTGGATGCCGGCGAGTTCGAGGTACCGGCCCAGGAGGCCCTGCCGCCCGAAGGTGTAGAGCAGGGCGATGCCCCCGACGACAGGCGGCAGGACCAGCGGCAGCAGGACGAACGCGCGGAGCAGACGCTGGCCGGGGAACGGGCTCCGCGCCAGGACCATGGCCAGCGGCACGCCGAAGACGACGCACAGGGCAGTGCTGGCGGTGGCCGTGCGCAGGCTCAGGCCGAGCGCGGTCAGCGACGATTCGGACGTGACCAGCGGGACGAAGCGCGGCCAGTCGACCTGGGCCAGGATGCCCGCGAGCGGCAGCACCACCAGCAGTGCCCCGGCGACGGCGAGGGCGTAGACCCAGCCCGGGACGCCGGTGTAGCCGGCTCCGGCGCGCGGCTTCGCGGCGGCCCTCACGGGGTGCCGAATCCGGCGTCGTGCAGGGTCTTTTGCCCGTCGGCGCCGGTGACGAGTGCGACGAAGGCGCGCGCCGCGTCCGGGTTGGCGCCGGTCGCCAGCGCCGCGATGGGGTACGTGGTGGCGGCCGCGCCGGCGCCGGGGACGGGGATGCCGCGGACCCGGCCCCCCGCCGCCTCGGCGTCCGTGGCCCGGATGTCCGTGGAATAGACGAGTCCGGCGTCGGCCTCCCCGGAGAGCACCTTGCCGAGCACGTCCGTGACGGAGGATTCCTCGCTGACCGGCGCCAGCACGACGCCGGCCGCGTCCGCGAGTTCCGCGGCCGCGGCGCCGCAGGGCACCTGGGGTGCGCACACGACGAGTTTAACGCCGGGCCGGGCCAGGTCCGCGAGGCCGCCGATCGCGGCCGGGTTGGCGGACGGCACCGCGATCTCCAGCGTGTTGGTCGCGAAGGCGCGGGGTGCGCCGTCGGTGAGTTGGGCGTCGGCGATCTGGGCCATGGTGCGCTCGTCGGCGGACGCGAAGACGTCCGCCGGGGCGCCCTGGGCGATCTGCGTGGCCAGGTCCGCGGACCCCGCGAAATTGAGGCGGACGTCGATGCCGGGGTTCCGGGCTTCGAAGTCGTCCGCGAGTTGCGTGAAGGTGTCCCGGAGCGAGGCGGCGGCGAAGACGGTGACGGTGTCCCCGGGCTCGGCGGCGGCGCAGCCCGAGACTCCGGTGGCGATGGCCGCGACGGCGAGCGCGACGGCGGCGCGGCGGCGGGCGCTCACGGCACGCTCTTTCCCTGGGGCGTTTCGATGATGACCGTGGTGGCCTTGACCACGGCGGTGGCCACGGAGCCGAGCTCGAGGCCGAGGTCCCGGACGGCCTCGGTGCTCATGAGCGAGACGACGCGGAAGGGACCGCACTGGAGTTCGACCTGCGCCATGACGCGGTCGGCGGTGATGTCCGTGACCAGGCCGACGAACCGGTTGCGGGCCGATGACCCGACGCGTGTGGGGTCGTCGGGAAGGTGGGACTGGTCCCTCGCCAGGCGGGCGAGCGCCAGGCCGTCGACGGCCAGCCGACCGGCGTCGTCGCGCTCAGCGGTCAGGGTGCCGTTCTCCGTCCAGCGCCGGACGGTGTCGTCGCTGACGCCCAGGAAGCGGGCGGCCTCGGCAATGCGGATCGTGGGCATGCACCCATACTTCCCTATTTGCGGATAGTTTGGGGGTTTTTCTCCGCACATCGGGAGATTTCGCCGGGATCGAGGCGGTTCAGGATATAAGGGAAGGCATGGAAGTCCGCATCGGCACGTCCGGCTGGAGCTACGCACACTGGAACGACGTCCTGTACCCGGCCGGCACCCCGGACCGGGATCGGCTGGCGCACTATGTGCGCCGGTTCGACACCGTCGAGCTGAACGCCAGCTTCTACCGGTGGCCCCGCGACCAGACCTTCGCCGGGTGGCGCCGGCGCCTGCCGGACGGTTTCGCGTTCACGGTCAAGGCGCCCCGCGGGCTGACGCACGCGAAGCGGCTCTATGCCCCGGAGGCGTGGACCCGGCGGATCGCGTCCGCCTGGCACGAGCTTGCGGAAAAGCGCGCCGTCCTGCTGGTCCAGTTACCTCCGGGCATGGAGCGCGACGACGCCCGGCTGCACCATTTCCTCGACGGGCTGCCCGAGTGGATCCGGGTCGCGGTGGAATTCCGGCACGCCAGCTGGCACCACGCGGACGTGTACGCCCTGCTGGCCCGGCACGGCGCCGCCTACTGCATCATGAGTGGCGCCGGGCTGCCCTGCGTGTTGGAGGCGACCGCGCCGTTCGTCTACGTGCGCATGCACGGACCCGACCACAACCACCTGTACGCGGGGTCGTACTCGGACGACGACCTGCGCTGGTGGGCGGACCGGATCCGGGAATGGCGGGCCGCCGGCAAGGACGTCTACGTCTACTTCAACAACGATGGCGACGGCCACGCCGTCCGCAACGCGGGCACGCTGCGCCACTTCCTCGGGTAGGCCTGCGGAACGAGGCCGCGGAGCCCCGCAGGTAGCGGGACCGCTCAGCGGTAGATGAGGTGGCCCCAGTCGAGGGCGTCAGCCAGCGCACGGTCGCTGAACCCGGGGTGGGATTGGCGCAGGTGGGCCATGTTGGGTTCGTGGTCCCAAGAGCCAATGCCCATGCTGACGCCTTCGTCGATCAGGGCCTCGGAACGGACCGCGACCTCCTCCAATACCTCCGGCGGATGCAGGTCGCCCAAAGCCTTAACGGGGTCGATCGGCCCCAGTGCGCACTCCCCGACGTGCCCGGAGAACCGGCCGTTGAAATACCAGAGGGTGAACACGGCGTTGAGCGCATCCATTTCCCGTGCCTCCCCGACGAGCTTCGCCCTCCGGGCCCGGACCCCCACCCGGTACTGATCGATGCGCGCCAGTGCCTCGTCGAGCTCGGCTTCGTAGCGCTCGAAAGGGAAGCCAAGAACGGTATTCCGGATCTCCTCGAGCGCGCCGCCACGGTCGGTCCGGCCTTCGAGCAATCGCGTGCCCCGGAACGTCGCGGCCCAGCGCAGCCGTTCGTCCCGGTGTTCGGGAGTTTCTTCCGGGCGGGGGACCGCACGGCGCGCGGGGGCTCCGTTCCGTGCCTGATGACGGGTCTTGCGTTTCCTCTGCCGTCGGCGGCCGGCGGTATGCCCGATCCACACGCCGAGGAAGACCCCGGCCGCGAGCCACGGTAGCTGGTGCGTCAGCAAGGCGAGGACCGCCCCGGCCAGCACGCCGAGGAGCAGGCCCTTGTGCATCGGCTCCATCAGGCGCCAGGCGCCCTCCCTGAAGACCCGTCGTCCGCGAACCACTGGATCAACCGTTCTCGCGGGTGCGGTGGGTGAGCGCGTAGGTGTCCTCCAGGTGGCCGAAGAGGCTGACGCGGAATTTCAGGGCAGCCTTCATCAGTATGCCCGAACCCCCTCGCGTCCCGATGGAAGCCGTCTGGTCTGGGCGACACCCGCTCAGTAGTCGCCGGTGTCGGTGTTCCTCGAGACCGACTTGATGTGGATGTTCCTCGTCAACCGGATGACCGGGCGGATGAGCAGCTCCATGGAACCCGCAAGGAACATCCAGGTTCCGGCTGTCTGGGTGCTTTCGCCAAAGAAGAGCAGGCTGCCGATGATGAACCAAACGGCGATCAGAACGTCGTTCAGTATCGAGACGATCTCGTACCTGTCGTGGAGGACGAGTTCCTCCCCGCCCAGGCGTAGTTCCAGGTCGTTTCCCACAAGATTCCTTCCGTCTTCTGTGCGGATGTGCGTAGTCCGTCGGCCCTTCCAAGGTAAACATCGCAGGTCGGCGCGTGTCATACGTCGAAGGCGGTGCGGAAGGTGGCGAAGACAGCATCCCCCGATTCCAGGTCCGGTCCGCCCGAGGCTCCGGCCCTGAGACCGACGACGCCGTTATAGCCGGCTCCCCGCAAAACTGTCCCCACGGCCCGTAAGTTGACCTCTCCGGTGCCGGGTTCAAACCGGCCGGGGACATCGGCGACCTGGATCTCCCCGATCGAGGGCATCAGGCCCGCCGCGTGGAAGCCGACACCAGATTCCTGCCCTTCCTACGCGAGCACCAGGCTTGGCCGCCGGTCAAACCCGCGGAACTCATCGACCTTTCCAGCCCATCCAGTTTCATCTCCGCTGTGAGCTTCGCCAGCGTCGTGACGCTCTTCGAAGAAGCCAGGTGTCCAGATATGTGCCGGATTGGGTCGCCGGCGGACTGGGGCAAGAAGTCCGTCTGGATTCTGACGATCTATCCCGACAGGACATGGGACGACTATATGACCCAGTTTAAGTACAAGCACCTGACCCGGATCGATTTCGCTGACGACTACAACAAAGCCCTCGTGAAGATGGCCTGCCCGAAACCCCCGCCAACATCAGCGCACGGCCAGCCAGGCCAGACAGTTCAGCCCAAGACCTTCTTCCGCCAAGCGTCGCACGCCTCAGATTCCGCGTGAATCACTGTCTTGCAACCCGCGGGTTGCAAGACAGTTCGTCGAGACCCTTTCGCGTCCGCGTGTGAATCGCAGCGATAAGTGGCGTTGTTTTGGCAGCGATTAGTGGCCGATGAGGAGTGCTTCGCGAGCGGCGTCGACGAGCTCGGGGGTGAGGGTGTCGAGCTTGTTGAGGGCTTGGATGCGTCGGATTTGGGTGATGAGCCGGTCGACGAGGCGGAAGTTTCCACCGGTGATGCGCACGATGGTCGCGATTGCGGTGGCAGCCACCACCACCGCCACCGCTGCGGTCAGCCCGGCCGCTGTTCCCGCAACACCGGCAAACCAGGTGTTCTACACGGCTCCTGCCCCTGCAGCAACTCCAGCTCCCGCAGCAGCACCAGCTCCTGCAGCAGCGCAGCCCAGCTATGTCCTGGCCTCGGCCGCTATCACCCCGATCGCCCCTGCAGCATCATCGGTTCCTGCCAGCGGCGTGGGCGCGGCCCTGGTCGCCTCGGCTTACGGCCACATCGCGATCTACGTCGGCAACGGCGAAGTCATCAGCAGCGGCATGAACGGTGCGAACCTCACCATCAAACACTCGCTGTCGGACCTCCCCGGCTCGTCCTTCGTACGCGTCAACGGCTAACACCGGCGAACACCGGCCTGCGGACGTCCGACGTCCGTAGGGTGGACAGAAGTGGCAGGCGCCCTGGACGGGGGTGCCTGCCACTTTCGCGTTCAGCGAGAGAGGAACGTGAAACCTGTTGTGGGCTCACGCCAGGCCCCTGGGAATTCTGCGGCAGCAGCTCAAAATCCTCTTCCACGGACAGTGGGTACCGATGGTCAGGCTGGTCAGCAGGCTTAGCTTCTGCTTAGGGTGGTGCGGCATGCACTAACCAGTCCCGGTGGCTGACTCCTGCCACCCTGAACCAGGAGAACGACATGACACACAATGTGACGTCCATGCTCGAGACCTACCCGAAGGATCTGGGAGGGATCGACCAGGCCAAACTCGCGGAGTGCATCGCGGCGTGTTTCGAATGCGCCCATACCTGTACGGCCTGTGCTGATGCCTGCCTCAGCGAGGACATGGTCGCTGAGCTGACGAAGTGCATCCGCACCAACCTGGACTGCGCTGACATCTGCGCAACCACGGGCAACGTCCTGTCCCGCCGCACCGGATACAACGCGGACATCACCCGCAGCATCGTGGAGGCATGCCTCGCTGCGTGTAAGGCGTGCGCTGACGAGTGTGAGCAGCACGCCGGCATGCACGAGCACTGCCAGATCTGCGCCGAAGCGTGCCGCCGGTGCGAAAAGGCCTGCGAGGAACTGCTGACCTCCCTCAGCTAGCACCCGCAAATCCGGTACTGGGTACCGGGTAGCCCCCCCCGTACCCGACTGTCGCTCGCTAAGTGATGGTGGGCACGTAAGCGCCTCGCAGTCTGCAACGAGTGCGGTGACAGACAGAAGGATGGACATGAAGGACATGAAGGACACGTCGTCGAAGGACGAGCAGAAACTGTCATTGGTCGGTTCCGTGGCACTCGGTACCGGTGTCATGATCGGAGCCGGGATCTTCGCCCTGGTGGGGCAGGTCGCCGAGCTCGCCGGAGGCTGGGTTCCCTGGGCGTTCCTCGCCGGCGCCGTCGTCGTCGGTTTCAGCTCGTATTCCTACGTCCGCTACTCCGCGACGAACCCGTCCTCGGGCGGGATCGCGATGCTCCTCAAGGCGGCGTATGGCCCCGGCATAGCCGCCGGCTCACTCTCACTGTTCATGTACGTATCGATGATCATGGCCGAAAGCCTCCTCGGCCGTACCTTCGGCACCTACGTCCTCCGGCCTTTCGGGATGCAGTCCTCGGCACTCTGGGTGCCGATCCTGGCGGTACTCGCCATCGCTGCTGCCGCACTGGTGAATCTGGTCGGTAACCGGTTGGTGGAACGCTCCGCAACCGTCACCGCGGGCCTGAAGATCATCGGCATCGCGATCCTGGCCATCGGAGGGATCTTCGCTGCCGGTGTCTCCTCACTGGGCAGGCTGTTCACCACGGCCGAACGAACCCCACCCGACTCGGGCCTGCTGGGCTTCCTGGCGGGCGTGACGCTGTGCATCCTCGCCTACAAGGGGTTCACCACGATCACGAACCAGGGCGCGGACCTGCGCGATCCCGAGCGCAACATCGGCCGTTCCATCATCATCTCCATCAGCCTGTGCACGGTGCTCTACCTCCTCATCACGGTCGCGGTCACAGGAAGCCTCACGGTCCCGCAGATCGTGGAAGCCAGGGACTACGCCCTCGCCGAAGCGGCCGAACCCGCTTTCGGATCCGTGGGCGTGGTGCTGACCGTCATCATCGCCGTCGTAGCTACCCTCTCCGGGCTCATCGCCAGCCTCTTCTCCGTCTCCAAGCTCTACGACATGCTCCACGACATGGGCCAGGCACCAGGATTGCCCGGACACAAGGCACACCAGTCACTGTTCATCACCGCCGGGCTGGCCATCATCATGGCCGCCTTCTTCGACCTGTCCCAGATCGCCTCGCTCGGGGCGATCCTCTACCTCGTCATGGACATCGCCATCCACTGGGGCATCATCAGGCACCTCCGGGAGGACGTCGACGCCAAGATCTGGGTCCCCGTCGTCGCCATCATCCTCGACATCGCGGTCCTCGTCCCCTTCCTGCTCCTCAAGGCGCAGTCCGAAGCGTTCACCCTCGTCATCACGGCAACCGTCGCGATCATCATCATCGCCACCCAGTGGGCGGTGGTCCGCCATCACAAAGCCACGCACTGAGGCACAACACCTCCAACGAAGCAGCGACTCAGCGAAGTAACGACGGAAGCGTGCCCGGCAGCCGATACGGAGAGAAGGAGTGTGTCGATGGAGTGGATTTTTCCCGTACTGGGATTCATCGTCATCATGATCGGACTCAGGGATGTCTTCCACACCCTGCTCCACCCCAGCGGGCAGGGAGAGCTGACCAAAGCGGCCATGAACGGCAGCTGGCGAACCTCGAAGATACTCGGGCTGAAAGCAGTATCCCTGGCCGGCCCTTTCGGCATTGTCGCAGTCATCCTGCTCTGGACGGCACTGCAGATCCTCGGATGGGCGCTGGTGTACTACCCCCAGGTTCCACAGGGCTTCACCTACGCCGACGGCATCAATCCCGCCCGATACCCCGACTTCATCGAAGCTCTGTACATCTCGACGGTCACGCTGTCGACTCTTGGCTTCGGAGACGTCATCGCAACCAACCCGTGGATTCGGGCACTGTCTCCGGTGGAGGCACTAACAGGCTTTGCCCTGCTCACAGCCGCAGTGTCCTGGTTCCTGCAGCTCTACCCCGCTCTCGCCCGCCGTCGTGCCCTCGCGATACGCCTCACAGTCCTACGCGATGCACAATACCTGCAGCACTTACCCGAGTTCAGCCCCGACATGATCAGCCGTGTCCTGGACAGCATCACCGACGGGGTCGTCCAAACCCGCGTAGACCTCACACAAACCAGCGAGTCGTACTACTTCCGTGAATCTACGGCCGCCGCATCACTGGCGACCTCCATCTCCTACGCGATCGCACTGAGCGAACACGCCCAGGAACACGCTGATCCCGGAGTGCGAGCCGCAGGACGCGCGCTGCACAATGCCCTTCAGGACCTCAGCAAACTCATGACGACCAGCCTGGGACTCCAAGGATCATCCCCGCAAAACACGTTCCAGACATACGCCTCAGACCACAAATACGACTACCAGACATAGGCGCCCGCCCTCGTCTCCGTCCACCTCAAAGTCCACGAACTCAGCCTGCAGAGCACCAAGCCGCCACTAAACGCTGCGAAAAACAGGCCAATCACTGGTGTACTTCACAGACTCGCGCGTCTCGCCACCATGCCTCGCAAGCAAGTGCCCGGATTCGGGTACTCAACCACTATTGCGAGACAGGTCTCCACCCGGGCCAGGACACCGACCGGCAAACGAAAGATTTGATGGCCGCCAGCGTTCGACGCGACGACCTCTACGTCGACCACGGAATCAACGGCGCTCGGGCGACCGGGCCCGCCTTTGGCCAGGCGCTCCACTCCCTGCAGAAGGGCGACACCTTAGTCGACGTGCGCCGTGCGCCCGGTGGAGGGCACGCGGCGGTATGGTGCGGCCCGTCGTTATCGGGCTGGCATTGAGGGGCCGGCATTCGGCGCGTAGTGTGCGCGGAAACGCGCCGCACACATCCCCAATAGGAGACCGACCATGCCTTTCGCACTCATGGCCATCCGCATGCTGCTCGCCGCCACGGCGTTCTGTTCCCTCGCCGCGGCGTGGCCCGTGGCCTTCGGGACCGACGGCCTAAGACTGCTGGAGGAGGACGGCAACCGGTGGTCCGGGCTGCTCGGCCTGCTGGTCGCGGGCTCGGCCGCCATCGCCGGCGTCGGCGCCCTCGCCCCGCGGTGGGTGCTGGCCCACCCGGCCGCCATCGTGCTCGCTGGCATCCCGCTGGTGTCGCTGCTGCTGGTCCGCTTCTCGGTGTTCGACAGCACCGCCATGCTGGCCTGGGCGCTCACGGGAGCGCTCTTCGCGGGCATCGCCACCCTGGCCCTGCCGGCCTTGGCTCTCCTCACGCGGAACCGCGGGCGCACGCCGGCACGGTCGACCGCCTGACCCCCCGCAGGGCCAGCTGGCATCCAGCGTCGGCGAGGGCATGACACCCGCCGGCACTGGTGGACGCCATGGGCGGGCTAGCCGATCGGCGGGGTGGTGCCGATCGTGTCCGCCAGGTCCAGCAGGCGCCGGCGTTCGGCCGGCGGTTGGCTTCCCGCGCCAATGGCGTCCCGCATCCGCCGCAGGTGCTCCCGGATTCCGTTCCGGTAGCTGCCGGTCCGGTCGGGGTCCTCCGACCCGTACTGCCGGGGCTGGCCCATGGCCAGGTCCAACAGGTCCCCGAGGCCTGGGCAGGGCGACCACCACCCGTACGTGATTCGCACCGGGTTTGATGGAGAGATCGATTACCCGGAAGGATGGATCTCATGCCAGCACCATCGAAGTACCCCGCAGAACTGAAGGAGAGGGCCACAAGGATGGCCGTCGAGGCCCGCCGTGATGTGGCCACCAAGAGCGGCGCCTACCGGCGCATCGGCGAGCAGCTCGGTGTCAATCCCGAAGCGCTGCGCAATTGGGTCCAACGCGCCGAGACGGACCAGGGCTCCGCCCCGGCACCACCACCGACGATGCCGTCCGACTGGTCGAACTCGAACGCGAGGTGCGCGAGCTACGCCGCGCCAACACGATCCTGCGCCAGGCGTCGGCTTTCTTCGCGGCGGAGCTCGACCGCCCGTCCAAGTGATGTGCGCGTTCATCGACGAACACCGCGATGAACACGGGGTCGAGCCGATCTGCCGCGAACTGCGGATCGCCCCAAGCACCTACTACGCCCGCCGTACCCGCCCGCCCTCTGCCCGCAGCGTCCGCGACGCCGGGCTCAAACCGGTGATCCGACAGGTCCACGGGAAGAACTACGACGCCTACGGCGCCCGGAAGGTCCACGCCCAACTGCGCCGGCAAGGCATCCCGGTGGCGGTGCACGGTCGAGCGGCTGATGCGCGAAGAGGGACTGCGCGGCATCACCCGGGACAAGGGACCCAAGACCACGAAGCCGGCCCCGGAAACGGACAGGCCCACCGACCGCGTGGAGCGCCGGTTCACCGCCTCGGAGGCCAACCGGTTGTGGGTCGCGGACATCACCTACGTCCGCTCGTTCGCCGGCTGGGTCTATGCCGCATTCGTCCTGGATGTCTTCTCCCGCAGGATCGTGGGCTGGCAGGTATCAACGCGGCTCTATACCGAACTGGCGCTGGACGCTTTGGAGATGGGGATCTGGACCCGTACCAAAGAGGGAGCCGATCTGGCCGGCCTCGTACACCATTCAGACCACGGGGTGCAGTACCGTGCGGTCAAGTACGCCGAGCGGCTCGACGCCGAGGACGCCGTGGCATCGGTGGGCTCGAAGGGTGATAGCTACGACAATGCCATGGCAGAGGCCCTCAATTCGCTGTTCAAGGCCGAACTGGTTCGGAACAAGGGTCCATGGCGGGACATCAACCACCTTGAAATCGCCGTCGCGGAATGGGTCGACTGGTACAACTTCCGGCGCCTGCACGGCGAGCTCGGACACGTCCCACCCGTCGAATACGAACGGGTCAACGCCGTGGCAACAGCACCGGAAACCAACAGCAATCTCCAACTAAATTAGCCTCCACCAAACCCGGGGCTTGACACATGTGCCTGCCAGCGGATCCGGCGCCAGTCACGAGCAAGGGAAAATACTGAGCGCCAGTAGCGACATTGCGTTTTCTGAACATATTCAGAATAATAGTGTCATGACTGTTATCGCGCATAGCCGCACTGCCAGCTCCTCGGACCTGTCCAGGAATCCGGCTCAGGTCTTCCGCGCGGCAGAAGAAGGCCCAGTGACAATCACACGTCGCGACGGCGAGCCGCTGACACTGGTCCGATCCAGCTCGGTCGAGCGGGAACATGAGGCCCTACGACTGGCAGCCAACCTCCTGGCCGCATCCCTTGCGCCCGGCGATTCAAGCTTCGCCGAGCGGCTCCTTGCGCCCTTCCCTTGGCTGGGTTTCCTACCCGCTTACCAGCGCGAGCAGTTCGCAGCCGAAATCGTCGAAGTCTCCCGCGCTTGTGCTTCGATCTCTAGCTTTGACAGGCTTTTCGTCGTTCTGGCCGAGTGGAGATCAACAGCCGAAGCGATCGCGGCCGGCTTCACTCCCGATGACGAGCTCGACTGGCTGGATGAGCGCGAAAGTGTTGACGATCCTCGGGCCGGGCGGTGACACCGAAGAAGGAGACAGTCCACCGTCCCCTGCGCCGCAGTGAGTACGAGATCGTTTTCGGGACCTCCAACTCGCGAAAAAGCTGGATAGACGTCGTCGCGGTGCAACGAAATACCGTCGTCCAAGCTTGGGAGCGACTGACCACTGATCCCCTCGCTGACGATCCGACGTGTCATGGGATGAAGGGTGATCTCGAGTTTGTCAGCCATAAAGGAACGAAACACCGCCGACGGCAGTACGAGCTGGCAAATGGCGCCAGAATCTGGTTCTACGTCGACGAACGCTCCGTTGTACTGACCGACGTCCACACACACCATCCCAACGCCACCAAATAGGTCAAAAGGTCGATAACGGTGACCTGTCGCGGCGGTCCTATGCCCCGCCTGTCGGTGCCCACCGCCACTGGACCCCGTCCGCGCCGCCTCGCTTCGGGCGGCGCGGACGGGGTCCAGTGCTTCGAGGTTAGGCGTTCGGCGAGCCCACCCCGATGGTCTGCTGCAGGTAGACGCTGCCGCCGGCCCCGGCGAACTCGCGGCTCTTCTCCTCCATGCCCTCGGAGATCCGCCGCTCGATGTCCTCGGCCAGCACCTGCTGGTCCGCGGCCGAGCCGAACTGCTTGCGGATGTCCTGCGAGATCCGCATGGAACAGAACTTCGGCCCGCACATCGAGCAGAAGTGCGCCGTCTTGGCCGGCTCGGCCGGCAGCGTCTCGTCGTGGAACGCCTCCGCCGTGGCCGGATCCAGCGACAACGCGAACTGGTCCTTCCAGCGGAACTCGAAGCGCGCCTTGGACAGGGCGTCGTCACGCTCGTGCGCACCCGGATGGCCCTTGGCCAGGTCGGCGGCGTGCGCGGCGATCTTGTACGTGATCACCCCGGTCTTCACGTCGTCCTTGTTCGGCAGCCCGAGGTGCTCCTTCGGGGTGACGTAGCAGAGCATCGCCGTGCCGTAACGGGCGATCTCCGTGGCCCCGATGGCGCTGGTGATGTGGTCGTAGCCCGGCGCGATGTCCGTCACCAACGGGCCCAGCGTGTAGAACGGCGCGCCGTCGCACAGCTCCTGCTGGCGCTCCACGTTCTCCCGCACCAGGTGGAACGGGATGTGCCCGGGCCCCTCCACCATGACCTGGACGTCGAACTCCCACGCCCGTTTCGTCAGCTCGGCCAGCGTGTCGAGCTCCGCGAACTGAGCGGCGTCGTTCGCGTCGGCGATCGAGCCGGGCCGCAGCCCGTCGCCCAGGGAGAACGCGACGTCGTACCGGGCGAAGATTTCGCAGAGCTCGTCGAAGCGCTCGTAGAGGAAGTTCTCGCGGTGGTGCGCCAGGCACCAGCCCGCCATGATGGACCCGCCGCGGGACACGATCCCCGTGACGCGCTCGGCGCTCAGCGGCACGTAGCGCAGCAGCACGCCCGCGTGGATGGTCATGTAATCCACGCCCTGCTCGCACTGCTCGATCACGGTGTCGCGGAAGACCTCCCAGTCCAGCTTCGCCGCGTCGCCGCCGACCTTCTCCAGCGCCTGGTAGATGGGCACGGTGCCGATCGGGACGGGCGAGTTGCGGATGATCCACTCGCGCGTGGTGTGGATGTCGTCGCCGGTGGACAGGTCCATCACGGTGTCGGCGCCCCAGTGGGCGGCCCACTGCAGCTTGTCCACCTCCTCGGCGATCGAGCTGGTCACGGCGGAGTTGCCGATGTTCGCGTTGATCTTCACCAGGAACGCCTTGCCGATGACCATCGGCTCCGACTCGGGGTGGTTGATGTTGTTGGGGATGATGGCCCGTCCGGCGGCGACCTCGCTGCGCACCAGTTCCACGTCGCATCCCTCGCGGAGCGCCACGTAGCGCATCTCCTCGGTGACGACGCCGGCGCGCGCGTAGTGCATCTGCGTCACCACGCGCCCAGCTAGCGAACGCCGCGGGACCGGACGCGCGCCCTTCCATTCGGATGATGCCGCGCCGCGGCGCACGGCCGACTTCCCGTCGTCGTGCAGGTTGCGCTCGCGGCCGCCGTACTCCTCGGTGTCCCCGCGGCCCTCGATCCACGCGGCGCGGAACGGCGGCAGCCCCTCCAGCGGGTCGCTGCCCGGCCCCGCGGTGCGGTAGACGTTCAGCGGCGGATTGGGGTTTCCGTCCGGGGAATCGTCCAGGCTGATCGCCGTCACCGGCACGCGGATGCCGGAGTCGGCGTCCTCCAGGAACGCCGGCGAGTGGGCCGGGTGCTGTTCGGAGGCACGGTGGATGGACTGGTTTTCTGCTGAAACGCTCACGGATGAGCCCTCACTTCCTACGCCGGCATGACCCGGACAGGTTCGACGGTCGCAGGCAGCGTCAGCCTGATCTCAGCCCTTGCGAGGGCACCCGTGTGGACGATGGCGAGCCTAGCCCACTTGGGGCGCCCGGGCCAACGGGCGCCCCATTCCGGAGCGAGAGCTCAGGCCGGATCCCCGGTGCCGTCCCCGTGCGGGAACTGCGGCACCTGGGGCGCCGTCGTCGTCAGATGCGCGACGGCGGGGCCCCCGACCGCGCGGTAGGCGTGTTCCGCGTCGCCCGGGAAACGCAGGAAATCGCCCTCGCCCAGGCGGCGGAGGTCCCCCACCGGACCGGCCTCCAGCGTCCCGGACACCACATACAACTGGTGCAGGGACCCGAATCCGTGCACCTCGACCACGCGCGTCTTCGTCGACGGATGCACGCGCAGGACATGCGTCCGGACGTATCCGGACCCATAGATCCGGTCCAGGTCCCTGACGTGCGCGACGCCAGCGGCACGCCAGGATGCGTCCGCCGCCAACGACTCGTGGACGGGAGTCCCCCATTCGGTCAGCAGCCGCACGACGCTGACGCCGAGCCCGTGCCCGATGCTCTCCAGGGTCCCCACCGTGGGGTTCCCGACGCCGCCCTCCACCTTGGACAGGGTCTGCTTGGAGATGCCCGCCAGCGCCGCAAGCTCGCCGAGCGAGAGGTCGCGCTCCACGCGGAAACGGCGGATGTTCCGGGAGACGAGGTCGTTGGCCTGCACACCCCAAGTGTCACCTATAAGTGACGAACTGTCATGTTTGACAGCCGCACGATGGCGCGGGAAACTAAAGCATGACCCGTAGCACCCCCGCGCCCCGCGACGACCGGACGGCCGTCGACAAGGCCATGTCGCTGCTCAACGCCTTCGGCAACGACGCGTTCGTCGGCGTCGGCGTCAGCGAACTCGCCCGCCGAGCCTCGCTGTCCAAGTCCACCGCCTTCCGGCTGCTGGCCACCCTGCAGAACAACGGTGCCGTGGAGCGCGCCGGCAACGCATACCGACTGGGAAAGATGATCCAGGACCTGGGCTCGACGCAGGAGGACGCGCTGCAGGGCCGCATGCGGGACGCGCTCACGCCGTTCCTCGCGGACCTCTACGAACTGACCAAGCAGACGGTCCACCTCGCCGTCCTGCAGGGCACCGACGTCGTCTACCTCAATAAGCTCTACGGACACCTGCAGGTGCGCAGCCCCTCGCGCATCGGCGGGCGTGCCCCGGCCTACTGCACCGCCGTCGGCAAGGTGCTCCTGGCCTACGATCCCGACGCCGCGGACGAGGCCATGCGCTCCGAAATGCTGGCCTGGACGCCGGCCACCATCACGGACCCGGACGCCTTCCGCCGCGAGCTCCTGGAGGTCCGCAACACCAACCTCGCGTTCGACCGCGAGGAGATCCTCACCGGTCTGAACTGCATCGCCGCCCCGATTTTCGGGCCCAACGGCAAGCCGGTGGCCTCGATGTCCGTGTCCGGGCCGGTCGGCAAGTTCGTCCCGGACTCGCAGGCCACCGTCCTGCGGAAGGTCTGCTACGCCGCCTCGCGCGCCGTGGCGGCGATCAGCGGGCAGCAGCACCAGGCCAAGCGGCAGGCGGCCAAGAGCGCCTAGCGCCGGACCGCCTAGCGCGTGGGGACGTCGTCGATCCGGCGCGACTCCTCGAGCACCCAGTCCGGTTCGGCGGCCATCAGGGAGACCGCCCGGTCCGGCAGGTCGACGTCGACGACGTAGCGGTAGCCGGCCCTCTCTGCACGCGCGATCTGCGCGACGTCCCCCTCCGGGGTGGAGACCACCAGGCGCCGGCAGGCCGGTTCGGCCTCCATGACGCGTTCGGACACCAGCTGGAGCGCCTCCGCGGGGGCGTCGGGCGACGGCACGAGCAGCCGGTCCCGCACGGAGGCCGGGTAGGCGGCGTCCAACTCGCTCTTGGCCACACGGACCACCGAGACGCTCCCCCGCGGGGCCCCGTCCTCGGTGACCGCGAACGTGGACTCGAAACCCGGCTCCGCGGAAACCGGGGCGGCCGCCCACGACGGCGGAAGCGCATCGGGCCAGCGCAACTGGTCGACCTCGTCGTTGGCGTGGTCGTTGTCGGCGTGCTCGTCGTGGTCCATCATGCGGCTACTCCTCCTCGCTGACCAGGCGGCGGATGGCCGGCTTGTCCAGTTTTCCCGCCCCGTTGCGCGGAACCGCGGCGGTCAGCACCAGCTTCTTGGGCAGCTTATAGCGCGCGAGGTAAGTCGCGGTGAACTCGCGGACGGACTCGATGTCCGGCACGGACCCGTCGGCGCAACTCATGACCGCCACCACCGACTCGCCCCACTTCTCGTCGTCGACGCCCACGACGGCGACGTCCAGGACGCCCGGGTACTCCATCAGCGCGCGCTCGACCTCCGCCGGATAGACGTTCTCGCCGCCCGTGATGATCATGTCCTTCAGCCGGTCCACGATGTAGAAGTAGCCGTCCGCGTCCCGGTAGCCGATGTCCCCGGTGCGGAACCAGCCGTCGTGGAACGCGGCGGCTGTCGCGGCGTCGTCGTTCCAGTAACCGGGAGTGACGTTGGGCCCCTTCGTCCACATCTCCCCGGTCTCGCCTGGCGCGAGGACGTCCGCACCGGTCGCCGGATCCACGATCTTGACCTGGCTGTACGGCATGGGGATCCCGCAGGATCCGCCCTTCGCGTACGTCAGTTCCGAGGGCAGGTACGTGGCGAACGGGGACGTCTCGGTCAGGCCCCACGCCTGCTGCACGGCTACGCCCTTGTGCTCGTACTGCCTCAGCAGCACCGGCGGGACCGGCGCGCCCGCGCAGATGAGCGCCCGCAGGCTGGAGATGTCGTGCGCCTCGAACTCCTTGGTCTGCTGCATCGCCGAAAGCTGCGCCGGGACCAGGAACGCCTGGGACACCCCGTACTCCTCGATGTCGCGCAGGGTCTGCCGCGGATCGAAGGTGCGGCGGAGCACCGTGGTGCCGCCGCGCACCAGCACGCGGATGGTCAGCGCGTTCAGCCCGCCGACGTGGAACAGCGGCGCGACCGCCAGGTTGGTGTCCCCGCGGCGCGTGTCCACCAGCGAATCGACGTTCACGGAGTTCCACCACAGGTTTCCGTGCGTGAGCTGCACGCCCTTCGGGACCCCGGTGGTGCCGGACGTGAACATCAGGATCGCCAGATCGTCCTCGGACCGTTCCACGGCCTCGGGCACCTCACCGCCGGCGGCGCCGAGGAACGCGGTCAGGGGCGTCCAGAACGACGCCGGCTCGCCCGCCACGGGCACGGCGGGATCGTTGTCCACGAGCACGAAGCGCTGCGTTCCGGCGTCGTGCCCGGCGAAGCCCGCCAGGGTCTCGACGACGTCCTGGTGGCAGGGCTCGACGACGACGACCGTGGGCGCCGAGCGCTCCAGCAGCACGCCGACCTCGCGCGGGGCGAGCCGGAAGTTCAGCGGCTCGAACACCCCGCCGAGCCACCAGGCGGCCAGCATGGTGGTGATGAAGGTGGCGCTGTTCAGGCCCAGGTAGGCCACGCGGTCGCCGTCGGCCACACCCTGGGCGCGTAGCGCGGAGGCCATCCGGCCGGCGTCGCGGGCGAGTTCGCCGTAGCCGATCTCGCGCCCCTCGTACACCAGCGCGGTGGAGTCGGGCGAGTACGCGGCCTGGCGGAGCACGCCGCCGACCGGGTTGATGTCGATCCGGTTGCTCATAGCTGGTCGCCTCCCGCGGCCCGGTCCCCGAAGCCGCGGACGGCGATGCCGCCGTCGGCGGGGATGATGGCGCCGGTGATGTTCCCGGCGTTGCTCCGCGATCCCAGCAGCACGTAGGAGCCGGTGAAGTCCACGGGCTCCACCGAGGCGTCGTGCAGCGGGATCAGCGGGTTGTTGCCCGTGACCTCCGAGCGGGCGAACGAGTCCGCGATGGAGCGGCCGTCCAGACCGATCGACGCCGGTCCGCGCAGGTCCGTGTTCATGCCGCCGACCGCGACCCCGTTGACGCGCACCTTCGGCGCGAGTTCGTAGGCGAGCTGGTTGACCAGCCCGCGGCAGGCGAACTTCGACGCCGTGTAGACGGGCCCGCCGCCGGCGGTGTGGAAGGAGGCGTTGGACAGCGTCATGACGATGGACCCCCGGGTCCTGACCAGTTCCCGCCACGCCGCCTCCACCGTGAGCAGGTAGCCCTTGACGTTGATGGAGAAAAGCTCGTCGAACGCGTCCCCCAACTGCTCCCCGTCCAGGCGCGTGATGGAGCGGTTGTAGTCCCAGATTCCGGCGTTGGGCACCAGGATGTCCAGCTTGCCGAAGCGCGCGACGGTCTGTTCGACGGCGTCGTGCAGGTCGCGCGTCTCGCGCACGTCGCCGGCGATCGCCAGCATGCGCTCCGGCGCGGCGCTCGCGTCAACCACGGCCTGCAGCTTGGCGAGGTCGCGGCCGAAGATCGCCACGGAGGCGCCCTCCGCCAGGTAGCGTTCGGCCACGGCCCGGCCGATCCCGGACCCTCCGCCGGTCACCAGGGCGACGTCGCCCCGGAGCCAGCCGGCCTGCTGTGTTTCACTCATGTGGACCTCTCGTGGTGAACGGTGCGGCTAGAAGAACGTGCTGAGGTTTTTCGCCTGGAGGACATTGGCGTCGAAGAGGATCTCTCGGCGCGCGACGCGGAATCCGCCGTCGGGCTGGATGCGCAGGATGTCCGTCCGTCCGCCGGCGTAGATGTCCGTTTCCGTTTGCAGGCGGTTGCGGTAGACCAGGAAGGCGCAGCGCGCGCTCAGGGTGCCGTCGCCCTGGTGGTGGACGGTGACGTTGGAGATCAGGTGGCGGGTCCGCGATGGCGGATCCTCGGCCCAGGCCATGCCGGAGTCGTAGCGGCGGATGCGCCAGGCCAGGGATTCCTTGGTCTCGTCGAAGTAGGCGGCCTCTCCCTCGCGTCCGATGGACAGCGCGGCCTGCCGGCGGAGCCGGTTGGTGCGCAGCGGGGCCCAATAAAAGAGGTCGTCGTCGAACACCTCGAGCCAGTCGGCGAAGCGGCCGTCGTCCAGGAGCTCGGCTTCGCGGAAGTAGAACTGCTGGACGCGGTAGGACAGCTCGGAGTCGACCAGGCGGCCGTCCAACTCGTCGGTCTTCGGCGCGCCCTTGTCCGATGTGGTGTTGTCCGGTGCGGCTGTGTCCAGCCCCGCCGTGGGGGCCACGTTTTCGGTCATGGTTTCGGCTCGCGTTTCTTGGAGGGGATCGATGGGATCGGGGTTAGCGGGCGAGTTTCTTGAGGTCGATGTCCGGGTCCGCCAGCTTCGCGGGATCCACCAGGATCCTGCGGTCGATGATGCGGCGGGCCGCGCGCACGGTCAGGCCGCCGTCGATCGCGGCGCACCCTCCCATGTATCCGTCCGGGTCCAGCCGGAAGCTGGCCAGCGGGACGCCGTCGCGCTCGCGGAGCACCACGCTGCCCTCGCCGAGCATCGAGCCGACGCCCTCGACGTGCACGCCGTGGCGGTCGGACCAGAACCAGGAGGCGCCGTGCGCGGGCAGGTCCTGCCCGAGGAGCGAGGCGGCCGCCGTCGTTCCGGTGTTCATGGCGTGTTCCCAATGCTCCGCGCGGCGCAACAGCGTGCCATCGGGCAACCGCGTCCGGGACGAGTCGCCCACGGAGTAGACCAACGGGTGGGTGGTGCGCTGGTGCTCGTCGACCAGCGTCCCGTTGTCGATGTCCAGGCCCGCGGAGGCCGCCAGTGCCGTCTCCGGAACGATTCCGATGCCCACCAGGACCAGGTCGGCGTCGATCGTTGAGCCGTCGTCCATCCCTACGTGGTGCCCGGCGTCGTCCACCGTGATGGCCGCGGGGATGCCCGTGACCAGGCGGACGCCGCGCTCGGTGTGCATGCGGTGCAGGCGTCCTGCGAGTTCCGGGCCGACTGCGGGGACCAGTGGCGGGTCGACGGGATCGATCAGCGTGACGTCGGCGCCCAGCGCGATGGCCGAGGACGCGGTCTCGGCGCCGATCAGGCCGGCCCCGATGATCGCGAGCCGGACGCCGGGCTTCAGCAGACCGCGCAGCTTGTCGGCGTCGGCGCGGTTGCGCAGCTCCAGGACGGATTCCAGGTCCCCGCCCGGGATGTCCAGGCGGCGGGCGGACCCGCCGGTGGCCAGCACGATCCGGTCCGCGGCGCGCTCGGTCCCGTCCTCCAGGACCACGACTCCGGCGTCCGGCCGCAGCGCGACGGCCCGGCCCGTGACGACCTCGACGTGGTGTTCCTCGAACCAGGCCGCGGCCGAGAGCAGGATCTGCTCGCTGCTGCGGCTGCCCAGAAGGTAGTCCTTGCTCAGCGGCGGGCGGTCGTAGGGCAGGCCCTCGGGGTCGATGATGGCCAGGGAGCCGGTGTACCCGCGGGAGCGCAGCTCCTTGGCCGTGGTGAAGCCGGCCATCCCGCCGCCGACGATGGTGACCGAGTCAAGAGGCATCGTCGGCGCCTTCGTTCGGGTACAGCAGGACCTCGCCGTCCTCGACGACCACCTTGTGGGTGCGCGCCGCGACGGTCGCGGGCATGCACATGGCCGCGCCGGACTTGAGGCAGAACTTGGCGGAGTGCACGGGGCACTCGACCTCGGTGCCCTCGATCCAGCCATCCGCCAGCGACGCGGTCTCGTGGGTGCACTCGTCGTTCAGCGCGTAGAAGTTGCCGTCCTCGGCGTGGAACACCGCGATGTCCTCGCCGGTGCCGTTTTCGTCGCCGGGCACGACCTTCGCCTCGCCCTCGTCGATGTCGTCGACGCTGCCCACGTTGATTGCTTCGCTCATGGTCCTGCTCCTTGGCTGGTGGTATTGGTTACTTGCCCATGTTCTCGTGCCAGGCCGGTTCGTTCATAAGCCCCGCCCAGTGGCTGTAGAAGGCGCGGCCGGCGGCGTCGGAATAGAGTTCCGAGGTCTGGCCGGGGTAGACGCCGTCCTCGCGTTCACTGCCGATCCCCATTTGGAAGTTCAGCGGGACGCGGTTGGTGACGAAACCGTGGGAGATCGCCTGGACCTCGGACCAGTTCTCGCCGTCGTCCGCCTCGAAGATGCCCGAGGGTCCGAAGGTGCGCAGGTTGTAGAGGCGCTGTGCGTCCTTGACCTCGTCCGGCATGGACTTGTCCACCAGGACCCAGGCCCAGACCTCGATCTTGTCCGGGCCCTTGGGGTGCCAGACGCGGATGGAACCGTTGATCGGCAGGTAGGAGAAGTTCGGGAACACGGTCGCGTGGCCCGTGGTCATCGGTCCTTCGACGGCGGCGTCCCCGAGCCGTTCGCGCAGCGCCGGGTAGTCGTAGTACTCGTGGACCGGGCCGGCGTCGAACCGGGACTTGGGGTGCGTGGGGAAGCCGGCGCCATGGCCGTTGGGGGCCACGAACTGGCGCCCGGGGGTGGCGACGATCTCCGCCTTGGGCCCGCGGCCGGTGGGAGACATGACCATCAGCGCCGAGGCGTGGGACATGTTCACGTGGTACCAGTCGGTGGCGAACTGCTCGGCGGCGAGCTTCCAGTTGCCCTCCAGCTCCCACTTCATGACGCCGCCCATGACCTCGGTGCCCTCGGGGTCGCGGTCCAGCATCGCGTCCATGTAGTAGCGCATGTCCCCCAGGTTGTCCTCGAGGGGTTCCGCGTTGGGGTCCCAGTTGCCGAAGATCAGGCCCTTGTAGATGGCCAGGCTGGGCACGTCGATGAGGCTCCAGTCCTTGCGGTCGAAGTCCTCCGGGTAGGCGGTCTCGTTGGGCACGGACTGCAGCGCGCCGGCCAGGTCGAAGGACCAGCCGTGGTAGGTGCAGGTGAACATCTTGGTGGCGCCGGCGTCGGCCCGGCAGAGCCGCACGCCGCGGTGCCGGCAGGAGTTCAGGTAGGCGCGGATGGTCTTCGTCTTGTCCATCGTGACGATGACCGGGTCCTCGCCCATGAAGGTGGTGAAGAAGTCGCCGGGCTTCTTGAACTGGCTCTCGTGGGCCAGGAACAGCCAGCTGCGGGCGAAGACGCGCCGCATCTCCTGACCGTAGATGCCCTGGTCCGTATAGATGGAGCGGTCGATCATGCCGCCGTCGGCATCCACGAGCGTGGAGACGTCGATGTTGGTTGCCATCGATTCCGGGCGCGGGAGCCTGCCGATGGCGGGGTTGGCCTTCGACGGGCAGGAGTCCGTGGTGCTCATCGGAATGCTTCCTTCTGACGGGGACTGTCGTACGAGCGGAGCGCGGATCCGCGCCAGGTGGCGCGATGTGCTCCGGTTACATCACACACCCGCCGCGACCCATTGGCCAACGCCCGTTCCGAACACTAGGACGCGGCGGTTTGTCAAGCCCTAATTGCCGGTCCAGACGGGTGCGCGCCTCTCCTTGAAGGCGGCGACCCCCTCGACGCAATCGACCGAGCCGAGGACGCCGGGTCCTTCGGCGTAGGTGCGCGCCCAGCCGCCGTCCTCGTCGGGGCACGCCAGCCCGTCCCCGTCCGGCTCGAAGCCCCGCGCGATCCGTTTTGTCGCGGCGACGCTCAGCGGCGCGTTGGCCGCGATCCGGTCGGCCAGCTCCAGGGCGGCATCCAACAACTCCGAGGCCGGAACCACCTGGTTGGCCAAGCCCCAGCGGGCCGCCTCGTCCGCCACCAGGACGCGCCCGGTCAGCATGGCCTCCAACGCGATCTTCGGGGGCAGGTGGCGGTACAGCCGGAAGGCACCGCCACCGCCGGGGTACACGCCCACCTTGACCTCGGGGAGCCCGAAGACCGCGTGTTCGGCGGCGACCACTAGGTCGCACGCCAGCAGGATCTCCGTCCCGCCGCCGAGGCACGCGCCGTTGGCAGCGAGGATGACGGGCTTGGAGATGTGGTGCCGCACGATCCCCGCGAACCCCCACGCGTCGCCGCCAGGGGCCTCCGACCGCAGCAGTTCCCCCGCTGCCAACGCCTCGAGGTCCGCGCCGGCCGTGAACGCCCTGTCCCCCGCGCCGGTCAGCACCACCGCGCGGACGGTGGCATCGGCGTCGGCCGCCTCAAACGCCGCGCCGAGCGCCGTGGCGACCTCGGTGTTGACGACGTTCAGGCGTTCGGGCCGGTTGATGGTGACGACCAGCGCCGGGCCGCGGCGCTCAAGGAGTACGACGCCGTCCGGCGCTTTTTCGGTGTTCACTGGGTTCTCCCGGTGGTCGATTCGGGCGGGTGCGTCCGCGCCATGGCGGTCGGGGTTTCGTTCCCGCGGCCTTGTTCCGCGGCCCGGTAACCGCAACCTATGGCACATTGTTGCTGGGTGCGGCCCACTCTGACATGGTGCGGGCAGGGTGGGGAAGCGTTGTGCCGTCGAACGGAACGCGACTGGATCCGGAAACGCCGCCCGGCGTTCACCGGGGATTTCCGCGCGAGTCACGCCGCCGTTCGCCGACCCGCATAGTGTCCCTGGGTGTTGCCGTCCGGCAACCGTCCGGGGTGGGGACCGGGCGCAGGCGCCTTCCCCAGGAGCACAGCATGAAATTCACCAGGTCACTGACCACGGCAGCGCTCGCGCTCGCCGTCGCCGCCACGGGCCTCACAGCCGCGTCCGCCGCACCGGCGGACCACTCAGACCGCGCCCAGAGCGGTAGCGAGCGCACCCGGCTCACGGCCGAGGCGTCCGCCTTCTCCCAGACCGACCGCGGAACTGCCTGGAGCCTGGCCCGCAAGCTGTCGTTGGATTTCGAGACGCACCATCCGCAGGGAATGTCGGTTGTCGGCGACAAGATCTTCCTGTCCAGCGTGGAGATCATCGAACCGACCGTCCGCTACCCGGAGCCAGTCGATGGCGTGGACCGTTCCGCCGGCGTCGGCCGCGGGCACGTTTTCGTGCTGAACCGCGACGGCGAACTGCTCAAGGACATCGTGGTCGGCGAAGGGTCCATCTACCACCCGGGCGGCATCGATTTCGACGGCAAGCAGGTCTGGGTTCCGGTCGCCGAATACCGCCCAGACAGCGCGTCGATCGTCTATTCCATCGACCCCGAAACGTACGAGGTGACGGAGCACCTGCGCCACGACGACCACGTCGGCGGGGTGACCATGGACCGGTCCACGGGCAAGCTCAACGGTGTCAACTGGGGATCGCGCACGTTCTTCACGTGGAACAGGCAGGGCAAGGTCGTGGACTCGTCGGCGAACCCCAGCCACTTCATCGACTACCAGGACTGCGAGTACGCCGGAGCGGGCCACCAGCTCTGCTCGGGAGTCACGAACCTGGCGACGGCCGACGGCGGAACGTACGAGCTCGGCGGCCTCGCCCTGACCGATCTGGCCACGGGTGAGATCAAGCACGAGGTTCCCGTGGGCATGACGTCGACGGCGGGCCACTCCATGACGCGGAACCCCGTGGCGCTGGAGTCCGACGGCGGCGTGTTGCGCATGTTCGCCGCCCCGGACGACGGCGATGAGGTCGCCGGAACGGAGCTGTTCGTCTACGAAGCGCGTCCGTAGGCCATCGCGCCGGGCAGGCCCAGATCGAGAGTGTGCCCGGTGTGGTCCCGCTTCACCTCGAGGTAGCGGGAGTTGGCGCTGGAGAGAAAAACGCCGGTAGGGACGTTCTCCGTCACGGCGACGCCGTGGGACTCCAACTGGGCGGCCTTGTCCGGGTTGTTGCTGAGGAGGCGGATCCGGTCCGCGTCCAACGCGAGCAGCATCTGGGCGGCGGGGAAGTAGTCGCGCTCGTCTTCCCCGTGGCCCAGGGCGACGTTGGCCTCGTAGGTGTTCAGGCCGGCGTCCTGCAGGGCATAGGCGTCGAGCTTCGCGTAGAGGCCGATGCCGCGGCCTTCCTGCCGGAGGTAGAGGAGGAAACCGCCGGCCTCGGCGATGCGCTCGACCGACTCGCGCAGCTGGGGACCGCAGTCGCAGCGCTGGGAGCCGAAGACGTCGCCGGTCAGGCATTCGCTGTGCGGGCGGACCAGCGGGGCTTCGCCGCCCGCGGCGGAACGGGTCAGGGCGGCCTGCCAATCGCCGAGTCCGAGCAGAAGGTGCTCGCGGCCGTCGGAGAGGCCTGTGAACGTGAAGACGTCCGCCGCGGTGCCGGAGCCGTCGGCGAATTCCAACGGGACGCTGACACGGGTGCGTACCTGAACGGCGTCGTCGTTCGTCGCTCCCTCTGCCGCAAGGCGGAGCGCGGGCGTAATGACTGAATGGGCGGTGGTCGCGGTCTGCATGGAGAATCTCCGTTGGTTGAATGTGAAACTATTCTACAGTGGCATGCTTAAGGTTTCAATGGTTAGTTCCGAGCGCACTCTCAATTTGCCGAGCCTCGCGGAGCCGCCGCGCTCTTCATTCCGCCCTGACTCGTCCTCCACAGGTGCTGGTATGGGAATCTTTTCCTTGTTCGAAGGTTTGTTCCCATTTTGTCGGTGGTGGTA
>NZ_JBIMER010000009.1:0-117301 GCF_051262515.1 Arthrobacter arnarulunnguaqae | reverse complement strand
AGCCGCGAGCGTTACGCATCAGAGGTTCTGCCCCAACTGGCCACCGGCGCTGCCTTCGAATTGGAGGTTGCCCTCCAGGGCGCCCACGGCCCCGTACCCGCGGTGCTCTCGGCCTCGCGCCACGCCGCGGCGGAAAACGCCCCGCCCATGGACCTGGTCATCCTTTCCAAATCCCCACAACGCCCGGCTTCCGACCACGGGATGGAAGCTCCACCGCACACATACCGGGACAACCACCCGGCCACCGGCCGGGCCGACGCCAGGGACACACGACACGGGAGCAACCTCTACCAAAAGGACCGGGAACTGCTGCAACAGCTGCTGGAGAGCCGCAAGAACGAAGCCCTGCTGAGGACCGTGCTGGACACCGTGGACGTGGGCGTCGCCGTCCTCGACGCCCACGGCCTGACGGTACTGGAGAATGCCCGCAGCCAATCCCAGTTCCGGCACGCCACACCCGAGGGCACCGACTCCCCCAAAGATGCGGACCTGCTCCTCTACCGTCCCGACCGGACCACCCCTGTCCCGGCAATGGACAGGGCAGTGCCGCGCCTGGTCAAGGGGGAATCCTTCACCGATGAACTGGTCTGGATCGGCCCCCGGCATGACCAGCGCGCCTTGAGCGTCTCGGGACGCAGCGTGCAGGGACCGGACTTCAAGGGATCGGTCCTGGCCTTCAGCGACGTCACCCGCCTGGTGGAAGCCCTGGCGGCCAAGGAGAAGTTCATCGCCAACATCTCCCACGAGCTACGCACCCCGCTGACATCCATCATGGGATACCTCGAGCTGGCACTGGACGACCCCAGCGTTCCGGCCCGGGTTGTCGCCCACCTGAGCGTGGCCATGAGGAACAGCAAACGCCTCCTTCAAATCGTCACCGACCTGCTGGCCACCGCGGCGGGACCAGAAAGCATCGAACCCGAAACCGTGGACCTGGCCGACATCATCGCCGATCGGATCCAAGCCGCCGCGCCGCGGTCCGCAAGCCACCATGTCCAGATCACCCGCGAGTGCCCCGACAACCTCACGGCCCACGCCGACCCCTTCCGCATCGGGCAGGTCCTGGACAACCTCCTGTCTAACGCCATCAAATTCTCCCCACACGGCGGAAAAGTGACCGTCCGCGCGTCCCACGGCCCGGCCGGCACCACCATGCAGGTCGCCGACACCGGCGTCGGCATGGACGCCGAAGTGCAACGCGGCGCGTTCACCGCGTTCTTCCGCTCAAACAGCGCACTGAAGGCCACCATCCCCGGTGCCGGCCTGGGCCTGGGCATCGCGAGAAACATCGTCGAAGCGCACCAGGGAACGATCACGGTACAAAGCACCCCCGGCACAGGCAGCGTCTTCACCGTCACCCTCCCGAACAAAGACCCCACCGACCAACCATGAGGATCGGGACAAACGACCGAAGACAAGCCAGCACCCGTCCGACTACGGCCCGCGGCAGTCCCTGCGGACCCACCACAACCAGGGTAGGCCCACCCGCGGGCCCGACTCGGCAAACCCCGGTAACGGCGCATATGTTGCCCCTCTGAGGCCGACGCTCCACAAGCGCACCAGAGAGCTTGGTGCTAGGTGGCGTGCCCGAAAGCGGGCAGGGCATGAACGCCGCGTGTTGCTAGGCGTTCGGGTCGTATTCGGGCAGGAACTCGTAGTCGGTGCGCTCGATGACGCTGAGCCATGCGTTGCCGGCATCGGCAACATCTTCGTAATGCGTGCCTGGCGCCTCGCCCGACATAGTTACTGGAACGGCCATGAGGGCCGCGGCATAGTTCATCTGCGCGAGCTCAACGGCCCCCGTGCACCCCGGCTCGTCGCTGTCAGCTGCGTCTTCCACCGTGCCCTTGGAACTGTCCACACGCTCCAGGTGGTCGCGGGCCCCACGGGAGGCTGTGACAAGTTCCCAACTGCTGACGATGATGCCGACCCTCATCGTCGACCAGCAGCAGATCTTCGGCGCGGCGGCCACGGGAGTATCCGCATCTGATGCAACTCCCGTGGGTTGGACACCGATAGCGGCGCATATGAAGCGGTGCACGCTGTGCTCCGGCGCGCTCCTCTGAGAGCGAAGGGTGCACCTGTTCGCCACAGCCGGAACGACCCCTGGGCGCTCCAGAACCACGGCAGCTCGGCATACAGGACGGGGATCCCCAGCCCCGCCCTTGTCTCCGGGTTGTCAGTGCTTCCTGAAGGCGTCCTTGATTTTCTCGCCGACGTGTCTCAGATCCGCTCTGGACTGCTCGCCCCTGCCACTGGCGCCCGGGTTGCCATCTCCGGTGGTTCCGCCGATGGTGGGTTTGCCCCCGCCGCGGATCTTCCTGGCGCTGTTGCGGATTTTGTCGCCCAAACCCATGGTGGCACTCCCCTACGGTTGGCTGCCCGCCCGCAGACCGCGGGTGGGTCACCTTCAGGTTAGCCCTGCCGCGATCGCCGGCCAACGCTTGCCTTCCCGCAGGAAACCACGTTCCGAACCACGATCCCGATCGCTTCCAGGACACCGCCCTTGCGGCCGGGCCGCGCGACGTTTAGGGGCGGTCCCGCAGGCGCTTGAGTGCCTCTTCGCGGGCGCGTTGAATCTTGTCCGGGTGCTTGCCCTTGGTCGCCTTCCCTGCGATATCGGCAGCCCCATCCACGACCCTGCCGCCGACCTGCCTGGCCTTGGGGCTTTGCAGCGCGCTTCTTACCTTCGGGTTCCTTGCCGCGTCCATAACGATCTTGCCGAATCTACCCAAACCTGCCATGAGTGCCACTCCTCCAGTTTTGGTCTCGTGCCATCCCGGCCGGCGACAGCATCTCTATCTCCACAAGCTAGCGCATGCCGGTCGTGCAATGCCGTTCGTCTTGGGACTCTCCCCCCTCTCACGTCGTCGTCCTAGACTCGACCGGTGGACACGTCGCCGGCTCGGCCCCCTGCCCTGCGGTCGGCCCCTCGCTTCCAAGGCGGGGAAGGGGCCGGCCATGGAGAACTGGCAGAAAGGCGCCTCGCTGACGACAGGAACGACTAGGGCCGCCACCCTTCTGGCTGTGGGTCGCTGCTCATGACAGGTTGCGACAACTCAAACCAGGACGAAGCATCCGACGACGAGGTCCAGCAGGAACAAACCGAAAACACGAAAGGGAACCAGGAAAACGAGGACGCTGAAGAAGACAGCGGAAATAGCGGCGACCAGGACAACTAGTCCGCTGCCGCTTGAGGTGCCGGATCCCAAACCCCCGGCAGCGTCTTGGGGACGCTGCAGGTCGGCTTCAGGTCAGCTATGGGCGCCGGGTGGCCTAGGCATCGAGGTCGAGCCAGAGCACCCCGCGGTCCCGGACACCCGCGCGACCGGTGTCGTAGTGTTCCATGGCCGGAACGAGCAGCATGCGTTCGACCCAGCCGGTCAGCGTCCCGCTTTCTTGTCCGCTGCCCGCCACGCCCCCGCCGCCGGCCACCCGGCCGCCAACGGACTCCGGGGCCGGCAGCCGGACACCGTAGGGTCCGCCCGCCTCGTCCTCCGGCCTTCCCAAGAAGACCGCCTCGAGCGTTCCCCCGACAACCTCCACGGACCGCAACCGGAACTGGCGGGCCTCCGGATGTTCGGCGAACGCCCCCTCCACCACCCCAGCCAGCTCCTCCTGATCGATCGATTCCTCACGCTCGATCGGCCGCTCCTGATCGATCGGCTCGTCCGCTTTGTGCTCCATTGTCGCCTCCTCGGCTCCGCCCATCGGCGGTATCGGTCGTTCCCGGTGCTTCAAGTCCAAACGTAACCACCTGCTCACCACCACCCTCCACGATGGCACACACGACGAAGACCGGCCCGGGATCGTCCCGTTGCATGGGCAGAGGGGCACGTCTGTCGGCCGCGTCGGGAACCTGCACAGGGATGGGTGCGCGGCTAGGAATCCCCGTCGGGCAGGGCATCCAGGGCGGCGGTGAGCTGTTCCTCCGGTGGCACCAGGTCCCGGTCGGCGGCCGGCAGTTCGTCGTAGGTGTAGGCGGCTATGGCCATCGGCGAGGTGGACCGGCCCAGGGCGTACCTGACGCTGTGGTCGTTCTTGCTGCCGCAGATCAGGATCCCCACGGTAGGCGCATGGGCTGGGCGTTTGAGCTTGTCATCGACCAGGGCGACGTAGAAGTTGAGCTTGCCGGCGTACTCGGGCTGGAATTTCCCGGTCTTGAGCTCGATGACGAAGTAGCGCAGCTGCTCGACGTGGAAAAACAGCAGATCGATGTAGAAGTCGTCTCCGTCGACGTCGAAGTGCACCTGCCGTCCCACGAACGCGAACCCGTTCCCGAGTTCCCTGAGCGTTTCGGTGATGCGGTCCATGAGGGCCTGTTCGAGGTCGCGTTCGGCGACCTTGCCCGACAGGCCCAGGAACTCGAAGGAGTAGGGGTCCTTGGCGACTTGCTGGGCCAGTTCGGAGTCCTGCGCCACCAGGTGCTGTGCGAAGTTCGAGGGCGCCGAGCCCGAGCGCTCCAGGGTCCTGTTCATGATCATGTTCATCAGCACGTTGCGGGACCACCCGTGTTCAACGGCAGCGGACGCGTACCAGTCCCGCGTTTCGGCGGTATCGAGCTTGTCCAGCAGCACCGTGATGTGTCCCCAGGGAAGTTGTCCAACAGGCTGTTGGACTATTGGCTCGGGCCAGGCCGCGGCGAACCCGCGCATGTAGAAGAGGTTGCTCCGGGAGAAGCCCTTCATCTCCGGGAACGCGGCGCGCAGGTCCTCGGCCAGCCGGCCGATGACCCCGCTCCCCCACGCCTGGGTTTCCTGCCGGGCCTGGATGTCCCGTCCGATCGTCCAATAGAGCTCCAGCAAATCGGTGTTCACCCGCCGCAGCGCCCGCAGCCGGGCCCCGCTGACACGGTCCTTCAATTGACCGAGAAAGGCGGGATAGTCATCGGGCAGCACAAGTTCACCGGACTTTGTCACGGACTTCATCCTAGCCAGCCCCACTGCCGCCTGCCGGCCACAGCGTCCGCGAACAGTGGACTCGTCTTGGCTCCTATAGCGGCGCATCCGACGAAGCTCACTTGCCCGGCGATTAATTCCCGCATCCCTCCGTCAGGCCCCAAGTTGTCGGAGGTCGTGAATAGACTTCGGGTTGTTAGTGGATTCTTTTCGGATGAAGGAGTTAGCCGTGGTGAAGCCCGAGATCGAGACCTACAGTGAGGACGGCGTTTGGAAGAGCCGGCGCCAGGGAAGCAGCCGAGCCTTCTCCGTGGGAGGCACGAAGGCCGAGCAGCAGGAGCAGGGACGGGCGGCCGCCAAGCGCGATCAGGCCGAGCACGTCATCAAGAATCTCGACGGAACCATTGGTGCCAAGAATTCCTACGGCAACGACCCCAATCCCCCGCGAGACAAGAACTGAGACATCGAGACGGGAACAAGATGATCCTGACCTTCGCAGCACTCAGCGTTAAGTAGCTGGGCCGGTCTGGGCCGGCGCAACGGTAATGTAGGTGCCACCTCTTGAAGGTGCGAGTGGTGATGAAGGTCCCGGTCTCCCCCAGGCCGGGACCTTCGCGCGTGACAAGGGGGCGGCCTGCGCGCCTACCGGTCGGTGTCGTCCTTGCTCCAGTACAGCTCGGCCTGTTCCTGGAGGACGGCGAGACGTCCGCGCATTTCGGCGAGCTCCTCCCATGCGGCCGCGGCGGCGGCCCGCTCGGCGTCCAGCGCCGATGCCGCGTCCCGGCGCGAACGGGCTGGTCCCGGACGGTCCCGCAAACGTCCGGACCGCGGCATGGCCGACAAAGCCTACTCTTCCAAAGCAATCCGGACGTACCTACGCGGCCTTGGCATTGAATGCGTCATCCCCGAAAAGGAAGATTAGAAAGCCAACCGAAAACGCAAGGGCACCACGGGCGGACGTCCCGTCACCTACGACAAGGACGCCTACAAGCAGCGCAACGTCGTCGAACGCAGCTTCAACACCCTCAAGCAATGGCGATCCCTGTCCACCCGCTACGACAAACTGGCCCTCACGTACCGCTCGGCGACCGTTCTGCCCACCGTCATCATCTCTCCCTATTGGGAGACACGCCCTAGTACCCGGCGGTCCCATGGGACGGGATTCTGCTCGGGGGTCCCCTGCCGTCGGACGCAGCTATGGCACTAACGGTCAGGCAGCGACCTCGCGCTCCGGCCGCCCTAGCCTCAGCGAGCTTCGACGATGCCCATCATTCCTTGATCCTCGTGGTCGAGGATGTGACAGTGATAAACGGTTCGTCCAGGGAAGTCGTCGAAGGCGATAAGGACTTTGACCTGCCCGAAGGCTGGGACGTTGACGACGTCCTGCCACCTCGGCTGGGAGACGTCGCGGTCACCGTCCTCGATGACCTGCATCGGCCACACGTGCAGGTGTACGGGGTGGTCCATGGGGCTGGAGTTGACCAGTGTCCACTCCTCCACGGCCCCAGCCGCCACCGTGGTATCAGTCCGGGCGGGGTCGAACTCCCGGCCGTTGATGGAGAAGGCCATCATGGTGTCTGCACCGCCTCCATCGCCCATCATCGGGCCGTCACCGTCCATACTGCCGGCCATACCCATGGAGAAATCCAAAGTGTGGCGACCGGTGACGGATTCCCCGCGCAGGTCCCGCAGCGCAGGCCCTGCCGGCACGGGCTCCGGCGTCTGCGCCGGGTCACCGGACACCTTGAGGGTGAGCAGCTCGATCACTCCCCCGCTGCCTGGACCGTTTCCGCCCATCATGCCCCCACCCATCATGGCGCCCATGCCGCCGCGGTCTACGGGCGCCGCGGCTAGGACCGATGAGCCCGCGGTGGTCTCGACGAGCAGCTCGATGCGGTTGCCGGGAGCGATCACCACTTCGGTGGTCTCCTCAGGGGTCGGCAGGCGCCCGAGGTCACGGCTGAGCAATCGGACCTGTTGGCCTTCCAGCTGCAGGCGCAGGTACCGGGAGGGGCAGGCGTTGACGATCCGCCACCGCTCCCGTTCCCCCGGTGCGGCGTCCAGTCGCGGGTGAACCTGACCATTGACGAGGACGACCTCACCCTCCCGGCCCATCATCTGTTGCATCCGGTCGACCTCAGCGAGGTTACCGGAGGAGTCCAGGGACAGGTCCGAGACGACCAGGACCCGCTCGCGGGTCACCGGAATCAGCTCTGGGTCCTCAACCACTATCGCCCCATACAGGCCGGCGGCGACCTGATCGGCAGCATGTCCGTGGCGGTGTGGGTGGTACCAGTAGGTGCCCGCCGGGTGGTCCTCGGGCAGGACGAATTCATATTCAAACGACTCTCCCGGGCTGATGCTCAGGAAAGGGTTGTCGCCGTTGCCCTCAGGGGAGACGTGCAACCCGTGCACGTGCAGGTTCGTCGGGGCCCGAAGCGCGTTCGTCATCGTCACCCGGATCGTGTCCCCGGGCGCCACACGCAGGGTCGGGCCCGGCAGGGACCCGTTGAAGGCCAGCACAGAGGCTTCACGCCCGCCGACCTGGAGACGTAGCGGGGCGGCCTCAAGATCCAGTTCCAGCACGCCGTCGCGGCTGGACAGCACCGAGGGCTCGGTCAGTTCCTCGGTGCCTACGTATCGGGGGTCGTTGCTGGTTATCCACCACATCCCCGCCCCGCCGAGGGCTGTGGCACCGGCACCGGCGGCACCCAGAGCCAGCAGCTGACGGCGGTTCAACGGACTCACCGGCCGCCCTCCTTCAGAATCCTCAGCCGCTCCCGGTACTCCTCGGTGCTCAGCTCCCCACGGGCGTAGCGCTCTTCAACGATCTGCCTCCCTCGGTCAGGATCCCCGCCCGGTCCCCGGCCGGCGTCGGGGCTGTCATTGTTCGAGGACTTGCCGGAGAAGGCCTTCACCAACACGATCACCAACACGAGCACCCCCACGAGCACCAGCAGCCCGAAGATCCATATCAATCCCATGCCGCCCATACCATCGCCGTTCATCATGATCGTGCTCCTCAATCTCTCGTCGTACGCGGTCAGTTCTCTCGTAGCTATGCGCCTTCTGGCGCGCACGCCCGAACAAGTCTTGACTCTCGCCGGCTAAGGATGTCAACCGAACGCAGCGACCAGCCCGGACCTGCCCATCATGATCCGTCCGCCCGCAGAGCTCTTCAAGGGCCGCGCCCTGGCCTACAACCTCAAGGACTTCGACGCCGCGGCCCTGAAGAACGCCGAGCACCGGCTCCTCACCCAGGACGTCTCCCAGCACCTCTGGACCCGCAGGAACCCCGACGGCTCGGACTTCTGCGACGGCATCCAGTTCCGCTCCCGGCACGGGGACGACCTGCTGCTCTGGGCCGTGTACGAACGGGACACCGACGGCCAGACCAGCAGCCACGTCACCGACCTCGAACCCCTGGAACTCACCGCCGACACCCCGGAACTCCAGACCGCCCTCGCCCTGCTCGGACTCACCCGCCGCAACGAACGCCCGTAGCCGCCACCCCGACGCCGGACGGACCCGACGGTGCCCTCCGGGATCAGGGCGACCGGTCCCCCACGCAAAAGCCGGCTCCAGCGGGTTCCCGCCCGGCGCACAGAGGCCATACAGTCCGGTTCCGTAGTGTCGGGAGCGCCTCTTGGAGGTGCGAGTGATGATGAAGGTCCCGGTCTCCCCCGGGCCGGGACCTTCGCGCGTGATAGGGGCGGCCCGCGCGCCTACCGGTCGGTGTCGTCCTTGTTCCAGTACAGCTCGGCCTGTTCCTGGAGGACGGCGAGACGTCCGCGCATTTCGGCGAGCTCCTCCCGTGCGGCCGCGGCGGCGGCCCGCTCGGCGTCCAGCGCCGATGCCGCGTCCCGGCGTTGGCCCTCGGTCTGGGCGATCAGGGCGGCAAGGCGTTCGGTCAGGTGCGCAACCTGCTCCTCGGCCGCCGCGGCGCGCTGCGCTTCGGCGTCGACGCGCGCGGCTTCGGTGTCGACGAGGTCCCCGGCGCCCCTGGCCTCGACCTGCGCCGCCTCGACGAGCTGGCCGGCCGCTTCGCGGTCCGCCTGGTACCGGGCGGCGGCCCACGCTCCGACGAACGCCCGCTGCACGGCCTCCGGGATCGCGACCTCGGACTGCCGCGCCTGGGCCCGCCACTCCTCGACGCCGAGATGGGCGGCCTCCATGGAGACGCCCGCGCGGGAGCGCACCGCCGAGACGGTGACCTTCTCCCCCGCGGCGTCCATCTCCTCGCACGCAGTTGGCGAGCAGCCAATACACGCCCCGCATGCTCAGGACCTTCGCCTTCGTCCTCGGACTCTGCAGTATCGCCGCGCTGGCGTTCTTTCTGGCACACCTGGCCCGCGAGATCCGGGCGGAGAACATCCTGGACCAGCTCCGAAAAAACGGCATCGCCGCCATCGAGCGCCACTACCCCATCGCGGGATCCGAAACGCGGATCACGGCCCGGGCCCAACCACGGGTCATCATCCTCTCGCAGGCAAGCGCGTTCCCGACGTCGGTCGAGGTCGCCGACGTCGCAGCGGTCGGAAGGGAAATCGAGAGCGTCGTCCACCTGAACGCCATGCCGGGGACGACGTCCTGGAGGGCGCCATCCTGGCGGTGGCCGGCGGCCCCGACCTTTCCGAGGAGGAGATCACGCGGATCACCGCCAGCATCAACGCCGCGGTCAAGCTGGGCCCTGAACGGACGCAGCTCATGGACACCGCACTCTCGCTCAGCCAACTGGCCGACGTCGCTGCCCGGGCACTACCCCCGGGCACCAACGACCCCACCATTGCGGTCCACGCCATCCACCATGCCTCCGCCGTGCTCGTCAGGGCCCTGCGCCGCGACTGCGGACCGGTGGCCCGGCTCGACGCCGAAGCGCCGGGGGGCGGTCCTGCCACTGCCCAACTTCACGGACCCGCTGGCTACGGCCTTCGGGTCCATCCGCACCTACGGGCGCCAGGACCCCCAAGTCGCGGTTGCGTTGGCGGGGGCCATCGGCGGCCTTTCCGCCAACGATCCGGCGCGCCGCCACCTCCCCGCCCTCTCCGTATCGCACGGTTCACTTTTCCAGTGGAAGAACGCGTCGGCACACGCACGCCGGTATCCACGGACCGCCCGGGAGGCGCAGCGGCGCACACTGGCATAGGATTGCTGGCCGAGGAGCCGCCAAGGAGCGGTCCCGGAACCTAGAGAAGGGCTGGAACATGATTGGATTCATCATCGCGGGACTCGTCATCGGCGCGCTTGCGCGGCTCATCAAGCCGGGCAAGCAGAACCTCGGCCTGATCGCCACCTTGCTGCTTGGACTCGCGGGCTCGGTCATCGGCGGCGTCGTCGCGAGCCTGTTGGACACCGGAGACATCTTCGAGCTCAACGTCCTCGGCTTCATCGTCGCCGTCGTCGCGGCCGTCCTGCTGATCGGGGTCGCCGAAGGACTGGCGGGCCGCCGCAAGTCCGTACGCTGACCCGCAGGGATTTCCTCGGCCCCCACAGGCGCCGCACAGCGTGGCTCGGTAACGTAGTGCCTGCCTCTCAAGGTGCGAGTGAGCGAGTGATGGTGAAGGCCCCAGTCCCCCGGACTGGGGCCTTCTGCCGCTGTCGTCAGCCACGCCGCCGGATGTCCGTAGACTGGCTCTCATGCATTTCAGGTCGACGCCCCGTCCCCTCCCCGGCCGGCGTCGCGGTGCCGCGGCCGCATTCGCCGGCGCCGCCGTCGTCCTGACGCTCGCCGCCTGCGGTTCCGACTTCCCGCTCGGCGAAGAGCAGCGGCGCGCCGCCGAGGCCAACGCGTCCGACCTCTCCGGCACCATCACCGGCGTCGGCTCCTCGGCCCAAAGCGCCGCGATGTCCACGTGGATCTCGAGCTTCGGTGCGCTGAACCCCGGTGTGCGCGTGCAGTATTCCCCGGCCGGCTCGGGCGCGGGACGCACCGCCTTCCTCGCCGGCGGCGCCGCGTTCGCCGGCTCCGACGCGTATCTCGACGACGAGGAGATGGAGGACGCGAAGGCGTACTGCGGACCCGGCGGCGCGATGAACATTCCCGCCTACATCTCCCCCATCGCCCTGGCCTTCAACCTCCCGGGCATCAAGGAGATCAACCTGGATGCCGAGACCGTGGCGAGCATCTTCCGCGGGGAGATCACCAACTGGTCGGACCCGGCGATCGCCGCGCTGAACGAGGGCGTCGACCTGCCGGACATGCGCCTCACGGCGGTCCATCGCTCCGACGACTCCGGAACCACGGAGAACTTCACCGACTACCTCCATGCCACGGCGCCGGACACCTGGACGGACGAGGAGGACGGCTCCTGGCCCTCGGGGTTGGGCGGCGAGAACGCGCAGGGCAACGCCGGCGTCATGAGCACCGTCACCCGCACCGCGGGATCCATCGCCTACGTGGACGATTCCGTCGCGGGAAAGACCGCGGACAAGGCCAAGCTGAAGGTGGGCGACGAGTTCGTGGCCGTCAGCGCCGAGGCCGCCGCGCTGGCCGTCGACGCGGCCGAGCCCGCCGAGGGCCGCGGCGAGCACGACTTCGCGTTGAAGCTGGACCGCGTCACCACCGCGCCTGGCGCCTACCCGCTGGTCCTGGTCTCCTACCAGATCTACTGCGCGTCCTACGCCGACCCGGAGACGGTGGAGCTGGTCAAGGCCTTCGGCAAGTACGCGGTCAGCAACGAGGGCCAGCAGACGGCCGCCGACTCCGTCGGGAGCGCGCCGATGCCGGACGCCCTCGCCGAGCGCGCGAACGCCGCCGTCGAGAGCATCACCACCCGGTAGACCACCGGGTACGACGCCGGCTAGTGCTTGGTGCGCTTCTTCATGTAGAGGTTGAATCCGGCCGCCAGCGGGCGGTTGAGCTGGTAGTCCCACTCGCCGACCGTCTGGACGACGTCGCAGCCCAGCGTCGTCTTGAACAGGGTCAGCCCCGCGAGGTGGTGCTCCTTGTCCAGGGTCGCCGAGACGCCGCCGTGGTCCAGGAAGCGGCAGCCCTCCGCCAGCGAATCCTCCACCATGCGGTGGATCAGGGCCTTTGGCGCGAAGAGCTTGCGTTCGGCGGCCGACGACGCCCCGTACACGTACCAGGCGCCGTGCCCGCTGTGCACGCGGATGGCGGCGGCGAGGTCGCGCCCCTCGTGCACGGCGAAGTACACCGTGCACGTCCCGGGCGCGTGCGCGTTGAGCTCGTTGAGCATGGTGGCGAAGTAGTGCGCCGGCCGCCCGGTGAATCCGTCGCGCTCGGCGGTCTCGCGGTAGATGGCGTGAAAGCGCTCGATGTCCCCCTCCCCGCCCGTCTGGACCTCGAGGGGTCCCGAAGCGGCCTTGCGGGTCTCGCGGCGGGCGTTCTGGTTCATGCCCGCGAGGACACCGTCGACGTCGAGGGGCGTTCCGTCGTCGGACACCAGCGGGATCCGGGCCTGGAACTCGGGCTGGCCGGCGGCGAAGTCCTCGCCGACGTCCTGCTTGCGCCAGCCCGTGGTGCGCAGCTGGGCCGCCACGAGGGCGGCGCGTCCGTCGTCGTGCGCCGGCTCCAGCTCGGTGACCAGCGCGTGGCCGCCCGCGGACAGCGCCTTGCGGACCGCCGCACCGGTCCAGCGGCGGCCGATCAGCGGCACGCCCATCCGCACCAGGAAAACGCGGTTGCGGCGAAAGTGCGCCAGCATGGGCTCGAAGACGTCCGGTGCGGAGACGGACTCCCAGTCGATCACCGGGCCCTCCGGGAGGTAGGCCAAAGTCCATTTGATGACGGGCGCCGGACGGTGGAGGACCTGCGCGGAACCCCGGAGCTCGCCCGCGGCATCGAACCAGCCCAGGTATTCGGCGCGCCATTCGCGCTTGACGCCGGACCAGGCCGGCAGCTGCAGGAAGCTGGACTCGGGGCGCGTGGCCAGGTGGGCGCGGTGCTCGTCGGGGGTGATCGGGCGGACGGAAAGCTGGTTCACTGGCACCGGGACAGCATAGCAACGGGGCCCGTCCCGGCGGTGTCGGCACACCGGAAAGATACCCCCCAGGGGTACTTGACCCCGGATACCCACCGGGGGTATATTCGCAGCATGTCAATGGAACCAGCGCGCGGGGACGAACACCGCGAACACGCCTACACCACGGACACGGAGGGGCTCCTCCGGCGGCTCGGCCGGATCGAGGGGCAGGTGCGGGGCATCGCCCGCATGGTCGAGAACGAAAAGTACTGCATCGACATCCTCACGCAGATCTCGGCCGTCAACGCCGCCCTCCACAAGGTCAGCCTGGGCCTGGTGGAGGGGCACATCGCCCACTGCGTCGTCGGCGCCGCGCGCGACGCCGAAGCCGCCGGCAACCCGGAGATCGTCAACGACAAGGTCCGCGAGGCATCGGCCGCCATCGGCCGTCTGCTTCGCTGACACCCACCTGAAAGGATCCACCATGAACACCAAGACCATCAGCATCGACGGCATGACCTGCGGCCACTGCGTCGCCTCAGTCACCGAGGAAATCCAGTCCATCGCCGGCGTTCAGGACGTCCAGGTGGAACTCGTCGCCGGGGGCGTGTCCACCGCGACCGTCACCTCCGCCACGGACGTCAGCGAGGCGACGCTCAGCGAGGCCGTCGCCGAGGCCGGCTACACCGTGGTGGGAAACAACGCGTAAGGAGGCAAAGACATGGGCAACGAGGACACGGCCGGAGGTGCCGGCCGGATTGTCGAGCTGGACATCCGGGGAATGACCTGCGCCTCGTGCGTAGGTCGGGTCGAGCGCAAGCTCGGCAAGATCGAAGGCGTCGAGGCGCTGGTCAACCTGCCGCTCGAGTCCGCGCGGGTCACCGTTCCGGACGAGGTCACCGACCAGCAGCTCATCGACACCGTCGGCTCGGCCGGCTACCAGGCCAGTCTCAAGCGCGATGCCCACGCCCACCACCCCCCGGGTGCCCGGGGCGCCACGACGGGGAACGACGACGGCGCTGGCCCGGGATTCGGCGGCTCTCCCGGGGCTCCCGCGGACCACTCGGACCACGGCGCGGGCGACCACATGGGACACGGGGGCACGGCACGCCAGCTGGCGCCGCGGCTCATCGTCGCCGCCATCTTCACGGTGCCGCTGTTCATCGTCTCCATGGTCCCCGCCGCGCAGTTCCCGCACTGGGGCTGGGTGGCGTTCGCCCTCGCGACGCCGGTGACCCTCTGGTCCGGTTGGCCGTTCCACCGGGCAGCCGCAATCAATGCCCGCCACGGCGCGTCCACCATGGACACGCTGGTGTCCATCGGCGTGCTCGCCGCCTACTTCTTCTCCGCCTGGCAGCTCATCGCGGACCCCGGCCTCACCGAACACGCGGGCACCGGCATGGCGATGGACGGGGCCGGACACCAGCTCTACTTCGAAGTGGCCGGCGTCGTTGCGACGTTCCTGCTGCTCGGTCGGTTCCTCGAGGCGCGGGCCAAGGCCCGCGCCGGCGACGCGCTGAAATCCCTGCTGGACCTGGGCGCGAAGGAGGCCACGGTCGTGCGCGACGGACGCGAGGTCCGCGTCCCCGCCGCCGATCTGGTCCCCGGCGACGAGTTCGTGGTGCGTCCCGGCGAGAAGATCGCCACCGACGGCTACGTCGTCGAGGGCGCCTCCGCCGTCGACACCTCCCTGATCACCGGCGAATCCGTGCCGGTGGACGTCGGCCCGGACGACACCGTCACCGGCGCCACGATCAACGCCTCCGGCCGGCTCCTGGTCCGTGCCACGCGCGTGGGCCGCGACACCACGCTGGCGCAGATGGGGCGCCTGGTCTCCGAGGCGCAGACCGGCAAGGCGCCGATCGCCCGGCTCGCCGACCGCATCTCGGCCGTCTTCGTGCCGATCGTGCTGGCCATCGCCGTGCTGACGTTCGTGCTCTGGCTGGCCATCGGCGGCGAACTGGGACCGGCGTTCACGGCCGCGGTCACCGTGCTGGTGATCGCCTGCCCGTGCGCGCTGGGCCTGGCCACGCCGATCGGCCTGCTGGTCGGCACCGGCCGCGGGGCCCAGCTGGGCATTCTCATCCGCGGCCCGCAGGTCCTCGAGGACACACGCCGGGTGGACACGGTCCTGCTGGACAAGACCGGCACCGTCACCGAGGGCAAGCTGTCAGTCGTGGACGTCGAAACGCTCGGGGACTTCGGCCGCGAACAATTGCTGTCCCTCGCCGGGGCGGCCGAATCCGGATCCGAACACCCGATCGCCCGCGCGATCGTCGAGGCCGCCGAGGAGGCCGACGGCTTCCGCCGGGTCGCCTCCACGGTGCGGGACTTCGCCTCCGAGGCGGGCGGCGGTGTCCGCGCGGACGTCGGCGGCGCCGTCGTGCTGGCCGGCAAGGCCCAGTGGCTGGCCGACAACGACGTCGAGCTCCGGGACACCGATTACGCCGCGCTCCACGCCGCCCAGGACAAGGGCACGACGGCGGTGCTGGTCGCCGTCGACGGCGGCGTGGCCGGCGTCCTCGGCCTGCGCGATACCGTCAAGGCCGGATCCGCGGACGCGATCTCCCGGCTGCGCGCCCTGGGCCTGCGTCCGGTGTTGCTCACCGGCGACAACGGACCGGTCGCACGCCAGGTGGCGGCCGAGGTGGGAATCGACCCGGATGCGGTGTTCTCCGACGTGCTGCCGGAGGGCAAGGTGGAGGCGGTTCGCCAGTTGCAGGCGGCCGGGGCCGTCGTGGCCATGGTCGGCGACGGCGTGAACGACGCCCCCGCGCTGGCGCAGGCCGATCTCGGCATCGCCATGGGATCGGGGACCGACGTGGCCATCGAGGCCGCGGACATCACCGTGATGGGCAACGACGTAGCCCAGGTCGGGCAGGCGATCGAGCTGTCCCGCAAGACGCTCGCGACGATCAAGGCCAACCTGTTCTGGGCTTTCCTCTACAACACGCTGGGCATCCCCGTGGCGGCGCTGGGCCTCCTGAACCCGATGCTCGCCGGCGCGGCGATGGCGGCCAGCTCCGTGCTGGTGGTCGCGAACAGCCTCCGGCTCCGGCGGTTCGGGCGGTAAGGCGAGTCAGGGCGAGCGGAGCTCATCGGCGCGCACCAGCAGAACGCCGCCGACGATCAGCGACCCTCCGAGCAGCTGGATCCCCGCCGGCATCTCGCCGAGCAGCAGCCAAGCCCACAGGACGGCGAACAGGACCTCGGTCAGCGAGACGAACGACGCCAGCTTGCTGCCCAGGGCGCGTGCGGCCATGATGCCGGAAACGTACGCGATCACCGTCGCGACCACCACGAGTCCGAGCAGCGCGACCCACCACGGCGTCGCGAAGCCCACGAAGTCGACGTCCGTGAACGTGGCCTCCATCGGCAGCAGGCGCACGGCGCCGAGCAGGAACATCAGGACGGCACCCACCACCAGGCCTCCGGTGGCCAGCACCAGCGGCGGGAGCGTGGCGTTGGCCTTGGCGGTGATGAAGAAATACACGGCCAGCCCGACGGCGGCGGCGAGCCCCCACAGCACGCCGATCGGGTCCACGCGCTCGGTTCCCGTCAGGTTCAGCACCAGGACGAGCCCGAGCAACGAGACCACGGTCCCGGCGATGGTGAGCGGGGCCGGAAGGCGCCGGCTCCGCGCCCAGAGGGTCAGGACGATCAGGACGGGCGCCAGGTACTCGAGGAGCAGCGCGACCCCCACGCTCAGCCGCTCGACGGCCTGGAAGTAGGAGAACTGGCAGATGCCGACGCCAAAGAGCCCGAACAGGCTGATCGGCTTCCAGTTCTCCAACACGGTCGCCCACCGCCCGCGCAGGACGACGAGCGTGGGAATCAGGAGGATCAGCGCCGCACCGGCCATGCGGGCCCCAACCGCCGCTCCGCTGGACCATCCCGACTCCAACAGCGGTTTCGCGAAGGATCCCGAGATCCCGAAAACCGCCGAGGAGAAGAGCGCGATCCAAATGCCCGTCATTGCGGGGCCACGGATGGCGGTCTTCCCCGGTGCTTGTTGCGTTGCCATGGTTTGCTTTCGGGTGTCATGAGTAAAATCGGATACACTGATGACAAGAAGCATACGCCCAATCCACCGAAAACCGACAGGAGCGAAAGTGAGCTTTGCGCCTGACACATTGGTTGCGCTCGCATCCGTCGTGAATCTGGTCAACACCGCGGAGACGGATGTCGACGGACTCCTCACCGGGGCCGATTTGGACGAGTTCCTAGCCCGGGAGCAGTTCACCGGATCGCGCACCCACTCGGCGGGTGAGTTGCGCGCGGTGCGCCAGCTCCGCGCCACGCTGAGGTCCATCTGGTTGGCCGACGAGGACGCGGCGGTCGCCACGGTGAACAACATCCTGCGCAACGCCCGCGCTCTTCCCCAGCTCGTGAAGCACGACCATTGGGACTACCACCTGCACGCCACGACGCCGGAGGCCCCGCTGGCCGAACGCATGGCCGTCGAGGCCGCCATGGCGTTCGTCGACGTCCTGCGGTCCGGGGAGCTGGAGCGGTTGCGGGTCTGCGCCGCGGACGACTGCGGCGCCGTCGTGCTCGATCTGTCCCGGAACCGCTCCAAGATGTACTGCGACACGGGGAACTGCGCCAACCGCGAGCATGTCCGGGCCTATCGGCGGCGGCGCGCACGGGCGGCCGGGACGGACGGGTAGCCCGCAGGTGTGCCGTCCACGCGGGGGCATCCGGTCATAGACTGGGGTCAGGCGGTTCCACCCGCCGCAGGAACCACGAAAGGAACGACCGTGACCCACGAGATTCCGGCCGCGCACGCCTCGGCCGACTACGACGTCGATCTGGAAAAGGCAACCGACGGACCGTTCAAGGCCGCCGGACGCTGGTTCGTGGGCATCGCGGACGCGGTGCTCGGCGGCGACGGCTCGGACGCCATGGGCGCGACGGCGGTGGTCCGCCGCATCGACAACAACGCCGAGGTACTGCGCATCACGGGCAACAACATCGACGAGGCGGAGGGTCTTGTGGCCCTCATCCGGCGCGACCTCGAGGAAATGACCCGCGAACAGTTCCTGCGGGAATGGGACGGCAAGGACGGCGTCGAGACCGCCTCCTGAGGCTAGCCCTTGGGCTTGCGGCGGTCCGGGTTCAGCGAGGAACGGTTCACGCCGGCACCCCCGCCGTGGCTCTTCGGGTTGTCCTTGCTTGCCATCGTCAGCACGGAAATAACCAGCAGGCTCGCCACGAAGGCGATGCCGAACGCGGTCAATCCGATGTCGATGCGGAACGGCTCGTCGGAGCCTCCGGTGGCGAAGACGGACGCGGCCACGCCTGCGACCAGGCCCAGGACCAACGAGAAGATCAACGGCGCCTTGATGCTCTGCTGCCAGTCGGGCTTCTGCTGGGACGGGTTGTTGCCCACGGGGGTTCCTCCTGAAGGGATGGTGTGGCTCCCAGTCTAGCGAGGTTCGGCGGGGCGTCTGGCATCGTGCCGGTACCCGAACGCGGCGATCAGGCCGAACACGGCCACGATGATCGCACCACCGCCGGCGATGCCGAACAGTCCATGCGCGTCCAGATCGAGTCCCATCGCGAGCGACCCGAGCAGGCCGACGCCGGTCCCGACGGAGACCACACCCGTCACCAGAAAATCCCGAACGGCCACGAGACCGGCGCGGTGACGGAGCCAGGCGGTCAGTTCCAGCAGTCCCGACAGCACCAGCGCGGAACCTCCGGCAAGGGCCACGGCACTCCCACCCGGCATGAGCAACATGGAGACGGCGGCGAGCGACCAGGCGATCGCGGCTCCGCCGAGGAGTCCGCGGACGGGGGAGGGAACGACGGCGGCCTGTGCGAAATCCCACACGGCCTTGGAGGTCAGAACCAGGTACGCGGCGAACGCGTAGGCGAACACGTTCTCACCCGGCGTTGGCCAGAACACGGAGAGCCCACCGAAGACCGCGGCCACCACGGCCCTGAACATCACGGGTTTCCAGAGCGCTTCGGCGATTTCGGGGGGTGTCGTCAGGGCAGGCACCTCCCGATTCTAGTTCGCGACGGCCCGGTCAGTTGGTGCCGCTGGCATCCAGGACCGCCGAACCCGTCCGGTTCGCGCCATCGGCGTCCTTCCACGACATCGACACCGTGTCCCCGGGCTCGTGGTCCGAGAGGGTCCGCGCCAAATCCCCGTGGTCGCCGACGTCGACACCGCCGATCGCCGTGATGGTCGAGCCGACGGTCAGGCCCGCCGCGTCCGCGACCGATTCCGGCGTTACGTCCACGACCGCGGCGCCCGCCTCCATCGGTTGTCCGTCACCCCGGGGCCCAGATGCAGCGGCGGCGGGCGAGGCGATCGCCACGCCGAGCGCCGCATCGGGGCCGATGTCCACGGCCCCCGACTCGTCGCCGGCTGCGACCTGTTCGGTGATGCCCAGCGCCGTTGCGACAGGAACCGCGTAGCCGTTGATCTCGCTTCCGGTCGACGCCGCGGTGGTCATGCCGACGACCTCGCCGTCCGCGTCCACGAGGGGTCCACCGGAGTATCCCGGAACCACGTCGGTATCGGTGGCGAGGAGTCCGGAGAGCCTCTCCCCCGCACCGCCCGCGTCCCGGGTGGTGAGAGATTCGCCGGTCGACTCCAACACGCCCGCGACGGTCGTCAGGTAGCCCTGGCCGCGACCGTTGCCGATCGCGGCGACCGCCTCGCCGGGCCGGGTTCCGTCGTCGTCCATGGACACGGTCTCCAGTGCGGACGCGTCCTTGAGTTGGAGGACGGCGACGTCGTTCGCCTCGTCCTTGCCCACGACCGTGGCGGTGTGGACGGCCCCGGTGTCCGCCACGGTCACCCGCACCTCGGTGGAGTCCTCCACCACGTGGTGGTTCGTGAGGGCCAGGCCGCCGGACGTCAGGACCATTCCGGTGCCGGCGCCTCCGCCGGAGGCGGTCTCGGTCTTAACCAGCAACACGCCCGCGGCGTCCGTGCGGGTGCCCGGGTCGACGGCGGTCGACGTGGCGGCCGCCGCGGTGCCGGGGGAGCCGCTGTAGCCGCTGTAGCCGTGGCCCAACGAGCTGCCGGCCCCCTCCAACGCGGGGTCAACGGCGGTTGCCGAGGCGGCCGGCGCGACGCACGCCACTGCGAAGGCGGCGATGCTGGCGCCGGCGCCGACACGGCGGGCAAGGGGGTGGCGGGTGGTGCAGTTTGCGGGATTCGTGTCCATGCATCCTTTCGGGAGGGCGATGTATCCATTCCATCCCATCCGCCCGTGCACCATCCCAGCGGAGGCTATGTCTGCGCTGTGAGTCCCGCGGACTCCCCCATCCATGCGTCGCCGCGCACGCGCCAGAGCAACGTGGCCGCCCGGGCGCACATGAACACGACGCCGAAGGCGAGCCACAGCCAGAGGATCGCCGACGTGCCGGGAAGGTCGGTCAGGGCGACGAGCCACAGCAGCGGCAGGTACACGACCAGGGTCACGACGCCCGCGATTGAGAGGTACCGTGCGTCCCCGGCCCCGATCAGCACGCCGTCCAGGACGAACACCAGTCCGCACACCGGCTGCGCGGCGGCCAGGACCCACAGGCCGACGGCCGCGGCGCGCTGGACATCGGCGTCGGATGTGAACAGCGCGCCGACGAACGGGGCGGCGAGCGCCAGCAGCACGCCGGTGGCCACGCCGAACAGCAGGCCCCAGCGCGTCATCGTCGCGGTCAGCCGGCGGGCCATGGCCGTGTTGCCGGTGCCGAGCTCCTTGCCGATCAGGGCCTGCGCGGCGATGGCGAGCGCGTCCAGGGCGAACGCCAGGAACGTGAAGAGCGTGAACACCAACTGGTGTGCGGCCAGCGTGAGGGTGCCGTGGGACGTAGCCACCCAGACGGTCGCCAGCAGGGCCAGCCGCAGGGAGGCGGTGCGCAGCATCAGCCAGGACCCGACCCTCCCGGTGGCGAGCATGCCGCCACGGCTCGGCCGCAGCCGCACGCCCTCCGCGCGGGTCCGGGGCACCAGCAGCCAGAGGTAGACGGCCGCCATGCCCCACTGCGCGATCGACGTGCCGAGCGCCGAGCCGGCAACGGACATCCCTGCGCCGTAGACGAGGGCGTAGTTCAGCACGATGTTCGCGCCGAATCCGACGCCGGCCACCACCAGGGGCGTCTTCGTGTCCTGCAGTCCGCGCAGGACTCCGGTCGCGGCGAGGACTAGCAGCATCGCGGGCAGGCCGGGCATGGACCAGCGGAGGTAGTCGACGGCGAAGCCGAGCGCGGCCCCGTCGGCCCCCATGGCGCCCAACAGCGCCGGCGCTGACAGCCATCCGGCCACCGCCAGCACCGCGCCCAGCGCGACGGCCAGCCAGATACCGTCCCGTCCCGCCGCGAGGGCGAGGTCCCGGCGTCGTGCTCCGACATGGCGGGCGACGGCCGGCGTCGTGGAGTAGGCGAGGAAGATCATGAGTCCGACGGCGGTGTGCAGCACCGTGGTGCCCAGGCCGGCGCCGGCGAGTTCGTCGATGCCGAGGTGGCCGACGATCGCCGTGTCGGCGATGAGGAACAGCGGTTCGGCTATGAGGGCGCCGAGCGCGGGGACGGCGAGCGCGAGGATCGTCCGGCCCAGATGGCGCGGCTCGGCGGCGTCCGCGCGGGGGTCAGGGGTCACCTTGACAGCCTAGTGCGACGCCGGCGGTAGGCTTGCCGGTAAATCGTGGACTGGGGGGTCTGATGGCTAGTGGTGTGCCACCGCGGCGAAACGTCGCCGTTCTTGTGGATTTGGAGAACCTGTTCGGCGGATACGGTCGGACAGTGGGCGCCGTCCCGCTCGGGAACCTGGTCACGGAGGTGCGCCGCGTGGTGGAACACACCGGCGTCGGCGCGGGCCTGGCCGTGGTCCGCGCGTACGCCAACTGGGCGCACCCGGACATGAACGCATACCAGGGCGACATCCAGCGCCACGGGATCGAACCGGTGCAGGTCTTCTCCTTCGGAGCCCGGGTGAGGAATGCGGCGGACATCGAGCTGTGCGTCGACGCGCTGGCCGTCGCCCACGACTCCCCGTGGATCGACACCTTCGTGGTGGTCACGGGCGACGGGGGCTTCATCCCGCTGGTGCGGCGGCTCCACGCGCTCGGGAAATACGTCGTGGTCGTCTCCGGTGGCCACGAGGACGCCGGCATCTCCAGCCACATGCTCCGTTCCGTGGCCGACGACGCGTACGAGTTCGGCCCGCTGGGGCTGACCGCCACCCCCGTCGCGGACCGGATCGAGGCGAAGGCGCCGGCGAAAAAGGCCATGACGCCGTCCGTCCCACCCAAGTCGGCAGCGAAGCAGGCCGTTCCGGCCGTCGCGGGCGCACCGACCCTCGAGGCCTACAAGGAGACCGTCCAGTCGCTGATCGGCGCGAACCCCGCCTTGGTCGTCGATGGCAAGGTCGCCGGCTCGGCGCTGGGCTCGCTCCTGCGGAAGCAGTGGCCCGAAACCACCCACAAGGACTTCGGCAGCGCAACGCTGGGCGCCTTCCTGCGGTTGCACCTGGCCCTCGAAATGGCGCGGCCCGTTGCGGGCGGCGGCAAGCCCGCCGGCACGTGACTGTCCCCCGCGGATCAGGCTCCGGCCGGTGCCGCGCCGTCCCGCAGCGCCCCGGTTGCGATGGCCGCGGCCAGGACCAGTAGCAACCCCACCAGGCCGGCCGCCCCGGGCCAACCCCACGGGGCGAACGCCAGTCCCACGGCCCAGCCGAAGAGGCTCGATCCGCCGTAGTAGGCCAGGTTGTAGAGGCTGGCCGCCTGCGCGCGGCCGCCCACCGCGAGCGCGGGGACCCAGCCGCTGGCCACGGCGTGGGCCGAGAAGAACCCGGCGGTCAGCAGTAGCAGGCCGGCGACGACGGCCGGAAGCCAGTCGATGAGCGTGACCGCGAGGCCCGCCCCCATGGCCCCGATCGAACCCAGCAGCACGGGCAGTCGTCCAAACCGGCCCACGAGGGCGCCGGACCTGCGCGAGGACCACGTCCCGGACAGGTACGCCAGGAACACCAGAGAACCCAGCGAGACCGGGATGAGGAACGGCGGCGCCTCCAGCCGGAAGCCCAGGTAGTTGTACACGGCGACGAATCCTCCCATCAGCAACAGGCCCTGCGCGTAGAGCGCCAGCAATCGCGAGCTGCGCAGGTTCCGGACGAGCAACAGGCGCAGCGGAACGGCGTCGGCCGATCTTCGTGGAACCGGCACGAACCCGCGCGGCCGTGGCGCCGACGCGATGAACACCGCCGCCGCGACCGCGGCGAGAAGACTCACGGCCAGGGTGCCCACGCGCCAGTTGACGAACTCGCTCAGCGGTCCGGCCACCAGGCGTCCGGCCAGGCCGCCCAGCGACGTCCCGGAGATGTACGTCCCCGCAGCGACGGCCGCGTGCAGCGGTGCGACCTCCTCGCTCAGGTACGCCAGAGCGACCGCCGGTATGCCGCCCAGCGCCAGCCCTTCGACGAAGCGGACGGCCAACAAAGTCTCGTAGGTCGGCGCCGCGGGAACCAACAGGCCCAGCGCGACGGCGGCGACGACCGCGACCGTCATGGTGCGGAGCCTTCCGTAGCGGTCGGCGGCAGCGGACCACCCGAGGACGGCGACGGCGAGGCCGAGGGTCGCCGAGGAAACGGCGAGCGCCGCCTGGGATTCGGCGACCCGGAGGTCGCGCGAGAGCTCCGGAAGGACGCCCTGGACCGAGTACAGCTGGGCGAACGTGGCCACGCCGGCCGCGAAAAGGGCCAGGATCATCCGCCGGTACCCCGGAGTTCCGTGCGCGTGGCCGGCCCAGCCGTCCGGTTCGCGGGCCACCTACTGTTCCAGCAGCGGGAGCACGGTGTAGGCGATCGCCAGGGCCACGCCGTTGTTGAACACGTGCAGGATGTACGCGTAAGCCAGGGACTTGCCGCTGAGGACGTAGGCCACGCTGATCACCGTGCCGAGCGTCAGGTACGGAACCAACGACGTCGGATCGAAGGACCCGGTTCCTATGAAGTGGATGCCCGCGAACAAGACGATCGAGATCGCGACGCAGACCCAGACGTTGATCCTGCGGCTCAGCTTGCCGATCAGGAGGTGGCGGAAAACGTACTCCTCCACGAACGGACCCATCACCACGGCCACGACGAACATCGTGGGGAACGGCACCGACGTCGTCATGCCTTCGATCGCCAGCTGGTTTTCGCTCTTCACCGCCTCGCCCATGGTCATCAGGACGCTGGCGGTGATGATGAGGCTCCCGAGCCACGCGCCGGGGATCAGGAAGCCCTTGGCCCACGGGTGGTACCGGAACGTGCGCAGCGAGGAGGCCAGGGCGCCGACGCCCATGATCATCGATGCCGTGAACAGCACCGCGTAGGCGACGAGGTTGACCGCGAACGACGCGCTGTCCGGCGTCGTGAACGTCTCGTGGAAGCCGGGCACCAGCGTGAGCAGGCCGGCGAGCCCCACAACGAACAACAGCACGTACGCCAGCAGGACCACCGCGTCCCCGCGGCGGAAGGGTCCCGGATCGAAGACGGGTTGCCGGCGCCGTGGCGCGGGTGTGGGGAACTGGCCCGGGACGTGCTGCATGCCGACCAGCCTATCTCCGCCCGCCCCCGCCACCCGAAGTGGACATTACCGGGGGTTAGTTAACCGCGGTATTGTCCACTTCGCGTGGTTCGGTGGGGGACGGGGCGGCGAACTGCGAGACGTAGAGGCGGTGGTACGCGCCACGGGCCGCCAGCAGCGCCTCGTGGTTGCCCTGCTCCACGATGCGCCCGGACTCCATCACCAGGATGGTGTCGGCGTCCCGGATCGTGGAGAGCCGGTGGGCGATCACGAAACTCGTCCGGTCCGTGCGCAGGGCGGCCATGGCGTGCTGGACCAGGAGCTCGGTGCGCGTGTCCACGGAGGACGTCGCCTCGTCCAGGATCAGCAGCGACGGGTTCGCCAGGAACGCCCGGGCGATGGTGATCAGCTGCTTCTCCCCCGTGGAGACGTTGGTCCCCTCGTCGTCGATCACCGTGTCGTAGCCCTCCGGCAGCGCCCGGACGAAACGGTCGACGTAGGTCGCCTCCGCTGCGGCCAGGACCTCCTCCTCGGTCGCGTCCAACCGCCCGTAGCGGATGTTGTCCCGGATGGAGCCGTTAAACAGCCACGCGTCCTGGAGCACCATGCCCACCTTGGAGCGCAGTTCGGCCCGCGACAGGGACGTGACGTCCACGCCGTCGACCGTGATCCACCCGCCGTCGAGCTCGTAGAAGCGCATGACCAGGTTCACCAGCGTGGTCTTGCCTGCCCCGGTCGGCCCCACGATCGCGACCGTGTGGCCGGGATGCGCCTCGAAGGACAGGTCCTCGATGAGCGGCTTCTCCGGATCGTAGGAGAACGTCACGCCGTGGAATCCCACGTGGCCGTCCGTGCGTTCCGGCAGGCTCGCCGTGGCGTTCTCGCGGTCCTGCTCGTCGGCGTCGAGCAGCTCGAACGTGCGCTCGGCCGAGGCGACGCCGGACTGCAGCATGTTCGCCATGCCCGCCATCTGGCCCAGCGGCTGGGTGAACTCGCGCGAGTACTGGATGAACGCCGTCGCGTCGCCCAGCGTCATCTGCCCGGAGGCCACGCGCAGGCCGCCGACGACGGCGATCCCAACGTACGCCAGGTAGGAGATGAACTGCATGACCGGGAAGATGGTCCCCGAGACGAACTGCGCGCCGAATGACGCCTTGAACAGCTCCTCGTTGCGTTCCTCGAACCTCGCCCGCGCATCGTCCTCGCGGCCGAAGACCTTCATCAGGTCGTGGCCCGAGAACGACTCCTCGATCTGGCCGTTGAGCGAGCCGGTGGACTTCCACTGCGCGGCGAAAAGTCCCTGCGCCCGCGTGCCGATCAGGGCGGCGGCGGCTCCGGAGAGCGGCAACGCGACGAGCGCGATCAGCGCCATCTGCCAGGACACGATGAACATCATGACGATGATGCCGATCACCATCAGAAGTGATTGCACCAGCTGGGCGAACGCCTGCTGCAACGCGTTCTGGATGTTGTCCACGTCGTTGGTCACTCGCGAGAGCACGTCGCCGCGCTGGCGGGTGTCGAAGTAGTTCAGGGGCAGGCGGTTGAGCTTGTCCTCGACGTCCCGGCGTAGGTTGTACACCACGCGCATGACGAGGCGGTTGAGGATGTAGCCCTGCGCCCACATGAACGCCGACGCCACGAAGTACATGGCCAGCACGATCATGATCAGGCGGCCGAGCTCCACGAAGTCGATTCCGGCGCCCGGGACCACGGCCATCCCGGAGAGCATGTCCGCGAGGTCGTTCTGTCCCTCGGCGCGCAGCCCCGCGATGACCTGGTCCTGCGTGGCGCCCTGCGGCAGGTTCTTTCCGACGACGCCGGAGAAGATCACGTCCATCGCCCGGCCGAGGATCCGGGGGGCGATGACGGTCAGCACCACGCTGGCCGAGACGAACACCAGCACCACGGCCATGGCCAGCCTCTCCGGGGCCAGCAGGCCGATCAGCCGCGCGGCGGACGGCCAGAAACGCTTGGCCTTCCGGACGGACTGCTGCCCGCCCCAGCCGTCGTCCATGGACATGTCCTCGAATTCCTCGACCTCGGGCGTCGTAGTGGACCCGGCCCGCGCTTCGCTTTCCCTGTTGCGCTTTCCCATCTAGGCCACCTCCTCCACGCTGCTCTGCGACTCGACGATTTCCCGGTACGTTTCCGAGGTTTCCAGCAGCTCGCCGTGCGATCCGCGGGCGACGACGGCGCCCCGGTCCAGCACCAGGATCTGGTCCGCCTCGGTGATGGTGGAAACCCGTTGGGCGACGATGACCACCGCCGCGTCCCGCGTGGGCCCCTTGAGGGCCGCCCGCAGCCGCGCGTCCGTCGCGACGTCCAACGCCGAGAACGAATCGTCGAAGAGGTACACGGAGGGACGGGCCACCAGCGCGCGGGCGATGCAGAGCCGCTGCCGCTGTCCGCCGGACACGTTCGTCCCGCCTTGGGACACGGGTGATTCGAGACCCTCGGCCCGCTCGCGCACGAAGTCGGCGGCCTGCGCTGTCTCGAGGGCCTCCCACAGCTCGGCCTCGGTGGCCTCCGGCTTGCCGAAGCGCAGGTTGGACGCGATGGTCCCGGAGAAGAGGTACGGACGCTGCGGCACCGCGGCCACGCGCTCGGAGATCTGCGCGCGCGTCATCGCCCCCACGGGGACGCCGTCCAGCAGGACGTCGCCCGCGTCGGCGTCGTACAGCCGCGGGATGAGGTTCAGCAGCGTGGTCTTGCCGGCTCCCGTGGAGCCGATGATCGCCGTCGTCTTGCCCGGTTCGGCGGTGAAGGTCAGGCCCGACAAAACCGGCGCGGCGGCGCCGGGGTACCCGAACGCGACGCCGCGGAACTCGACCGTTCCCGTGCGCGGGACCTCGACGGCCGGCGTGGGCGGGTCGCGAAGCGAGGGCTCGACGTCGAGCACCTCGGCGATGCGCTCGGCGCACACCGCGGCGCGCGGGATCATCATCGCCATGAAGGTGCCCATCATGACGGCCATGAGGATCTGCAGCAGGTACTGCAGGAACGCGGTCAGCGCGCCGACCTGCATCTCGCCGGAATCAACGCGCTGCCCGCCGAACCAGAGGACGGACGCGGTGGCGAGGTGGAGGACCATCCCGATGAGCGGGAACATCAGCACGAACAGGTTGCCGACCTTGACGCCGACTTCGGTCAGGCGCTCGTTGGCGGCCGCGAAGCGCTGGGTCTCGTACGGTTCCCGGACGAACGCGCGGACCACGCGGATCCCGATGATCTGCTCGCGCAGGACGCCGTTGATGGAGTCGATGCGCTCCTGCATCAGGCGGAAGAGGGGCATCAGCAGGTAGACCAGGAAACCGACGACCAACACGAGCACCGGCACGGACACCCAGACCAGCCAGGACAGGCCCGGGTCCTCGCGGAGGGCCATGATGATGCCGCCGATGCACATGATCGGCGTGGAGACCATGAAGTTCAGCCCCATGAGCACCAGCATCTGCACCTGCTGGACGTCGTTCGTGCCGCGGGTGATGAGCGTCGGTGCCCCGAACCGGTTCACCTCGCGCGCCGAAAACGCGGACACGGTGTGGAAGACGCCACTGCGCAGGTCCCGCCCGATCGCCATGGCCGTCTTCGCGCCGAAGTACACGGCGGCGACGGCGGTCAACACCTGCACGAACGCGACGGCGAGCATCACGCCGCCGGTGCGCCAGATAAAGTCCGTGTCCCCCTGCGTGACGCCCTCGTCGATGATCCGGGCGTTGAGGCTGGGCAGGAACAGCGTCGCGATGGTCGTGGCCAGCTGGAGCAGCAGCACGGCCGCGATCCAGCGCTTGTATGGCTTGGAGTACTGGAGGATGAGTCGCAAGAGCATGGGTCCAAGTCCTTCTTCAAACGCCCCACGGCCTCGCGGTGGCGGAGGATCTCGGGAGCGACCGACGCAATTGCGACGGGGCAAGGCACACTTTAGCCTCCGGACTTCGTGCGGGGGATCCGCCGGAGGGATGATTTCGCGACTACCCACCCCACCGCGCCCCGCCTCCCGAAGTGGACATGACCGCGGTTTATTACCCGCGGTCATGTCCACTTCGGGGGGTGGGGGTGCAGGAGGTCAGCCCAGGGTCCAGGACCGTTTCGACAGGCCGAACCAGAATCCGTCGATGGCGGTCTTCGCCTCTATGCCGCCCGAGGCATATGCCGCTCCGAGGGCGACGTAGAGGGGCGCCCAGTGCTCGGACCGCGGGTGCGCCTCGCGGGCGGCGGGGGCCTTGTGCAGGAAGTCCAGGATGGAATCGATGTCGCCGCGGCCCATGGCCTCCTCGGCCCAGTGGTCGAATTCGCTGGATGCCGACGGCGGCGCCACGTCCGGTCCCGCCGACGGGTTGAACCAGCGGAGGTTGTGCGTGGTGAACCCCGAGCCCACGATGAGCGTTCCTCGCTCGCGCAGCGGCGCCAGGGACTTCCCGAGTTCGAAGAGTCCCTGCGGATCCAGCGTCGGCATGGACATCTGCACCACCGGCACGTCCGCATCCGGGAACATTTCCTTCAGCGGAACGTAGGCACCGTGGTCCAACCCGCGCTCCTCGTCGCGCTCGACGTGGTGGCCGTGGTCGCCGGCCAGGCGGGCGACCACGTCGGCCAGCTCGGTGGCCTGCGGCGCGTCGTAGCGCACGTCGTAGTACTTCTGCGGGAAGCCCCAGAAGTCGTAGACCAGCTCTGTGGGACGGCGCGTGGCACTGAGCGTGACGGGCGCGTTTTCCCAGTGGGCCGAGACCATGAGGATGTCCTTGGGCTTGCCGATCTCCCCGGACCAGTCGGCCAGCTCGCGCGTCCAGCGCGCGTCGTCGGCCAGGGGCGGGGCGCCATGGCTGAGGAACAGGACGGGGGGCCGCTCGATTGTCTGCGTCATGGGTCCAGTCTAAACGTTTTTGATTGAATGTTCAAGCATGAAATCACGGTGTGGCTACCTTGGTGGCGAGCGTACGCGGACCCGACGGTAAATGGCATGCCGTAGGCCCTTGCCGGGCAACCAATGCGGTGGTGGACTGTGGGCCATGAGCACCGGAACCACCGATACGGCCACGACGACACTGATCGCCATCGGTACCAAGAAGGGCCTGTGGTTGGCCACCAGCGGGGACCGAGCCAGCTGGAACCTGGGTGAACCGCACTTTCTCAACATCGAAGTCTCCTCGGTGGCGATCGACACGCGAAACGGCGGCACGCGCATCCTCGCCGGCGTGACGGATTGGCACTGGGGGCCCACCGTCGTGTATTCGGACGACCTCGGCGCCACCTGGTCCGAGCCGGAGAACGGCGCCGTCAAGTTCCCCGCGGACACGGACGCCGCACTGGAGCGCATCTGGCACATCCGCCCGGACACGGCGGCCAGGCCCGGCGTCGTATGGGCCGGCTGCGAACCGATCTCCGTGTGGAAGTCGACCGACGGCGGCGAGCACTTCGAGCTCAACCGCGGCCTCTGGGACCATCCCCACCGAACCCAATGGCAACCCGGCGGCGGCGGCGCGACGGCCCACACGATCCTCCCGAACGCCGTTGACGAGAACACCGTCCACGTGGCCATGAGCACGGGCGGGGTCTACCGCTCCCGCGACGCGGGCGCCTCCTGGGAACCCCGCAACAGGGGCATCGCGGCCGGCTTCATGCCGGACGAGGAACCGGAGTTCGGGCAGTGCGTCCACCGCATCGCGGCGGACGCCGGAAACCCGGACCGTCTCTACGCGCAGAACCACGGCGGCGTCTACCGGACGGACGACGCCGGAGACCAGTGGGTCAGCATCGCCGGCGGCCTGCCGGCCGACTTCGGTTTCGTGTTCCTGAGCCACCCGCGCACCCCGGACACCGCGTGGACGGTGCCCCTGCAGGGCGACTACCAGCGCACGCCCGTGGGAACCCGGCTCAGCGTCTACCGCACGAAGGACGCCGGGACGACGTGGGAGGAGCAGCACGCCGGACTTCCCGACGTCGAATGGAACTCCGTGCTGCGCGATGCCGCCGGCGCCGACGACCACGACGGCGACGTGGGCGTCTACTTTGGAACGCGCTCGGGCGAGGTCTTCGCCAGCACCGACGAGGGCGCGAGCTTCACGACCGTCGCCGAACGGCTCCCCGACGTGCTCAGCGTCCGCGCCGCCGTCGTGCGCTAGGGGTTCGCATGGCCAGCGTCACCCTGCAGGTCCCGGCGGTCCTCGCTCCCACCGTGGGCGGGCGCCGCGTCTTCGAGGTGGAGTGCGACGCCGGGGCGACCGTCGGCGCGGTCCTCGACGCCGTCTCCGCCCAGTTCCCGGTGTTCGCGAGGCGGGTGCGCGACGAGACCGGCAGGGTCCGGCGGTTCGCCAACGTGTTCGTCGGCCGCGACAACATCCGCGACCTCGCCGGGCTGGACACGCCGGCGCCGGACGGCACGCGCATCATGGTCATCCAGTCCGTGGCCGGCGGGTAGCACCCCCGCCGCGGCGCGCCTAGGCTCTCACCATGAGCAACCTGGATCCCGCGCCCGACGAACTGCTGTGCGACGGCCGCGAGGCGGCATCCGCCGCAGTCGAACTCCTGGAGCCCCGCAAGGTCCCGCTCGGCGGACCCCGCGCCATGGACGTGCGGCGCACGCTGCCGCAACGCCAACGGAGCCTCATCGGCGCGTGGTGCTTCCTGGACCACTACGGTCCCGACAACGTGGCCGCCTCGGGCGGCATGCAGGTGCCGCGGCATCCACACACGGGCCTGCAAACGGTGAGTTGGCTCTTCACGGGGCAGGTCGAGCACGTCGACTCGGCCGGCAACGAGGCGACCGTCCGTCCCGGGGAGCTCAACCTGATGACCGCGGGCCGCGGCATCACGCACTCCGAGTTCTCCACACCGGAAACGGAGGTCCTCCACGGCGCGCAGCTGTGGACGGCGTTGCCGGACGCGACGAGGCACATCGAACCGGGCTTCGAGCACTTCCGTCCCGAACCCGTCTCCGGCGACGGGTGGGAAATGCGGGTCTTCCTGGGATCGCTCGGCGGCGGCGTGTCCCCCGTCCGCACACACACGCCGCTGGTGGGCGCCGAGCTGCTGCTCGAACCGGGGACGGAGTGGTCCCTCGCCCTCGATCCGTCGCACGAACACGGCATCCTGCTCGACGCCGGCGAACTGCGCGTCGACGGCCATCCCGTTCCCCGGGACAACCTGGCGTACCTGCCCACCGGGCGCACCGGCGTCGTGCTTGCGGCCGGGGATGAACCGGTGCGCGCGTTGCTGATCGGCGGGGAGCCGCTGGGCGAACAGATCGTCATGTGGTGGAACTTCGTGGGCCGCTCGCACGACGAGGTGGTCGCCTACCGCGCCGCCTACCAGGCCGAAATCGGCCGCGAACCGGCCGTACCGACGGCGGCGGGCGGAACCCCGGAGGAAACCGGAGCGTACGACGACGGAGCCCCCTACCCGCGCTTCGGCCCGTTTCCCGACGGCCGGCCCGCGCCGCTGCCGGCACCCGCCCTGCCCCAGGTCCGGATGCGGCCCCGGGGCTAGCGTGCCCTGTTGCCGGTGGCGGGGCGGGCGTAGGGTAGCGCCCACCAAGGCTTTCGTCCCCGCAGCGAGGAGCAGACCATGACCCAGCAGCACCCGCATGTGGCTCCCGCCCGGGAGGCTCCCGCGATCCTGAACCTCGCCGAGGCGCGCACCGCCGTCGTCCGCGGCCGGGACATTCCCGCCGAATCTATCGGAGGCTTCTACGACGACTCGTTCCGTGTACTTACCGCATTCCTGAGGGAACGATCGCTGACCGCCGTGGGCCCGGCCTTCGCCCTGCACACGCGCATGCCGGGGCAGACCATGGACCTCGAGGTGGGCTTCGCGATCGACCATCCCCTCTCCGGCGAGCACGCCACGGAGGACGGGACCCTGGTGCACGCGTCCGTCCTGCCCGGAGGAGCCGCGGCCACCGTCTCCCATCTTGACGGCTACGAACAGCTCGCCGCGGCATGGTCGTCGCTCACGGAGTGGGTCCAGGCCAACGGGCACACGCCGGGACTGCCGTTCTGGGAGGTCTACGTCACCGGGCCTTCGCCGGACGGCGACCCCGCGGCAATGCGGACGGACCTCTACCTGCCCGTCGACCGGTAGCCCCGTGTCGCGTCGCGGCGGCGCGCGGGCCGGTGGCCGCGGTTAGAACCCGCCGCCGCCCTCGCTGGCCATGTTGTTGAACCGGGAGTAGTGGCCCTGGAAGGCGACGACCATCGTCTTGGTGGGGCCGTTTCGGTGCTTGGCGACGATCACGTCGGCCTCGCCGGCGCGTGGGGACTCCTTGTCGTAGATATCCTCGCGGTGCAGCAGGATGACCATGTCCGCGTCCTGCTCGATCGATCCGGATTCGCGGAGGTCGGAGATCATGGGCTTCTTGTCGGTGCGCTGCTCGGATCCACGGTTCAGCTGGGAAAGCGCGATGACCGGGACGTCGAGCTCCTTGGCGAGAAGCTTGAGCGCACGCGAGAACTCGGAGACCTCCTGCTGCCGGGATTCCACGCGCTTTCCCGAGCTCATGAGCTGGAGGTAGTCCAGGACGACCATCTTGAGGCCGTGCTTCTGCTTCAGCCGACGGCACTTAGCCCGGATCTCCATGAGCGACATGTTCGGGGAATCGTCGATGTACAGCGGGGCGTCGTTGAGGCGGCCCATGGTCGTGGCGATCTTGCCCCACTGCTCGTCCTTGACGGTGCCCTTGCGCAGGTCCTGGAGGCCGATGCTCGCCTCGGCGGAGAGCAGACGCATGGCGATCTCGTTCCGGCCCATTTCCAGGGAGAAGAAGACGGTGGTCATGTTGTTCTTGATGGCCGCGGACCGGGCGAAGTCCAAGGCGAATGTGGACTTTCCGACCGCGGGCCGCGCGGCGATGACGATCATCTGGCCGCCGTGGAGCCCCTGCGTCAACTCGTCGAGCTCGTAGAACCCCGTCGGGACGCCGATCATGCCCTCGCCGCGGCTGCCGGCGGATTCGATCTCGTCGACGGTCCCTTCGATGATGTCGCGCAGCGCCACGTAGTCCTCGGCGGTGCGCCGCTCGGCGACGGCGTAGATCTCCGCCTGGGCCTGGTTGACGATCTCGTCGACCTCGCCGTCCTGCGAGTAGCCCATCTGGACGATCTTGGTGCCGGCTTCGACCAGACGGCGCAGCACCGCGCGCTCGCGGACGATCTCCGCGTAGAACCCGGCGTTGGCCGCCGTGGGAACCGACTGGATCAGCGTGTGCAGGTAGGCGGGGCCGCCGATCCGGGAGATCTCACCCCGCTTCGTCAACAGGTCCGAGACGGTTACTGCGTCCGCGGGCTCGCCCCGGCCGTAGAGGTCGATGATCGCCTCGTAGATCGACTCGTGCGCGGGACGGTAGAAGTCGATGCCTCGAAGGACCTCGACGCAGTCCGCAATGGCGTCCTTGGAAAGCATCATGCCGCCGAGCACACTTTGCTCGGCCACGAGGTCCTGCGGCGGGGTGCGCCCGAACTCCGCCTCCCGCGAACCCTTGGGCTCCGCTTGCGTCAACGACACGACAATTACCTTCCAGGTGAACGTGGGCGGCCTGCGGCGCGCCCTGAAGACTCCAGTATCACAGCGGGTTCCCACACCCGGGGGCCATTGAGTAGCCATGTGGATGGAGCTGTGGCAAACCAGCCTCTTATCCACAATTGGACCGAAGACCTTGCCACCATAGACCCTTAATCGGCCCAACCCAACACGCTTATCCACAGCCCGTGTGGAGAACCTGTGGGTACTACGGCGTGTTGTGTGCACAGACTGGGGATGACCCTGTGGATGACAAAGTATTTTAGTCCTCAATAGGCCTCTGACTAGGCAGTTAGTAGATGTCGGACAATTGCGGGAAATTAGTTTCCCGAGAACATTCAGGGCGACGTTGCATGTTTACTGCCGAGTAAACACCTAGGGGTGCCACCGGTTACCCACATATCCCCAACTTATCCACAGACACGCCCGCGATTCGTCTCCGCAAGCCGCGCGGGTCGTCCGTTTCCACCGCGTAGGTACCGGGTTCATGCTGGATGCCGCAGGGATGACAGGGGCGCCGTGGGTTGGTGGGAGGCGGCGTGGACTGGCCAGGTGTCCCTCGTGCCTGCTTTCGCAGGGTCGGCCACCGCACCATCAGAAGGTCCCCGACCGTGCCGTACCCGACCGGCGGCCAGAGAGCCCCTCTGGCCGCGAACGGTCCTTGTGGCCCGTCTGGGGCACTGCGATACTGTGCGCATGACCGAAGCCAAGACGAAACCGCGCCACGGGGATCCGGCCGGCTTCGGCGCCTACCACTACCGCTACGCGTCCGGTCGCGAGGGCGACGCGTGCGCCGTCGGATTCTCACCCCGGGGCGCCGGGCTCTCGCTGTACGGACTGACGTACGGCTCCGACGCCGCAGCGCTCCTGCCGCGACTCGGCAAGCACCGGACCGGGGCCGCCTGCCTCTACGTCAACAAGCTCGACGACGTCGACCTCCGCGTCCTCGCGGAACTAACCGCCGCGGGATACCGTCACGTCATGGCCGAACTCCACGCCGGCGGCACGGCACCCCAAACCACCTAGCGGCCCGCCCGCCACAAAGGAGCACACGATGTTCGGAATGAGCCCTCCGGAGCTGTTGATCACGGTTCTGGTCGCCGGGGCCCTGGTCTGGCTCCTGGTGGCCTCCATCGCCAACAGGCCACGAAACCAGACCAACGAGGAGGACGACTACATTGCGCGCCTGAACGCGGCGGCGGCGGAGCAGCAGCGGCAGGAGACGGAGCGCGCCGACAGGATCCGGCGGGCCACCGTGGAACGCTCAACGGCCGCCGCCAGGGCTTCCTCCGGCCGCACCGGCCAGGGCGCTTCGTACGCCGCGAGCCGCGCGGCCAGTGCGCAACACCCTCCCGGAGGGACACCGGATCCCGCCTATCTGGAGACACTGCAACTGATCCGCGCGGGCAAGACGGTGGAGGCGATCCGCAAGGTACGCCGGGACACGGGCGCGTCTCTGGGCGAGGCCACGAAGGTCGTCAATTCCATGCGCTCCGCCTGACCGCGCCAACGCGGCCGGGACGGCTTATCACGGCGGTTTAAACGAGCGCGGATTCCTGCAGCTTGCGGAATTCGGACCCGTGGAAGACCAGCGGTTCGTTTACGTCGCCGTGGGACTCGTGCCCGTGTACGCGCAGGATCACCACGTCGTGGTCGCCGGCGGATACTTCCTGTTCCACGCTGCAATCCAGCCAGAGGGCTGCGTCGTCCAGGAAGAGCGCACCCTCCTCGGTGGTTTCGATCTTGAGTCCCGCGAAACGGTCCCCGTCGCGGGAAGCAATCTGTCGGCAGACACCCTCGTGGAGTTCCCCCAGAACGGACACGCCGATCCGCGCGGCGCCGCGCACGATCGGCCAGGTCCGGGAGGTCTTTTGGACGGCGAACATGACGAGCGGTGGATCCAACGAGACGCCCACGGTGAAGGACGAGGCGACGATGCCCTGCGGCTTTCCGTCCACCGTGGCGCACAGAGCGGCGATCCCGGAGGGGAAGCGGGCGAACGAGTTGCGTAGCGAGTCCGGCTGGAGTCTTCCTGTCAGCGGCATGGTGTTCCTTCGCGTGCTCGGCACTTGCCGCTCCGGGGCATCCGGGCGGCCGAATCATCACCTGGAGCACCCCACTACCGAAAGAGGGTTGCCGTCCAACGAGCCAGGGCTTCGCGTTGGCGCTCTTGATTCACCCACAACGCTAGGCCGGACGGAGGGACGGGGTCAAAGACCCACGCAACATTTCGCAAGGAGACGCGGAAGGGCCCCGCCAACAGGCGGGGCCCTTCCGTGTTCAAGCACTCGTTCGGACGGGACGGATCCCGCCGCGTACGTGACTACTTTGCCGCGACGACCTGCAGGTCGAGCGTGGCGGAGACGTCCTCGTGCAGTCGCACGGTCGCCTGGTAGTTGCCGGTCGACTTGATGTGCTCCGGCATTTCAACCTTGCGCTTGTCGATGGCACCGAGACCGGCGGCCTGGACCGCCTTGGCGATGTCCTCGGCCTTGACGGTTCCGAACAGACGGCCGGAAGCACCGGCCTTGACGGTCACCTTGACCGGCTTGGCGGACAGCGCAGCAGCAAGCTGCTGCGCGTCTTCCAAGTTGGCAACGGCGCGGGCGGCACGGCCGGCCTTGATGGACTCGACCTGCTTCTCGCCACCCTTGGTCCAGGTCAGGGCGAAACCGCGGGGAAGAAGGTAGTTACGGGCGTAACCGTTCTTCACCTCGACAATGTCGCCTGCGGCACCGAGTCCGGTGACTTCGTGGGTCAGAATGAGCTTTGCCATGTTGGTATCCCTTCCTTAGCCGCGGCCAGCGCCGGAGTAAGGCAGCAGGGCAACTTCGCGCGCGTTCTTGATGGCCTGGGCGATCTTGCGCTGCTCCTGGACGGAGACGCCGGTCACGCGACGGGCACGGATCTTTCCGCGGTCGGAGATGAACTTGCGCAGCAATGCGACGTCCTTGTAGTCGATGACCTTGACGTCAGCGGCCTTCAGGGGGTTGGACTTTGGTTTGGGCTTACGGAGTTCAGCCTTAGCCATCGTGGAGCTCCTTTGATCTAGTGGAGCCCGCAGAAAGGTTCTGCGGGATGGTGAATATGGTGTTTAGAAAGGCGGTTCGTCAGAGCCGGGGTTGCTGCCCCAGCCACCACCGCCGCCGCCGGAGGACGACGAGGAGGACGCCCACGGGTCTTCCGCCGGGGCGCTCCAGTTTCCACCGGAGTTGCCGCCCGCGTTGCCGCCGGAGTTGCCGCCGCCGAATCCGCCCGAGTTGCCGGCGTTGCCGCCGCCGAACCCGCCGGAGTTGCCGCCGCCACCGCCGGAGCGCTGGGTGCGGGCGACCTTGGCAGAGGCGTAGCGCAGCGAGGGGCCGATTTCATCGACCTCAAGCTCGGTGACCGTGCGCTTTTCGCCTTCCTTGGTTTCGTAGGAACGCGACTTCAGCCGACCCTGGGCGACGACTCGCATGCCCTTGGTCAGCGTCTCGGCGACATTTTCGGCAGCTTCGCGCCACACCGATGCGCGGAGGAACAGCGTTTCGCCGTCCTTCCACTCGTTGGTCTGGCGGTCGAAGGTCCGCGGGGTGGAAGCGATGGTGAAGTTCGCCACCGCCGAACCCGACGGAGTGAAACGAAGCTCCGGGTCACTGGTGAGATTACCGATGACCGTGATGATGGTCTCGCCTGCCATGGTGCCTCCTGTTGTCGGTCTCTACGTAAAGGAAACGCAGACTACTCTGCGGTGACCTTCTGCTCTTCCGGACGGGTGATCTTGGTGCGCAGGATGGTCTCGTTCAGAGACAGCTGGCGGTCAAGTTCCGCGGAAGTCGCCGGGGTGGCGGTGAAGTTGACGACGGCGTAGATCGCTTCGGTCTTCTTCTGGATTTCGTAGGCCAGACGACGGCGGCCCCAGATGTCGACGTTGTCGATGGTTCCACCATCGTTGCGGACGACGTCCAGGAACTTGCCGAGAGTCGGCTCCACGGTACGCTCATCGACCTCGGGGTCGATCAGTACCATCAATTCGTAATTACGCATGTGAACCCACCTCCTTTGGGCTAAACGGTCACGGTCTTTCCGTAACAGGAGGTTCTTTGCGTTGGCTGCCGCCACGCCCGACTACGGGCACGGCGGAAACAGCCTGAACCATCCTACCGGATGTCCGAACCCCAGACTAACCCCGCCGTGCCGCCCGCACTCGGCCGCCGGTCGACTTGTGGATCGCGCCCGCCGCCCCCGGGCGTGTGGACGCCGAGTCCACCCGCCTAGGTTGCGTCAGCGTCCATCCAGTCCCGCAGCAGCACACACATGGTGATGACGTCGCTGCGCACGCCGTCGAACACGTGGGCGGCAAGCCGCCGGCCCTCGACGACGAACCCCGCCTTCTCGTAGGCCCGCAGCGCGCGCGGATTGAAGGCGTGGACCTCCAGCCCGATGCGGAACAGGTCCGTTTGCGTGAACACGTACTCCAGCAACAGCCGAACCGACGCCGTTCCGAGACCGCGGTCCCGTCCGCCCGGTCCCAGTAGGATCCGCAGTCCGCACGCCTGGTTCCGCGGCTCCCAGTCGTTGAGGACGATCTCCCCGAGGCAGGCGCCGGTGGCGGCATCGACGACGGCAAGATCCATGCGGTCCGGCTGGTCCGCCCGGGTCCGGTACCAGTCCAGCGTCTCGTCGTCGAGCACGCCCGTGGCCGCCTCTAGTTCCGCCGTGCTGTGCACGCTTCCGGTGAGGCGCAGCACCTCGGGATCGGCGAGGATCGGCCCCATCGCCCCGATGTCCGCCTCGGTGAACGGCCGCAACAGAAAACCCTGTCCGAGCAGGGTCGGCTTGTGCGTGAAGATCGTCTGACGCGTCGGTCCGGACATGTCCGCTCCCCCATCTACTTTGCCGCCGTTGGTGGTGTCAGTCCCGGAAGAAGGCCTCCGCGACCCTGGCCAGTCCCAGAGGGTCCTCGACGCCGCACATTTCCCGGGCCGAGTGCATGGAGAGCAAAGGGATGCCGACATCCAGCGTGCGGATGCCGAGACGCGTTGCGGTCAAGGGACCGATGGTCGAACCGCACGGCAGCGCGTTGTTGGAGACGAATTCCTGGTAGGGAACGCCGGCCACGCCGGATAGGCGGGACCACAGCGCGGCACCGTAGGCATCGGTCGTGTAGCGCTGGTTGGCATTGATCTTCAGTAGCGGCCCGCCGCCGGGCAGGGGCCGGTTGGCCGGGTCGTGCCGCTCGCCGTAGTTGGGGTGCACCGCGTGCCCCGCGTCGGCCGAGACGCACACCGAGTCCGCATAGGCCCGCGCGCGCTGGTCGGCACCGGCCCCGAGCCCGGCGGAAATCCGCTCCAGGACCTCCTGCAGCAACGGACCGCAGGCGCCGGAGCGCGACGCGGAACCGACCTCCTCGTGGTCGAACGCCGCCAGCACCGCAATGTGGTCTCCGTCCCCGGCCCGGCGGTGCGCCTCGAGCGCTGCCAGCGAAGCGTGCACGGACGAGAGGTTGTCCAACCTTCCCGAGGCGAAGAACTCGCCGTCGGCGCCGAAGACGGCGGGCGCCTGTGCGTCCGCGATGACGACGTCGTAGCCACCGATGTCTTCCGGCTCCAGCCCCGCGGAACCCGCCAGCACACCCAGGAGATCGGCATGTGAGGGATCGCCGAGTCCCCAGACGGGATTCATGTGCCGCTGCTTGTCCAGCGTCAGGCCGTCGTTGACATTGCGGTCCAGGTGGATGGCCAGTTGCGGAAAGCGCAGCAGCGCTCCGGTGCGGGCCAGGTGTTCCGTCCCGTCCCGCGCGACGAGCCGGCCCGCCAGGAGCAGTTCGCGGTCCAGCCAGGAGTTCAGCAGCGGTCCGCCATAGACCTCGACGCCCGCCTGCAGCCAGCCGTCGCGGCCCGTGGTCGGCTTGGGCTTGAGTTTGAAGGTCGGCGAGTCGGTGTGCGAGCCCAGGATGCGGAATCCGGTGGTGGGGCCGGCGCTTCCGGGTACCATCCACGCGACGACGGCGCCGTCGCGCACCGTGTAGCGCGCGCCCGGTGTTCCCTCCCAGGCCTCGCGCTCCGACACCCGCTCGAACCCGGCGGCGTCTAGCCGGCGCGCGGCCTCCTCGGCCGCGTGGAAGCTCGACGGCGAGGCCGAGACGTAGCGACCCAGGTCCTCGATGTGTTCCAGCGCGGCACTACTGGGCATGTCCGTCCTTCGGTCCTTGTCCGGGATGGTTTCGCGGGGCTCCGGGGCCCTGTCGATACCGGGCGAATGCCATGGCGGCCACGCCCACCACGATGCTACTCCAGCCCGCGGGCGCCCAGCCGAGCACCCAGAGGAGGAAGGCGCCGCCCGCCATGAGGATCACGGACAGCATGAACCAGGGGCTGCGGAGGAATTCGATGTCCACGCCGGTCCCCTTAGTAGTCCAGGCCCTGGGTGGGCACGACCAGGCCGGTTTCGTAGGCGTACACCACCGCCTGCACGCGGTCGCGCAGGTGCAGCTTCATCAGGATCCGCCGCACATGCGTCTTCACCGTGGCCTCCGACAGGAAGAAGCGGTGCGCGATTTCGGCGTTGGACAGTCCCTCGGCGATCGTTCCGAGGACCTCTAGTTCCCGCGGCGTCAGGTCCTGGAGCAGCGGGTCGCGTTCCGCCGCGACCGCCCGCGCGCCGGCGTCGTCACGCGTGGGCCCGCCATCGGCACCGGAGGCGCGCACGTAGGTTTCCAGGAGCCTCTGCGTGACCCGCGGCGCCACCACCGCGTCGCCGCTGGCGACCAGCCGGACGGCGCCGACGAGCTCGTCCGGTGCGACGTCTTTCAACAGGAACGCTGAGGCCCCGGCGCGCAGGCCCGCGAACGCATACTCGTCGAGATCGAACGTGGTCAGGATAATGATTCGGGCGTCCGCATTCGCGGCGGCGATGCGACGGGTGGCCTCGATGCCGTCCATTTTCGGCATCCGCACGTCCATCAGAACCACGTCCGGACTCAACAACGCCGCGCTGGCGACGCCCTCCTCGCCGTCACCCGCCTCTCCGACCACGCGGAGATCACCCTCCCCCTCGAGAATCAGCCGAAACCCCATGCGCAGCAGTGGCTGGTCGTCGACGAGCAGGATCCGGATAGGCCGACCCGATTCGGCCGGCGAGGCCTGAGCGGACCCGCCGTCAGCGTCCGTTTGCTTGGTCATCTTTCGGTTCCCCCTGGAAGGATCGTGGTGTGGTTTCGACGTCCGGGGCGGTCAGGATGGCGTGGACCACCCAACCGCCCCGCGGGCCGGGCCCCGCGTAGACGGACCCCCCGTAGATGGCGGTCCGCTCGGCGATGCCCTGGAGCCCCTGGCCGCTGCCGACGGTCTCGCGCGCCGATCCGGCCGACTGCCCGTCGTCGGCAACCTTGATGCGCACGGTTTGTCCGTCGCGCTCGATTCCGACGTCGACGCGGGTCACGTCCCGGCCGTAGCGCAAGACGTTGGTGAGCGACTCCTGGACGATCCGGTAGACGGTCAACTGCAGGGCGGCATCGTGGGGTAGCTCGGGGCCGGTATGACTCACGCGCAACGGGAGTCCGGCGACCCGGAACCCCTCGAGCATCTCGCGCAGCGAGGACGTGGCGGGCTGGGGCGACAGGGGCGCGTTGGAGCCGTCTCGCAGCACCCCGATCACCCGGCGCATGTCCGCCAGCGCGCTCCGGCCCGTGGAGGAGAGCTCGCACAGGACCCCGGCCGCCCTCTGGGGATCGCGTTTGAGCACGACGCCGGCGCCGTCGGACAGCGCGATCATCACGGACAGCGAGTGGGCGACCACGTCGTGCATCTCGCGTGCGATGCGGTTGCGTTCCGAGGTTTGGGCCAAGGCCTGGACGCGACGGGCCCAATTGGCCAACTCGGCGTCGTGCAGCCTGTTGTTGCGAACCATCGCTCCGACGGCGACCCAGGTGAGGTTGAGCGCGAGGATCAGCGCCGCGATGAATCCGAGCATCAGTGGCGTGCGCTCCTCGCCGGTGGGGACTGCGGCGGGTTCCAGACCCAGGAGAGTGGGATCGACCCACGCCATCAGCGTCATCGTCTCCATGGCGCTGATCAGGACGGCCAGTGGGAACATGCGCCTGGCAGTATATTTGGTGGCCGCGGTATAGAGGGCGATCCACAGCCCAACCCCCGCGGGACTCTCAATCGGGTTGGAGAAGAGCGCCACGGCCTCCAGCACAAACACCATGGCCAGCACCAGGAGAGACCGCCGGCGCCGGAACCACAGCACGATGGCGATGAGCACCGCACCTCCCATCTCGAGTGGGCGTGCTTCCGGCCCGGTGGCGACCATCGGCGTGACCGTGAGCGCCAGGTAACCCGCGCACACCAGGGCGTCCAGCACGCGGGGATGGTTCCTCAGGTAGTGCATGAGCGGTCCGCGGCGCCGTTGAGCGAGCTCGGCGAAGGTGGCGTCGGGGGTTCCCGAGCCTTCGTGAGGCCGCTCTGTGATCATGGTGCGAGCTTAGCTTTCGCGGTCGGCGATTGGTGGTGGGCCGCGGGGACGACGGCCGTTCGTTCCGTGTCCCCGCGGCGGGTCGGGGGGCCGCTACACGTCGCGGCGCTGGGCCACGATGCCGGCCACGGCCAAGGGGACGGCGGCCCACAGGCCGAGCACCAGCCCCGACTGCCACTTCTCCAGGGCGTCGGGCGCCGTCTGCGCCGCGAGGAGGTTGGTGTAGGCGGAGTCGGGGAAGAACCGCGCGGTCTTCGCGACGAGTTCCCCCGGAAGCAGGGCGAAGGCGATCGGAGCCACGAACGTCAACCCGGCCAGTGTCACGATGCCGCCGGCGGAGTTCCGCAGCAGCGAGCCGAGGGCGAAGCCGATCAACGAGATGGCGCCCACGTAGGCGGCGGATACCCACAGGCTCCGCTGGAACCCCTCCGACGCGAAGTCCAAGGGGATCCCGTAGTGATCCGTGATGGGGCCGATGGCCAGATACGCAATCAGGATGGACACCGCGGCGACCAGGAACGAAACAGCGGCCACCAGCAGGGCCTTGGCCAGGAACACCGGATAGCGCTTGGGAACCGCCGCGTAGGTGGCCCGCGACATGCCCGTCGCGAATTCGGAACTCATCACCAGAACGGCCAGCGATCCCATGATCAACTGGGCAAAGACCACTCCGCCGGCAGCGACGCTGTCCGCGGCGGCCTGGACCTCGTCCGCTCCCGCGGCCATGTCCGCGTTGCCCGGCGCGTTCTCGAAGAACGAACCGATCGCCCAGGCGTTGAGGGCCGCGAAGCCCACCATCACTGCCATCGTGCACAGGATGAGCACCGGCGTGGACGGCACGGACGTGAACTTGATGGTCTCCGACCTGAGGACCCGGAAGAAACTCGTGTTGCGCACCATCGTCTCTGTCATGGTTGCGCCTGCTTTCCCGCGGTTCCGGAGTGGTACTCGACCTCGTCCTTGGTCAGATCCATGTACGCGTCCTCAAGGGAGACCACCAGCGGCGTGAGTTCGTAGACCAGGATCCCGCGGTCAAGGGCGCGACCGGCGATGTCCCGCGGAGGGATGCCCGTGACCTCGAGCGTGTCGCCTCCGACGAGCGTGACTTGGACGCCCGGAGCGGCGAGCGCCCTAAAGAGCTCGTCCGGTTGCTCGGTCTTGACGCGGCTGCGTGCGGAATCCCGCCCATTCAGGATCTCCGCCATCGGGGCGTCCGCGAGGATGCGTCCGCGGCCGATCACGATCAGGTGGTCCGCGGTCACCGCCATCTCGCTCATGAGATGCGAGGACAGGAACACGGTGCGGCCCTCGGCCGCGAGGCCGCGCGCCAGGTTGCGAACCCAAAGGACCCCCTCGGGATCGAGCCCATTGACGGGTTCGTCCAGAATGAGTGTCTGCGGGTCCCCCAACAGGGCCGCGGCGATGCCCAGCCGTTGGCCCATTCCCAGCGAAAAACCACCCACGCGCTTGCGTGCGACGGCACCGAGACCGGTCAATTCGATCACCTCGTCCACGCGGCGGTCCGGGATGGAGTGCGTCGCGGCCAGGACCCGGAGGTGGTTCCTGGCGCTGCGTGATTTGTGCACCGCCTTGGCCTCGAGCAGGGCCCCGACCTCCCGTAGAGGGGCAGCGTGTTCGGCAAAGCGCTTTCCGTTGACGGTAACCTGGCCGGACGTGGGCCGGTCGAGTCCCATCGCCATGCGCATCGTGGTGGATTTCCCCGCGCCGTTTGGCCCCAGGAATCCAGTGACGCGGCCGGGCTCGACGCTGAAGCTTATGCCATCCACGGCATGCTTTGCGCCGTAGGACTTGGCTAGGGAGCTCGCCTGGATCATGTTCCCAGACTACGGAGGTCGCCGCGCGCGGGAGCCGCCCCTGCGGATGATCTTCGGTGGGCCGCCCTACGCCTTCAGGAGTAGTTCCCTACTCTGCGCCCGGCCAAGAGCGCCCGGAGGCCGCCGTCGGGAAGCCCGGCGAAGGGTCCCGCTTGCGGATCGTCCTGGCCGACGCGTCGGACCGGATCGAATTCGGGGTGCATCATGCTGTGCGCGACGCAGTACATGATATATGCCGTTGCCAACATATGGGCGACGACGGCGTAGACGTAAAACGCCTCGGGGAACGTATTCTGTGGCTGGATGTCCGCGGTGGAGGCGTAGAGGTACATCCAGATCGCCCAAAAGTGGAGCACTTCGACCAGCTGCCAGAGGAGAAAGTCGCGCCATCTGGGCCAGGCCAGCGCCGCCAAGGGAATGAGCCACACCACGAACTGGGGCGAATACACCTTGTTGAACAGGACGAACGCGGCAACGGTCAGGAACAGTAATTGCGCCATCCGGGGGCGCCGCGGCGCCGTGAGGCCAAGTACCGCAATGCCCGCGCAACTGGCGGCGAAGAGCCAGAAGCCGGCCGAGTTGATCGTGTCCGCACCCAGGTTCGGCACACCGGGCAGGACCCCGGCGGCCACGTTCCACGCGTGCCACAGGGAGGACAACCCCGCCTCGCGCTCGCGTGTGAATCGGAGGAAATGCAGCCACGCATCGAAGTTGGTGAGCATGAACGGAAGATTCACGGCCAACCACGACGCCGCGGCCCCGCCCGCGGTCACGACCAGTGGCTTGACGCGGCCCGTCCGCAACGCGAGGACGAGTACGGCACCGATGAACAGGATGGGATACAGCTTCATGGCGACCCCGAGCCCCACCAGCACGCCCGCGAGGAAGGACTCGTTGCGCGCGAAGGCCAGCAGGGCAAGCGCCAACAGGGCCACGGCCCACATGTCCCAGTTGATGCTCGACGCAAGGATGATTCCGGGCGCCACCGCCACCATCGCGGCGTCCCACGGTCGTCTGCCGGCGCTTCGAGCGGTGGCCAGCACCGTCACGATCCACAGCAGGAAAACGAAGAACAGGTTGATGTCGAAGTACGCGAGGGTCCGGTCGTACTCGCCCGGAACCACCAGAAAGGCCGTGAGGCTGGCGACGACGGACATCAGCACGGGGTATTCGAATTGCGCCCCCGCCGCGAACGGCGCAAACGCGTTCTCCGCGAACCCCCGAGCGTGGAACAGGGCGGGCCAGTCGGAATAGCAGGCCCAGATGTACGGGTTCGATCCGCCCCACCCCAGCGTCCGGCACATGTTCTTGGCCAGTACCGCCACGACTGCGGCGACCACGGTCAGCAACACCAGCACCCGCTCGACAGTCCAGAACCCCGGGGAGACGCGGCCCGGGTCGGCGTGGCGACCCAGCGGGCCGCCGATAACCTCGACGAGGCGGCGGAGCAGCGGATCGTTGCGGCTGGGCACCGTGATGCGCACAGGCCCGAGGGACGGCCGGTGCCCTGGATCCTTGGGTGGTTGCGCCATGTGTTTCAGCCTACGTTGCGCGCGGGTCCCAACCGTATCCCGAGGCATCACGTCGGCACCGGCGGACGGAGTTGCTCCCCGGTAGCGGCAGGACACGGAGTGCCGCCCGTCTGAATGCGCTTTTGTCGCACCTCCAAGGAATAAAAGTTGGGGATCCGTTCATTTAGACTCGTGAAGGCTTTAACGCGGCCCCCGGCCGCGTTTCATGAATTTCTGCTGAGGAGTCACATTGTCGGGAAACCCCATTCGGGTCGCAATAATCGGCGTGGGAAACTGCGCCACGTCACTGGTTCAGGGCGTCGAGTACTACAGGAACGCCGACCCGGACGCGACGATCCCTGGCCTGATGCACGTCCAGTTCGGCAAGTATCACGTCAACGACGTCCAGTTCGTTGCGGCGTTCGATGTCGATGCGAAGAAGGTGGGCCTCGATCTGTCCGAGGCGATCCTCGCCAGCGAAAACAACACCATCAAGATCGCGGACGTCCCCCCCACCGGTGTGACCGTCCAGCGCGGCCACACCCTCGACGGCCTCGGGAAGTACTACCGCGAGACCATCGTTGAGTCCGACTCCGAGCCCGTCGACATGGTCGCCGCCCTCAAGGAGTCCCGCGCCGACGTCCTGGTCTGCTATCTCCCCGTCGGCTCCGACGCCGCCGCCAAGTTCTACGCCCAGTGCGCCATCGACGCCGGCGTCGCGTTCGTCAACGCCTTGCCGGTCTTCATCGCCGGAACCAAGGAATGGGCCGACAAGTTCACCGCCGCCGGCGTCCCGATCGTCGGCGACGACATCAAGTCCCAAATCGGAGCGACCATCACCCATCGGGTCATGGCAAAGCTTTTCGAGGACCGCGGCGTGACGCTGGACCGCACATACCAGCTCAACGTCGGCGGCAACATGGACTTCAAGAACATGCTCGAGCGCGACCGACTCGAGTCCAAGAAGATCTCCAAGACCCAGGCCGTCACCTCCAACACCTCGGCCAGGCTCGGGGCCGACGACGTCCACATCGGCCCGTCCGACTACGTCGCGTGGCTGGATGACCGCAAGTGGGCGTTCGTTCGTCTCGAGGGCCGCAATTTCGGCGACGCCCCCGTCTCCCTCGAGTACAAGCTCGAGGTCTGGGACTCCCCGAACTCCGCCGGCGTGATCATCGACGCAGTCCGCGCCGCGAAGATCGCCCTGGACCGCGGCATCGGCGGCCCGATCCTCTCCGCATCCTCCTACTTCATGAAGTCCCCGCCCGAGCAGTACAACGACGACATCGCCCACGAGAAGGTCGAGGCCTTCATCCGCGGCGACATCGAACGCTAGGAACCGTAGCCGCGATCCCCGCGCCCCTCAGCTAAAGGGGTGCGGGGTCGGGTTGGCCAAGTCCGCCAAGACCCCCGTCTCGTCGGGTGCGTCCTAGAAGAGTCCGGCCACGTTTCCGTCGGCGTCCACGTCCATGCGCATGGCCGCGGGAACCTTGGGCAACCCCGGCATGGTCATCACCGTCCCCGTGAGGGCAACGATGAAGCCGGCACCCGTCTTGGGGATCAGGTCCCGGACGTGCACGGTGAAGCCGTCGGGCGCACCGAGCAAGGCCGGGTTGTCGGAGAACGAATACTGCGTTTTCGCCATGCACACCGGAAGGGAGTCCCAGCCGTTGGCACGGATCTCCTCCAGCCGACGCCTGGCTTGGACGGAGAATTCGACGCTGGCCCCGCCGTAGATGTCCCGCACAATCGTGGCGATCTTCTCCTCCACGCCCAGTTCCAAGGGATACAGGTGCCGGAAATCGGTGGGTCGTTCGATCGCCGCGAGTACCTTCGCCGCCAGTTCGGCGCCGCCGGCGCCGCCCGACGCCCACACGTCCGCAACGGCTGCCTCCACGCCGTGTCCTGCGCACCAGTCCAACACCAGCGACAGCTCCTCTTCGGTGTCGCTGTGGAAGCGGTTCAGCGCCACGACGGGCGCGATGCCAAACTTCCGGACGTTGCGGACATGGCGTTCGAGGTTGGCGAGCCCGGCGTGTACCGCCTCCGGGTCCGGGTTGGCCAGGCCGTCCTTCGAAACGCCACCGTGCATCTTCAGCGCCCGGATCGTGGCGACAAGCACGACGGCGGAGGGCTCGCATCCCGCGCAGCGCGCCTTGATGTCCATGAACTTCTCCGCGCCGAGGTCCGCGCCGAACCCGGCCTCGGTTACCACGATGTCCGCCAGATTCCGCGCGGTGTTGGTGGCGATCACGGAATTGCAGCCGTGCGCGATGTTGGCGAACGGCCCGCCGTGGACCAGCGCCGCAGTGCCGGCGATGGTCTGAACGAGGTTCGGCTTGATGGCGTCCTTGAGGAGCATCGCCATGGCGCCCTGCGCACCGAGATCCGCGACGGTGATCGGCCGCCGGTCGTAGCCGTAGCCCACCGTCATCCGGGCCAGCCGCTCCTTGAGGTCCGCGAGGTCCGCCGCCAGGCAGAACACCGCCATGACCTCGGAGGCCACGGTGATGTCGAAGCCGTCTTCCCGGGGAACGCCCTCGCTGGGGCCGCCGAGTCCGATCACGATGGACCGCAGCGCCCTGTCGTTCATGTCCATGACCCGGCGGAACGTGATCCGCCGCGGATCGATCCCGAGTTCGTTGCCCTGGTGGATGTGGTTGTCCACGAGCGCCATCAACAGGTTGTTGGCGCTGGTGATGGCGTGGAAATCTCCGGTGAAGTGTGTGTTGATGTCCTCCATGGGCAGCACCTGGGAGTATCCGCCCCCGGTGGCGCCGCCCTTCATGCCGAAGATGGGTCCCAGCGAGGGTTCGCGAAGCGCGATCATGGTGCTGCGGCCGGCCCGCGCCAACGCATCCCCGAGCCCGACCGTGACCGTGGACTTCCCCTCGCCCGCCGGCGTCGGGGACATGGCGCTCACCAGAACTACCTTGCCCGGCGCGGCGTCCCGCGGCAGCAGCGCGCCGACGTCGATCTTGGCCTTGTGTCGACCGTAGGGCTCCAGCGCGTCCTCGGGAATGCCGGCCGCCGCGGCGATCTCCGCGATGGGCCGGAGCGTGGCGCGGCCGGCGATGGCGAGGTCGCTTTGGTCGGTGGATGACGTCGTCGTCATGGGATCACTTGGCCTTCTCGGCTTGTGGCCGCGTCGGTTCTCGGCCGCCCTATCGGCCGCCGTGGAAACCAAGCTATCTTAAGCGGCAAAACCCGCCGGTGAAGCCGGCGGGCTTTGCGGTCGGTAAGTGGAAATTGGCCATTCGTCCTCCTGTGGCGGGCCGCTCATCTGGCCGGCTGGGCCGGCTGCGTGCCCTACCGGATGCGGAAGAGCATCTCCAGGGGAAACTGTGCCTCGGTGCGTTGGCGCGGCTCCGGATTGAACCGGGTGGTGCGCTCCTGGCGTGGATCTCGGCGATCCTTGCGCATTCCTCTCACCTCCCTTCGCGACGGCGGGGGGACAGGGTCCGCACGGGGACCGTGCGGTTCGCCGGCCTGGGGCTGAGTACGTCCGGACCGGAGAAGATGAACTCGGCGGAACGCGCCGGGGTCGGCGAATTGGTGCTGGTTTTTGCGGACATCGCTGCTCTTCCTGGGGAACCTCTGAGGCGGGAGGCCTCGGGAGCAGCGTCTTCGGCAGACGGCCGGTGTGCGCTTAGCGGAGCGCTGTTCCAGAGGCGGGGGCGATTGCACGGGCTCGGTGGCCGGTGCCGGCCGGAGTGCTAAACACTCCTCTGAATTCCATTTCAGTAATCACGAATCCCACCTCCTTTTAGGTGAACAGGCCGGCTAACCGGCTCCAATATTGTCCGCTGATCGAGAGCTCGCATTGAGTTTTCTCAATCACCGATTTCAAGCTACACAGTACGACGCCGGAAAGCCACCGTCTGCGCCGAATTTTCTCAGCTTGTTGAGATACCAACCGGCGCGTCGCGTACGACACGCCGTGCCCGAGTCAGATCCCCCAGGCCTCCACGGCGGGCGACCGCTTGTCCCAGCCCAGCCGGCACAGTTGCGCCGTACCCAAGACGAAGTGCCGTCCGTAGCTCGCGTCCAGGCCGAGCCAGCGCGCGGTCAACACGCGGCTGAAATGGCCGTGGGACACCAGCAGCGCGTCTCCGCCCGAGTGGAGCTCGGTGCGCACGCGGTCGATCACGCTGTCCGCGCGGGCCCCGACCTGTTCCAGGGTCTCGCCGTTGGGCACGCCGTTGTCCCAGATGAGGTACGCGGGATCCTCGGCGCGCACGTCCGCGGAGTTCACGCCCTCATAGTCCCCGTAGTCCCATTCGTGAGCCCAGGGCACCTGGTCCGCGTCGGGAAAGCCGGCGAGTTCCGCCGTACGACGCGCCCGCTGGAGCGGGCTGGTCATCACCAGGCCGAAGTTGGTTCCCGCCTCGCGGACCGCCGCCAGCTTCCGCCCCGTTTCGAGGGCCTGCACCTCCCCTTCGGCCGTGAGGGGCAAATCCGTCAGGCCCGTGTACTGGCCGCTGCGCGACCACTCGGTCTCGCCGTGGCGCACTAGCCAGAGGCGGGGAAGTTCGATCATGACTGGGTCTCCTCGGTTGATGATTCGGGTTGCTGCAGCCACCACGCCGTGAGCGCCGCCTCGGCGGCCGCCCGGTCCATGGGTCCATTGTCGAGCCGCAGTTCAAGCAGGTACCGGTAGGCGCATCCCACCACGGGCCCCGGGGAGATCCCCAGAATGCCCATGATCGCCTGGCCGTCCAGATCCGGCCGGATGGCTTCCATCTCCTCCCGCTCCGCCAATTCGGCGATGCGGTGTTCGAGGTCGTCGTACGCGAAGGCGAGGCGCTCGGCCTTGCGCCGGTTGCGCGTGGTCACGTCCGATCGGGTCAGCCGGTGCAGCCGTTCGAGCAGGGGTCCGGCGTCCGTGACGTACCGGCGCACCGCGGAGTCGGACCATCCGGCCTCGCCGTAGCCGTAGAAGCGCATGTGAAGCTCCACGAGCCGTGCCACCGACTTGATGGTCTCGTTGTCGAAGCGCAGGGCGCGCATCCGCTTCTTGACCAGCTTGGCGCCGATCGCGTCGTGGTGCCGGAAGGTGACCGCGCCGGAGGGTTCGAAGCGCCGCGTCGCCGGCTTGCCGACGTCGTGCAGCAAGGACGCGAAGCGTAGCACGAAGTCGGGGGCCGGCGCGGGACCGTCCGGTCCGGTCTCGAGTTCGGTGGCCTGCTCGAGTACCTGGAGCGAGTGCTGGTAGACGTCCTTGTGGCGGTGGTGCTCGTCCACCTCCAGCTTGAGCGCGGAGACCTCGGGCAGGACCCGGTCGGCCAGGCCGGTCTCCACGAGCAGGTCGATCCCGGTGCGCGGATCGGCGCCGCAGACCAGCTTGACGAGTTCGTCCCGGACCCGCTCAGCGGAGATGATGTCGATTCGTGCGGCCATGTCCGTCATGGCCTGGCTGACCTCGGGAGCGACCGCGACGCGCAACTGGGAGGCGAACCGCGCGGCGCGCATCATTCGCAGCGGGTCGTCGGAGAAGGACGACGACGGGGCGCCGGGTGTCCTGACGACGCCGGCGGCGAGGTCTTCGTACCCGCCGAACGGATCGACGAGCTCGAGCGAGGGAAGGCGCAGGGCCATGGCGTTCATCGTGAAGTCGCGCCGGTATAGGTCGTCGCTCAGCGAGGTGCCGAAGGCGACGGCCGGTTTGCGGGAATCGGCGTCATACGCGTCCGCACGATAGGTCGTGACTTCAATGGTGTCGTTGCCCTTCCGCAGCGCAATGGTCCCGAAGGCACGCCCGACCTCCCATGTGGCGTCGGCCCATCCGGCGACCGCCGCGAGGGTCTGGTCCGGGTCCGCGTCCGTCGTGAAATCCAGGTCCGGCGAGACCCTGCCCAGGAACAGGTCCCTCACGGGTCCGCCGACGAGCGAGAGCTCGTGTCCGGCGTCGGTGAAGCGGCGCGCCAGGTCGAAGACGACGGGAGGCAGGAGCGCGGTGAGCGCAGTCGGGTCTGGAAGCTGCTGCATAGTGCTTTAACCCTGCCAGACTTTCACCCGTTCGGCCTGCTCGGGGCCGTGTTGCCTCTCCGCGCGTGGGGACAACACGGTGCCGCGCGAAACATAGATAGAGTGGAGCGCATGGCCCATCCAGTTCCCAGCGCCCCGAAGCGCACGCCGTTGACTGCGTCAATGGCGCACGCGCAGCCGCAGCCGGGACACCACGCGCTCCCCACCGTCGAGGAGGTTTCCTCCGGTGGGGTCATTGTGGACACCTCCAAGCCAAAGCTGCCCGTGGCGATCATCGCGCGCTACAACAGGGGCGGCCGCCTGGAATGGTGTCTTCCCAAGGGCCACCCGGAGGGCCGGGAAACGAACGAGGAAGCCGCCGTCCGCGAGGTCGAGGAGGAAACCGGCATCGCCGGGCGCGTCTTGGCACCGCTGGGGAGCATCGACTACTGGTTCACCGTCACCAGCTACCGCGTGCACAAGACGGTGCACCACTTCCTGTTGCGGGCCACCGGCGGGGAACTGACCATCGACAACGATCCGGACCATGAGGCCGTCGACGTCGCGTGGGTCCCCATCGCGGAGCTCGGCAAGCGTCTGTCCTTCCCCAACGAGCGCCGCATCGCCGACCTCGCGCGGGAAGTCCTTCCACAGCATGTCGACTAGCAAGACCCCCACGGCCTCCGGCGGGCACTCGAGGGCCTATGCGCTGATGGCGTCCGGTACGCTCGTCTCGCGGATCCTCGGCTTCGTGCGGACGGCGCTGCTCGCCGTCGCGATCGGCTCCATCACGACCGTTGCCGACGTCTTCGAAAAAGCCAACATCATCCCCACGATCATCTTCATGCTGCTCGCGGGCGGCATCTTCAACGTGGTGCTGGTGCCTCAGCTGATCAAGGCGTCCAAGAAAGCGGACCGTGGCTCCGACTACACCAGCCGGCTCATCACGCTAACGGTGGTGGTGATGGCCGGGTTCGCCGTCCTGTTGACCCTGCTCGCCGGGCCCATCATCACGCTACTCACCAAGGGTTGGACGCCTTCCATGCTGGCCCTGGGCACGGCGTTCGCCTACTGGAGCCTGCCGCAGGTCTTTTTCTACGGCGTCTACGCCGTGGTGGGCCAGGTGCTCAACGCCCACGGTCGTTTCGGAGCCTACATGTGGGCCCCGGTGGTTAACAATGTGGTGCAGATAGCCGTGATCGGCACCTACATGGCCCTCTTCGGCGCCTATGGCGGCACCGACGATCCCTTCGCCTCCTGGACACGGCAACAGACGCTGCTGCTGGCCGGCGGGTCGACGCTCGGGATAGCGCTCCAGGCGCTCGTGCTGTTCCTTCCGCTGGCCCGGATGGGACTGCACATCCGCCCGAGATTCGGGTGGCGCGGCATGGGGCTTCGCCACGTGGGGCGCCTCGCCGTCTGGACGCTGGTTTCGATGACGGTCGGCAACGTCGCGTCTCTGGCCTACGCACGCCTGGTCTCCAGTGCGACGCCGGCCCGTGCGGCCCTGGACTCGGGCGGCGCCTCGGTGGCGGGCGAGTACGCGCTGAACACCTCGCAGCTCATCACCGTGCTGCCGCACTCGATTTTCGCGCTGTCGCTGGCCACGGTCCTGTTCAACGAATTGTCGCGGTCCTTCGCGGACGGCGATCGCGAGGCGATCGGGCCCCTGCTCTCGCGCGGACTACGGACGACTGCGGTGCCGGTTGTCTTCGCCTCGGTGGCGTTCATCGTCCTGGCCGGCCCCGTGGGCAGGATCTTCGGCGGAACGGGCAGCACGGCCGCGGCTGCGGGCGCAGCGATCGGCCAGCTCGTGGTCCTGACGGCCCTGGGGCTTCCGTTCAAGAGCATCCATTTCTTCCTCATCCGGGTGTTCTTCGCCGAGGAGGACACCAAGACGCCGATGCTGATCCAGACGACCATCGCCGCCGTCGGACTCGCCGCCGCGTACACCATGGCTGCATTCCTGCCCGCGACGCGGATCGCCGTGGGCATCGCCCTGTTGTACGGCCTGACGAACGTCCTGTCCGCCGTGCTCGCCCACGTCCTCGTGGTGCGCCGGTACGGCGACTACGGAACGTCCGAGGTGGCCGGCACCTACATCCGGATCGGCTGGATGGCGGCGGCGGCCGGCGCAGTGGGGGCGGCGGTCCTTTGGCTGATGGGAGGCTACAGCGACGGCTACCCCTGGGACGGCATTCCGAACGCCGTGGTGAGCATCGCCGTCGTCGGTTCGGTCATGCTGGTAGTCTTCCTGCTGCTGTTGCGGGCCGCGCGCCTACCGGAGCTGGAGGAGTTCCTGGGCCCACTGGCCCGCCGAATTCCGGATCTGGGACGCCTTTCGCGCCGATAGGGACCATGGCTTCGTGGGTCGCGGCGCGCGCACCGGTAGCATGGTATGAGCAACTGAGACGGGTGCAACCGCACCCACCATCCAATCCCGGGAGTCAATAGTGTCGCAGCCCATCGATGTCGGAACAGTTCTCGGCGGCCGTTACAAGGTCTCCGGCGTGGTTCTGGCCTCCGCTGACGGCGACGTGGTCCTGGACGGGACCGATCAGGTTCTCAACCGCGAGGTCAGCATCCTGGTGGCATCCGCGGAGAACGCCAGCCAGGTGGCCACCAGCGCCCGCGAGATCGCCACGGGGGAACGCTATGGCGCCATGCAGGTCCTGGACCTCGGCATCTCCGACGGCACCACCTACCTGATCACGAACACCGCGGCGCCCGCGGACCTGCTGGACCTCGTAATTCAGCGCGACGAACCCTTCGTGGAGCCGTTCTACACCGACACCCTCGGTTCCGAGATCTTCGGCGAGTCGCGCTCCATGGAGCCGCACGTCTACGAGGACGACGACGAGTACTACGAGGAACTGCGCGCCCAGGAGCAGAACCGTCCGGGCATGATCGACCGGCTCCCCGAAATCAACCTCACGGACCGCCTGTCCGGCTTCAAATCCCGTTTCGCCAAGGGCCGGAACGCGCCGGGCTCGGGCGACGACGCGGCAACGGGTGGTGCGGCCGCAGGCGGGGCGGCCGGTGCCGCTGGAGCGAGCGCCGCGGCGGCGGCGAACGCCACGGCTTCCGGTGCCGGCGCGGCAGGCGCCGCCGACCCCGCCGCGCGTGTTCCCCCGCGGCCCACGGAGGCCCCGCGCTCCGCCGCGGATTCGTCCCCTGCCGACCATGGCGCGGCGACGCAGGCGCAGCCCGAGGCCCCCCAGCCCCCCGCCGCGGCCCACCCGACGTCCTCCAAGGTTTCGATTTACGACGCCGACGACTTCGCTGCCGACGAGGCGCCAAGTCACCGGCACGAACCACGCGACGACACCAACACCCCGCCAACGGCCGGGACGGCTGCCGCCAGTGCAGCTGGTGCCGCCGGCGTTGGTGCCGGTGCCGGTGCGCCGGGCTCACCCCCCGCGGAGGACGGCGGCCTGCGCAAGGCGTCCGTTTTTCCCGCCGGGGCCCGCTCTTTCCAGGATCCGGCCGAGACTGCGGATTATGCGGACGACGAATACGAGGACGCTTCCTCCGGCGGCAGGAAGGGCACGCGCCTTCTGGTTGGCGCGGTGTTGGCGATTCTGTTGATCGTCGCGGTGGTGTTCGCCTTCAACAACCTCGGTCCCGGTGAGGAACCCGGGCCGGTGGCCGGCACCAGTTCCGCGCCGGCCGCAAGCGAGGACGAGAACGAAGGCGGATCCGCGGAGTCCAGCGCCGCCCCCGAATCGTCCGAAGCCCCCGTGGTGGAACCCCGTATAACCGGTCTCTCGCGTCTGGTTCCGGGTAACCAGGCGCTGAATGCGGAAACCGATGCGACTCTCGTCAACGCGATCGACGGGAGCCAGGGCAGCATGTACCGGTCGTATTCGTTCACGCAGCCGCAGTTTGGCGGGTTCGCGTCGAACATGGTTTTGGTGGTGGAGCTCGAGGAGGAGTCCGACGTTTCGTCGGTGGAGTTGTCGGGGCTTAACGGCACCGGCGGCGCATTCGAGATCCGGATCGGCGACACCAACGACCTCGGATCAGCGCGGGAAATCACCTCGGGCTCCTTTACCGGACCGACCGTCACCGTTCCCGTCGCGGGTGACGACGGGGGTCCCGCCAAGGCCCAGTATGTGTTCATCAACGTCACGGAGCTTCCTCGTCTGGCGTCCGGCTCCAACAACTCGCGGCCATACGGCCTACAGGTCGCGGAGATCAAAGTCTCCTAGACACCGGCCGGGAATACCGGCATGCCTTGGCTCGTTGTGCAGGGCAGACTCGATCACCGATCCGGAGGGCACCATGCTCCCTGGACCTACAGAGAGGTTCACCGAGCGTGGCCACTGAGACTACCAATGACATCCGCGACGTCATCATCGTCGGTTCCGGACCCGCGGGATACACGGCCGCCGTGTACACCGCCCGCGCCAATCTTTCCCCCTTGGTCATCGCGGGTTCCGTGACCGCCGGCGGCGAACTCATGAACACCACGGACGTGGAGAATTTCCCGGGCTTCCGCGACGGGATCATGGGGCCGGATCTCATGGACAACATGCAGGCCCAGGCCGAGCGTTTCGGCGCCGAGATCCTGTTCGAGGACGTCGCCTCCGCCGCGTTGGGCGGCGAGGTAAAGACCGTCGTTCTGGCCAATGGGGACACGTACCGCGCCCACAGCATCATCGTCTCCACCGGGTCCGCGTATCGCGAACTCGGTGTGCCGGACGAGAAGCGTCTGTCGGGCCACGGCGTGTCCTGGTGCGCCACGTGCGACGGCTTCTTCTTCCGGGACCAGGAAATCGCCGTCGTCGGAGGTGGCGACTCGGCCATGGAGGAGGCTCTGTTCCTCACGAAGTTCGCCTCGAAGGTGACCGTCGTTCACCGCCGGGACACGCTTCGGGCGTCGAAGATCATGGCGGACCGGGCGCTCGCGCACCCGAAGATCGAGTTCGTATGGAACACCGGTGTGGAGGGCTTCGAGGGCGATGCGAAGGTCACGGCCATCAAACTGCGCAACCTCGTCGATGGGACGGCGTCCAAGCTCCCCGTGACCGGCGTGTTCGTCGCCATCGGCAACGATCCACGAACCGAGCTCGTCAAGGGCCAGTTGGACCTGACGGCGGAGGGGACCATCGCCGTCGAGGGGCGTACATCCAAGACCAACATCCCCGGTGTCTTTGCCGCGGGCGACGTCATCGATCCCACATACCGTCAAGCGGTCACTGCTGCCGGTTCGGGTTGCGTAGCCGCCCTGGACGTCGAGCATTTCCTTTCCGATCTCCACTCCTCCCAGACAGAGACAGCCGGCGCAAGCCTGTAGTCGAACCAACCAGAAAGGGCCATGCACATGAGCCACGCCAAGGACGTATCCGACGCCACTTTCCAGACCGATGTCCTCGATTCCGCGAAGCCGGTACTCGTGGACTTCTGGGCAGAATGGTGCGGCCCGTGCCGCCAGCTGTCCCCGATCCTCGATCAGATTGCCGCAGAGCATGCGGAAAAGATCGAGGTCGTGAAGGTCAATGTTGACGACAACCCGGCCATCGCCGCGAAGTACGGCATCACCAGCATTCCGGCCGTCTTCGTGTTCCAAGGCGGCGAGCACGTCGCCAGTTCGATCGGAGCGAAGCCAAAGCAAGTCATCGAACAGGAATTCGCGGCCTACCTCTAATCCGTGAAATTGCTTCTGGACCCAAACGTCCGGAGGAAGGGTCCATACCGGAGCAACCGGTGTGGACCCTTTCTGCGTCGAGGTGCTTTTGCCGGGTCCAGAGACCTGGCTCTGCCCGGGCAGACGCCCTGTCAGCAAACTAACCACGTATTACAAACGTTTTGGTTTGTTCTCTAACTATATTCCGCTCACGGACGTTGCGCCGAGGCAGTGATACTTGTCATCAAGCTACGGCCGGACCACCCGCCGCCACGGACGCCAGTTCCTCGCGTCTCGCTTCGCGCTGACCATATAGCTCGAGCTTTTTGATAGACCCTGAGTCCGCGCCGGCCTGCACCGCGGCATTGAGACTCCGCTTCGAATGCGATTGTTCTGCTCACGCATGCGCCATTCACCCGAGCCATTACGGCAGTACAAAACCTCGGTCGGTATCGCAACCTGCGATTGACTCCGTGCCGGGGATCGGTGGATCTTCGAAACCCCTCACCGCTGGATCATATGGTTTCACGTGAAACACGGGAAGGCATGGGGTTCAGAATCCAGGAACGGCGGGTTCGAGGGGACCCGTTTTTGGGAGATCACCGCGTCTCCACACTCGATCAATGAAGCGCCTGGATACGAGACGCACTTCTCTAGCAGACTAGGAAAAGCACATGGGCGGCAAAGCATCGAGTGAGCACCGCTACTCGACGGAGCGCGGTCTGGTACTTTGCAGCCACAACGCCCAACCGTCGTGGAAGGCGAGCATGGACGCATCGCACAACAAGGCGCCTTTGATTTCAATGGTCGCTTGTACTTACCCGCTCAAAGCATCACAACACGGTAACCGCTTGCCCGCCATCGTCCGTGCGCGCGATCACGACGCTTCCAACGCGCAATGTGCCCTGACCTCTACGCTATACGCGGCGATCAATGGAGCGTTCAAAACGTGTAACGCGATGGAAGCTGCGACGGTTTCACGTGAAACACGGGTGTCCCGCGGCATCAGGGGGGACCGCTGTACTCTGGCCAGATCACGGATGCACCGAGCAGTCGTCCCAACCGACTGATCTGATGCAAAGACGCCCATCGTGAACAGGAGTCCCTCGAGGCTGTCATCTAGAACTATAGTCTTCGTCTCGAGTTAGAAGTTCGCAGAGTGTTTAGCGTGGAGAACGGCACAAAAACACGCATTCGCGCCGTCGGCCACGCCTACTTTGACCCAAGGACGGCGTCACCGCAAAAGATTCTCGGAGATTCGTCGATAGTTTCACGTGAAACACAACGCCATGACGCGCGGGGTCGCGACTTTCGAATATCGCCGTGTTTCAAGTGATGCAATACCGGATTGTAGGCCAAATCAAGTCTGTGTGGGGGCCGGACGCGACACCGAGCAAACTAAGTCTGTGAAGACCATAACCATGGTTAACCAGACTCTTGAACTACAAGCTTGGTATGTGCGGTCATCATCCCTAACAAATTCATGAGACGCCCGGATCAAAGTGGGCGGACTGTCCAGGCGCGGATCCCGCTGACGGGTATTCTCGGACCAAACGCCGAAGACGAACCGGTTACGAATCGGTGGGAGTGTTTCACGTGAAACACACCCACCGATTCGCTCTCTTGTTGATCGTTCAGTTGGGCGAACCGGGAGAAATGACGCCCATGATGCGGTTCAAGTCGTCGACGCTGGCGAATTCGATGCTGACGCGGCCCTTTTTTGCCCCCAACGTGATCTTTACGCTGGTGTCCAAGCGATCTGAGAGTGACGTAGCCAAAAAATCCAGGCGCTCGTGACGAGCCGTCGTCCGCGGCGACGATTCCTTGGCCGGCCGACGGAGTCCATCGCTGAGCGCGACGATCTCTTCGGTGGCCCTGACAGAGAGCCCCTCATTCACGATACGTTGAGCAAGCCGTTCCATATCGCCCACATCGGCCAGCGCGAGGAGTGCGCGCGCGTGTCCAGCGCTCAAGACTCCCGCTGCAACACGTCGCTGCACCAGTGCCGGCAGTTTCATGAGACGTATCGTATTGGAAATCTGTGGTCGCGACCGACCAATCCGCTCCGATAACTCGTCCTGGGTGCATCCAAATTCCTGCAAAAGCTGCTGATACGCTGCCGCTTCCTCAAGCGGATTCAACTGGGAACGGTGGAGGTTCTCCAACAAAGCGTCGCGGAGAAGATCCATGTCCGTGGTGGCACGGATAATGGCCGGTATCGTTGTGAGGCCAGCCTCCTGGGTTGCTCTCCAACGACGTTCACCCATGACCAGTTCATAAGCTGCATCGCCGCCTTCAGGGGACGGGCGGACTACGATCGGCTGAAGCAGGCCCACTTCCTTGATGGAGTGGACAAGCTCTGCCATATCCTCCTGGTCGAAGTCCGTGCGAGGTTGCTTCCGATTCGGGTGGATTTTGTCCACCGGGATCTCGGCAAAGGAAGCGCCCGGAACGGCGACGAGTGTTTCACGTGAAACTTCCGAGTCGCTCGAACGATCGGCTTCCTCCGCAGATGAAGTCCGCGCACTGTCCTCGGAAGGCCCAGAAATGCCCGCAGTCGTCTCGTGGACTGCTGACGAATCAACTTCAGATCGTGACCGTGCACCGTCGGAACCACGTCCACGCACTTCGCCGATGAAGTCCGGCATTTGAGGACGCTTTCCAGTTGCCTTTGTCCGCGGTGAACGGGTTTCGGCGCGCGCGTCATCGCCAGCGCCGTTGCTAGCTGCTGGCTTCTCGTTTGTCAGTGAATCTCCGGCGGACTTACCCGGCGTAAAGAACATATCCACCGGACGCGTCTTGCGATCAGCAGATTTCCCTCCGCTGGCCGTCGGAGCTTGGAATTTAGAATCGGCAGCTGCATTCAGGGCAGGTTTGCGCTCAGATGCCCTCGTGACCTCCACAGGAGACTCATCGGAGATGGCGCCGACATCGGCCCCCTCAGACCACGTTGAGCCCATCCTGGGCGTGCCAGAGGCCCGAGAGTCGCCAATGGGTTCCGACTCGGTGCGTAGCGTTTCACGTGAAACGGATTGGGCTTCGGCCGTCGAGTCGCCTCCGGCCACAGCGTGCACTGAACGATCCGCGGTACCTCCGTCCGAAACTTCAGACGCCTCGCCGCTGCTGGGTGCACTGGAGATCAAAGCTCCTAAGCCGCGCCCCAAACCCCGTCGCTTTTCCGCCATGTGACTTCCTCTCGGCGATGTGCCCGTATTGCCGGGCGTGAATGCTCGAGAACGAGTCTACTTGGCGCAATGCGTCGTTACGCGGAGGCTAGGCGCGTTCCGCAATCTCCGTGGCTGCCTCGAGATAGGAAAGCGCGCCTGTTGAGTTGCGATCGTAGGTCATAACGGTCTGTTGGTAGCTGGGCGCCTCGGAAATCCGGACGCTCCTGGGAATCAGGGCTCCAAGTACCTGCTTCGGGAAATGCTCTCGCACCTCGGCTGCCACCTGGGACGCCAGATTGGTCCTGCCGTCGTACATGGTGAGAAGAATGGTCGAAACAACCAGATCCGCGTTCAAATGCTTCTGGATCATCTCGATGTTCTTCAGTAGTTGGCTCAACCCCTCCAAAGCGTAGTACTCGCACTGAATGGGGATGAGCACTTCTCGAGCGGCGACGAACGCGTTGACGGTAAGCAGCCCCAAGCTTGGGGGACAATCCACAAAAACGTAATCCAGCCGGGGCAGGTCGTTTTCTTCGCGGTACTTGGCGTACTGGTCCAGGGCGCGCCGCAACCGCTGCTCGCGGGCAACGAGTGAAACCAACTCGATCTCCGCGCCTGCCAAATGGATGGTGGCCGGCGCAACGACCAAGTTGTCAACGTCCGGACAAGCCGCCACTACTTCGGCTAGGGGAACGTCGTTGATGAGCACATCGTAGATGCTGTCGACCTCGGCGTGGTGTTCGATCCCCAACGCGGTTGACGCATTGCCCTGCGGGTCGATATCAACGACGAGAACATTCAGACCAGCGGAGGCAAGGGCCGCGGCGATGTTCACCGTGGTGGTTGTTTTGCCGACCCCGCCCTTCTGGTTACTGACCGTGAAGTAGCGTGTTTCATCCGGGCTGGGCAGCGTACGGCCGCTCAGGCGTTCGCGTCGCTTGTTTTCGCTAGCCAGTTCACTGGCCAGCGGTGTGCTGTCGTCAATGGTGTCCATAACGTTCTGAACCGGTGCCTCTGCTCGAGCCTGAACTGCTTCTTGCGACCGTACGGGGTCTTCGTGCGCGACGACTGTCGCCGACTGCGTGGTCTCCTGACCAGTCGTTTCACGTGAAACGGTGTCTTCACCAGCATTTGCAACCTTTTCGGGTTGTACCGAAGTCCTGACGGTCGTCGACGAACGAAAGAGTGCTGCAAACGGCGGGATCTTGCTTCCCGAGCTCTTCACTACTCCTCCTCCTCGACGCACTGCATGGCGCATCGGCCACCAGTACAGACTATCGGTTCGACGTCAACCGACGCGGATGCGGACAACCGTCGTTGGTTCCTCGAGCACGTTCTCGCCGACAGTCACCACCTCGGTTCCCCGTCCGCCGAGCTTCCGAATGGCTTTCGATGCCTTGTCGATTTCCTCGGCCGCGCTGCGACCCTTGATCGCTAAGACCTCGCCGGAACCGCCCAACAACGGGATCGTCAGTCCGGCGAGATTGCCCAGGGCGGAAACGGCTCGTGCGGTCACCACATCGGCAACGACGTGCCCCACGGCCTGTTCGGCACGGGACCGGTAAACGGTCACGTTGTCCAACCCAAGATCTTCCGTCACCTCGCTGAGCCAAATGCATCGACGCTCCAACGGCTCGATCAACGTCACCGAAAGATCCGGCCGCGCAATGGCGAACGTGAGCCCCGGCAGCCCCGCCCCGCTGCCCACGTCCGCGACCTCGGAGCCCTGGGCGATCAGGTCCGCCACGACAGCACAGTTAAGAACGTGACGGCCCCAGAGCCGGGGAACCTCGCGTGGACCCAACAGCCCGCGTTCCATACCGGATGTTGCCAGGTGCTCGACGTACCTTTCGGCTAGGGGGAGTCGATCTCCAAAAACAAGCTCGGCGGCGCGGCGTTCCTCCGCCGTAGGTTCATGCTCCATGCTCACGTGGTTCCGCTCTCCTCTGGTGCCTGTCCTAGGCCTCGTTGGCCGAGACGACGATGTGCCGGCGCGGTCCTTCGCCATCGGACTCGCTGTGAGATCCAAGGGCGGCAACGGCGTCGTGCACGAGCTTGCGCTCGTAGGCGCTCATGGGAGGCAGTGCCACTGGCTCTCCAGACTCACGTGCCTTGGCGACGGCGTCCTCCGCGATGCCCTGCAATTCGCTGGCACGACCCTCCCGGTAGCCGACGATGTCCAACACCAGCCTCGACCGGTTCCCCGTGGACGACAGGACGGCCAGTCGGGTGAGCTCCTGAAGGGCCTCCAGCGTCTCGCCCTCATGCCCGACCAGGCCGCGCAACTGCTCGTCGCCCCCTTCCTCGTTGACGATCGAGATGTACGTCCGTCCGCTACGGATCTCGATGTCGATGTCCCCATCGATGTCGGCGATGTCCAAAAGTTCCTCGAGATAGTCCGCGGCGACGTCGCCCTCTTCCTCCAACCTGCTCGGCGAGGACTCGTCGTCGGCGTCCTGCGTGGCGGGGTCAAGCGGCGTAGAGGTCTCGTCAACGTTGCTCATGGACTACTTCTTCTTCCTGTTCTTGCGCTGCGGCTGCGTCCGCTGCACCTTGGGTTCAACGACCTCGGGAACGGTGTCCTCAATCTTCTTCTGTCCCCGCGGCGGAAGTCCCTTCGCAGCCCGACGCTCGTTGAGCTCGCGCTCCGCCTGGGAACCGGGAGTGGGATTGTTGTGAATGACGTAGAACTGCTGTCCAAGGGTCCAGACGTTGGAAGCGGTCCAGTAGATCAGAACACCGATCGGGAAGTTGATGCCGCCGATCCCAAACACCAGGGGAAGGATGTAGAGCATCATCTTCTGCTGCTGCATGAACGGGCCCTCGAGGGCCTCCTTGGTCATGTTCTTGGACATGATCTGCTTCTGCGTGATGAACTGCGACGCCGTCATCGCGATGATCATGACGAGGGCGGTGACGATCACGGACATGCTGGGGGAGCCGGAATTCAAGGTGCCGAGGAAGGTGTCGGAGAGCTTGGCGCCGAAAATCGACGACTGGTCGAAACTCCGGATATGCGCGGCCGACAGCGCACCGATGGGATCGCCCGAAGCGCTCGCCTTCGCCGCGTTGTTCAGCACGGTGAACAGCGCGAAGAAGAACGGCATCTGCACGAGGATCGGAAGGCACGAAGACAGCGGATTGGTCTTGTGCTTCTTGAATAGCTCCCGCTGTTCGGCGATCATCGCCTGCTGCGAGAGCTGGTCCTTCTTGCCCTTGTACTTGGCCTGCAGCTTGCGCAGGTCCGGTTGCAGCGCCTGCATGGCGCGTTGCGCCTTGATCTGCTTGACGAAGACGGGAATCAGGGCGGTCCGGATAAGAAGCACCAGGAAAACGATGGAAAGCGTCCAGGTCCAACCTGAATCCGGGTCCATGCCCACCCAGGTGAACAATTCATGGAACGCCCAAAGGATCCACGAAACCACCTGGCGGAACGGCCACAGCAGCGTGTCAAAGAATTCCATTAAAGGTCATGCTCCTCGAGCCGCGTCTGCGGCATCATCGTCGGCGGGAATCGGCGGATGATTCAACACCATGATCTTTGGGGTGTGGCCGTTCGGCCAAATCCTGCGGCCGGCTGGCACGTGGTCGATGCCACCGTGGCTCCACGGATTACAGCGAAGAACCCTGTAGGCGGCCAATCCGGAGCCCTTAACCGCGCCGTGGACTGTGACGGATTCCAGCGCGTAGGCGGAACAACTCGGGAAGTAGCGGCAGACATCGCCATAGAGCGGGGAAACGACCACGCGGTATCCCTTGAGCAACGCCACGGCAATCTGACGGGGCACATCGACAAGACGGCGAATGACGCCGGTTGCCGGGTTTTCCTCAGGCAATGCCATGGTTGTCCCTCCCCGACCTCTGGGTCGTCGCCTTACGGTCCGCCGCGCGGCAGGCGGCCGTGATCGCCTCGAATACCTCGACTGAAAGTTCGGCCCAGGTCGCCTGAGCGGCGGATGGCAGGGCACGCACGACGACGTCGTAGGTGTGGCCCTGATTAGCCAAGGCCTCGGCGGCAACCGCCCTTAACCTCCTCTTAACGAGGTTCCGGGCAACAGCGTTCCCCACCGCTTTAGACACAATAAACCCGAACCGCGAACGCGCCTCGGCGCCCTCGTCGATTCGGGAACGTGCGTATAGCACTACGTTCCGGCGCCCAGAGCGGGCGCCGGAACGTACGGTGTTCGAGAATTCCCCGGCGGTCCGCATCCGGTGCTCCTTCGGCAGCACGGCGTCAGACGCCGATGCCGCGGGAGAAGGCACTCATGGAAGAATGCGGCCGATCCGTGCGGATCCGCTCGATGCTATGCGGAGAGTTCGGTGCGGCCCTTGCCGCGGCGCGCAGCCAGGATGGCACGACCCGCACGGGTGCGCATACGAAGACGGAAGCCGTGCTTCTTGGCACGACGGCGGTTATTCGGCTGAAAAGTCCGCTTGCTCACAGTAGTAACTCCAAGACGATCATTTGATGCGCCTTAACCCGTTGCTACAAGGTGGGAAGAACAGGCTGACGCTCGAATCAAAAAGTGGCGGTTCCGCAGGTGCCCTGTCCTCTGTCTGGCTCGACCAAGGACGTAAGGCATCACTGAAAACACACACACAGGACTAAATAACGGTAGGGGAAAGAAGCCCTCCCCGTCAAACCGGGGATGGGGCTTCCTGGGGCCACCTGTGGCCACCGTCTACTTCTCCCAACCCTACAGCGAGTTCCCACACCCTGTGTGTAGCGAATCCACAGTTGTGGACAAGCTGGATCCGGGGCGGTCAGCCGGCGGCGAAGGATTTCGTCGGCTTCCCCGTCATTCCGGGAGCGGAGGCATCTGCGTGTCCGCTAGCGGGAGGTTCGCGCCAACGATCGAGTTATCCACCGTCTGTGAACAACATTGTGGATGACGGCTAGAATCGGAACTCCCGTCGCCGTCCGGTGCACTCGGCCGGGCCGGGAACCTCCGCCTTTCGAGCGGCAACACCTTTGAGGGGACTGCGATAGTGAGCACGGAAGAATCGAACACGGTAGGCAGCGCGTGGCGTCAGGTGGTGCGCAACCTGGAGCAGGACGATCGCGTCACCCCGCGTCAGCGCGGCTTCGTGGTGCTTGCCCAGCCGCAGGGGCTGATCGGCACCACACTCCTGTTGGCCGTCCCAAACGAACTCACCCGGGAAGTCCTGCAGACCCAGCTCAAGGGGCCCCTTGACGTCGCCCTCCGCCAAGTATTCCAGGACGACATCCTCTGTGCCTTCAGTATCGACTCCGATCTGGTGCCCGAAGCTAGCCCGGAGCCGGCCGAATCCGAGCAGCCGCCCGTCCCCAAGGAACGGATCAGCGATAACCGCCCGCAGCCGTCCCCCCCCTCGACGTCCCAGGAATTCGGCCGACTCAATCCCAAGTACATTTTCGACACCTTCGTGATCGGATCGTCCAACCGCTTCGCGCATGCCGCAGCGGTGGCCGTGGCCGAGGCACCCGCCAAGGCATATAACCCGTTGTTCATATACGGAGATTCCGGTCTGGGTAAGACCCACTTGCTGCACGCCATCGGCCACTATGCGCGCCATCTCTACAACGGCATCCGGGTCAGGTATGTGAACTCCGAGGAATTCACGAACGACTTCATCAACTCGATCCGCGACGACGAGGGGGCCAGCTTCAAGCAGACCTACCGCAACGTGGACATCCTCCTGATCGACGACATCCAGTTCCTGGCCAACAAGGACGCCACGCAGGAGGAGTTCTTCCACACCTTCAACGCGCTTCACAACCACAACAAGCAGGTCGTCATCACGTCCGATCTGCCGCCGAAGCAGCTGGCCGGCTTCGAGGACCGCATGAGATCGCGCTTCGAGTGGGGCCTGCTGACGGACATCCAACCGCCGGAACTCGAAACCAGGATCGCCATCCTGCGCAAGAAGGCGACCGCGGAAGGACTCTCGGCGCCGGACGACGTCATGGAGTACATCGCCTCGAAGATCTCCACCAACATCCGCGAGTTGGAGGGTGCCCTCATCCGCGTCACCGCGTTCGCGTCCCTCAACAGCCAGGGCGTCGACATGGCCCTCGCCGAAACCGTGTTGAAGGACCTCATCACCGACGAGGGGGCCCAGGAGATCACGCCGGCGGCGATCGTCGCCCAGACAGCCGAGTACTTCAACCTCAGCATCGAGGAACTCAACAGCAAGTCCCGGACCCGGACGCTCGTGACCGCCCGACAGATCGCCATGTATCTGCTACGGGAGCTCACCGACATGTCCCTCCCCAAGATCGGGCAGGAAATGGGTGGGCGCGACCACACAACCGTGATCCACGCCGACCGAAAGATCCGCGAACTGATGGCCGAACGCCGTGCGATCTTCAATCAGGTGACGGAACTGACCAACCGGATCAAGCAACAACAGCGCGAAGGCTGACCGGCCCCGATCCCTGCCAATGCGGCGAAAACCACAGCTGTGGATAAACCTGTGGATGGTTAAGTGGACGAAGCCGCTTACCTGCGCATAACTCCGCCCTCCCCTGTGGATCCCTTAAACGGCGCGGATCTTTGTCCACCGCCGACCGGCACTTAGCCATGGCGAACCAACATGTTGTGCACATGCATAATCGGCCTTGCCGTACGGTCTGCGCCTGTTATCCACAGAATCCACAGGACTTATTAACACTACGAATCCCACCTTTTATGAGATTCCAGATAACAAGTTCCCATTCCATCCGCTGGTTCCCACGACCAGTCCACCGCTCCCTGCGCTGGTATTCCCCGTTCGGGCCTTCCGGCTAAGCTTGCAACGGAAAGTTGTCACCCCATGTGCTGTGAAAGGCGGAATACGTGAAGTTCAGTGTCGAAAGGGACGTCCTGGCGGAAGCCGTGTCCTGGACTGCCCGCTCACTGTCCCAGCGCCCGCCATCGCCGGTTTTATCGGGGATCCTCATCACAGCGGAAAACAGCGTCGTTTCCCTCGCCGGTTTCGACTACGAGATTTCGGCGCACCTGGAGATTCCCGCGGAAACACCCCAGGAGGGGACGATCCTGGTCTCCGGAAAGCTTCTTGCCGAGATCTGCCGGAGCCTCCCGCAGGCGAAGGTCACGATCGAGACGGAAGGTAACAAAGTCACAGTCACCTGTGGACGCAGCCGCTTCCATCTGGCCACCATGCCGGTCGCTGACTACCCGGCACTGCCGGCACTTCCGGACATCGCCGGCGTCGTTGATGGAGAGGCTTTTGCCCAGGCCATCAGCCAAGTCATCGTTGCGGCGTCGAAGGACGACACGCTCCCCATCCTCACCGGCGTCAAGATGGAGATCGAAGACGACCTCATCACATTCCTGGCGACCGACCGCTATCGACTGGCTCTCCGCGAGGTTTCCTGGCGTCCCGCTAACCCGGGCATCTCGACATCCGCGCTCGTCAAAGCCCGCACACTGAATGAGGTCGCCAAAACCCTTGGAGGGGCGGGCGACATCAAGATCGCACTCGGCCAGAGCAACGACCTCATTGGGTTCGAGAGCGGCAGCCGCCGCACCACGTCCCTCCTCGTGGACGGCGACTATCCGAAGATCCGTTCACTCTTCCCGGAAAACACGCCCATCCATGCGACCGTGCGCACCACCGATCTCGTCGAGGCCGTCCGTCGCGTGGCCGTGGTTGCCGAGCGGAACACGCCCGTGCGGCTGGCCTTCACCGAAGGACAGCTTTCCCTCGACGCCGGAACCGGCGAGGACGCGCAGGCCGAGGAAGCCATCGAGGCACAGCTCGACGGCGAGGACATCACCGTGGCGTTCAACCCCGCCTACCTCGGCGAGGGACTAAACGCCTTCAACAACGAGTTCGTCCGCTTCTCCTTCACCACCGCGCCGAAGCCGGCCATGATGACGGCACAGAAGTCGCTCGACGGAGACGATGAGGACGACTACCGGTACCTGGTCATGCCCGTGAGGCTTCCCAGCTAGAGCGGGGCCGTCCGGGTCCACATCGACGACAAGGAGAAACCCATGCACATAGGTTTGATCGGTCTCGGGAAGATGGGCTTCAACATGCGCGCCCGCCTGCGCCAGGGCGGCGTCGAAGTCACCGGATACGACCGCGATGCGGAGCTCACTGACGTGGACACCGTCGAGGCAATGCTGGAAGCGTTGCCGACGCCCCGCATCGTGTGGCTGATGGTTCCCTCGGGAGCGATCACCGACTCCGTCATCGCGGATCTCAAGGACCGGCTTTCCCCGGACGACCTGGTGATCGACGGCGGCAACACCCGCTTCAGCGACGACAGGCGCCACGCCGCCGAACTCGCGGAGAAACAGATCCGTTTCGTCGACTGCGGCGTCTCCGGCGGAGTATGGGGGTTGGAAAACGGCTACGGCCTGATGGCCGGCGGATCCGACGCGGACATCGCCGAAATCATGCCGGTCTTTGATGCGCTCCGCCCGGAAGGCGATGCCGCCAGAAGCTTCGTGCACGTCGGGGAGGTCGGCGCCGGCCATTACGCCAAGATGGTCCACAACGGCATCGAGTACGGCATCATGCAGTCCTATGCGGAGGGATATGAACTCCTTGCCGCGAAGGACATCATCAAGGATGTTCCGGGCACCTTCGCCGCCTGGCAGGAGGGAACGGTTATCCGCTCCTGGCTGCTGGATCTGCTGGTCGTGGCCCTGCGCGAAGATCCGGAGCTCGCCAACGTTGTCGGCTACGTCGAGGACTCGGGCGAGGGACGCTGGACCGTGGAGGAGGCAATCTCCAACGCGGTCCCGGCACCTGCGATCACCGCTTCCGTCTTCGCCCGGTTCGCGTCGCGCCAGGACGACGCACCAGCAATGAAGATGGTGGCGGCGCTGCGCAACCAGTTCGGCGGCCACGCGGTCAAGCGCCCCGGCGAATAGGGACATACCCCCGGGTGTTCGTTTCTCACATATCCCTGACCGATTTCCGCAGTTACGCCCAGGTGGACATCCAGTTGGCGGCAGGCACCAGCGTCCTGGTCGGACCCAACGGAGTCGGGAAGACCAATGTCGCCGAGGCTTTGGGCTACCTGGCCACGCTGTCATCGCACCGCGTCTCAGGAGACACGGCGCTCATCCGGTTCGGCACTGACCGGGCGCTGGTTCGGGCCCGCATCCAACGCGGTGCCCAGGCGACGTCGATCGAACTGGAGATCACCGCCGGCAAGGCCAACCGTGCGCGGATCAACCGGGCCAACCCGGTACGCGCCCGTGACGTCCTCGGCATTGTCCGAACCGTCCTTTTCGCCCCGGAGGACCTCGCGCTGGTGAAGGGAGACCCCTCCAACCGGCGTCGGTTCTTGGATGATCTGCTGGTGACGCTGCAGCCGCACCATGCCGCCACCCGTGGCGACTACGAACGTGTCCTGAGGCAACGCAATGCCCTCCTCAAATCCGGGCGCGCGGCCGGGAGGTTCACTTCCTCCCACGAGGCGACGCTGGACGTCTGGGACCAGCACCTCGCCCAAGCGGGCGCCCGGCTCCTCCGCGGTAGGCTGGATGTTCTGGCGCTCTTGACGCCGCACCTCGAAGCGTCCTATGCGGGGCTCACGGATGGATCGAAGGCGGCGACCGCGGTCTATCGGTCGACCGTGGTGGAGGAACTCGACGACGACGGCACACCCGGACCGTCGCCGGGAGCGGAGGAGAACGCTCTTGCCGACGCCGGCACGGAGGAGTTGGAAAAGCTCCTGTTGACGGCACTGGCTGCCCGGCGGAAGAAGGAACTCGAGCGCGGGCTCACGCTGGTGGGCCCGCACCGCGACGAGTTGCTCCTGGGTCTCGGGGCCGTGCCGGCGAAGGGGTACGCGTCCCACGGCGAGACCTGGTCGCTGGCGCTTTCCCTGCGGCTGGCCGCCTACCGGGCCATGTGTGAGGACGATCCGCGCGAGGGTGCCCGGCCGATCCTCATCCTCGACGACGTGTTCGCCGAGTTGGACACCGGGCGCCGGCGGAAACTCGCGGCCGTGGTGGCGGACGCCGAACAGGTCATCGTCACCGCCGCGGTGCCGGAGGATGTCCCGGAGGAGTTGGGCGGGACGGTCCTGCGTGTTGGCCCCGGAATGGTGGAGTCGTGACCGATCGGCGGGAACCCGCCCCGACGGGCAAACAGCCCGTCGAATTCGACGCGGCGCGGGCCATGCTGAACAGGATGCGCGAGTCCGCGGCGGCGCGCGGGGAAATCCGCGTCAACGCGGCCCAGGCGCAGCGGGCCGGGGAGCGCGCCGCGGAGGTGCGCGCCAAGCGGCGCAAGTCGCCGGCGGGAATCCAATACGACGACGGACGCGACCCCCAGGGCATCGGGAACGTGTTCTCGCGCATGGTGCGGGACCGGGGCTGGACCTCTCCCGTCGCCGTCGGATCGGTGATTTCCCGATGGGCGGAGCTCGTGGGCCCCCAAATCTCCGCGCACTGCACGCCGGAGAGTTTCGAGGAGACGACGGTGGTCGTCAGGTGCGATTCCACCGCTTGGGCCACCCAGCTGCGGCTCCTGAGCCACAGCCTGCTGAAGACCTTCGACGAGAAGCTCGGTCCCGGCGTCGTGATCGTCATCCGGGTGATCGGTCCTTCGGCGCCAAGCTGGCGCAAGGGGATGCGCCGCGTACAGGGCAGGGGCCCCCGAGACACCTACGGATAGCGGTGTGGGGGCCATTCGGGGAACGGGGCCGAGTCGCCTGCGTTGCCTTGCCTGCTCACGCCCCGCAAGCCCGGGAGCCATACAGGCCCACATGCGAGGGTCCATCAGTGGCTTCTATGGCACTTTTTTGGCCAATGGGGGCCTATTGGCCGTGGATCGGCGCGATTCCAGAGACGATTCGCGGTAGAATTTAGGGCGTGGCGTCCCCCAGCTTTGTGGGACGCCGGTTCATGAGTGGCGGCCTGACGGGCGCCGCCCGCCGGAATTGCACAAGGAGTCTGTAGCGCCTGTGGATATAGAGAACACCGCACCCGAGGAAAACCCGGACGAGGAACCCCGGGATTCCGGCGTCGGGGAAGACCGGCAGGAGACGGCGGAAGCCTCTTCCGAAGGCGCTCAGGACCTCTCGAACGGCGGGCGCGTGACGCACGAATACGGCGCAAGCGACATCACGGTCCTCGAGGGACTCGAGGCCGTGCGCAAGCGGCCCGGCATGTACATCGGTTCCACGGGTCCCCGCGGCTTGCACCACCTCGTCTACGAGGTCGTCGACAACTCCGTCGACGAGGCCCTGGCCGGCTACTGCGACCACATCAAGATCACCCTCCAGGCCGACGGCGGAGTGCGGGTCGTGGACAACGGCCGCGGCATCCCGGTGGACATCCACCCCACCGAGGGCAAGCCGACCGTCGAGGTCGTGATGACCATCCTGCACGCGGGAGGAAAGTTCGGCGGCGGCGGCTACGCGGTATCGGGGGGTCTGCACGGCGTCGGAATCTCCGTTGTCAACGCCCTCTCGCGGCGTGTCGACACGGAGGTCCGCCGCCAGGGCAGCGTCTGGCGCATGTCCTTCGCGGAAGGCGGCAAGCCACAGGGCGAACTCGTCAAGGGCGAGGACGCGAACGGCACGGGAACGACCCAGACCTTCTACGCGGACCCGGACATTTTCGACACCGTCGAGTTCGATTTCGAGACCCTGCGGGCGCGGCTGCAGCAGATGGCGTTCCTGAACAAGGGCCTGCGCATCACGATGACCGACGAGCGCGCACTCGAGGACTCCGCCGACGAAATCGCGGAGGAGGACGACGAGCGCGCCGCCGAGGCCGCCGAGCCGAAGCACCGTAGCGTCGACTATCTCTACAAGGACGGGCTGCTGGACTACGTCAAGCACCTCAACGCGTCCAAGAAGGTGGAGCTGGTCCACGACGACGTCATCGCGTTCGAGAGCGAGGACAAGGACAAGCAGATCTCCGTTGAGATCGCGATGCAGTGGACCACCGCCTACTCGGAATCCGTCCACACCTACGCGAACACGATCAACACCCACGAGGGCGGCACCCACGAGGAGGGTTTCCGGGCGGCGATGACCTCGCTCATCAACCGGTACGCCAGGGAAAAGACCCTGCTCAAGGGCAACGACGAGAACCTCACGGGCGACGACATCCGCGAGGGACTGACCGCCGTCGTCTCCGTGAAGCTCGGCGAGCCGCAGTTCGAGGGCCAGACCAAGACGAAGCTGGGCAACTCGATCGCCAAGGGCTACGTCCAGGGCGTCGTGAACGAGGAGCTGGGCGACTGGCTGGAGCGCAATCCGAACACCGCCAGGGACATCATCCGCAAGTCCCTCTTCGCGGCCCAGGCCCGCCTGGCGGCCCGCAAGGCGCGCGACAACGCGCGCCGCAAGAGCCCGCTGGAGACATTCGGCATGCCGGGCAAGCTGTCCGACTGCTCGTCCAAGAACCCGGTCGAGTGCGAGGTCTACATCGTGGAGGGAGACTCCGCCGGCGGCTCGGCCAAGCGTGGGCGCGATCCGCGCACCCAGGCGATCCTCCCGCTGCGCGGAAAGATCCTGAACGTGGAGCGCGCCCGGCTGGACAAGGCCCTGGGCAACTCCGAGGTCCAGTCCATGATCACGGCCTTCGGCACGGGCATCGGCGAGGAGTTCGACGCCACCAAACTCAGGTACCACAAGGTCGTTTTGATGGCCGACGCCGACGTCGACGGGCAGCACATCACGACGCTGCTGTTGACGCTGCTGTTCCGCTACATGCGTCCGCTGATCGAACAGGGCTACGTCTACCTGGCCATGCCGCCGCTGTACCGAATCAAGTGGTCCAACTCGGCTCACGACTACGTGTTCACGGACAAGGAGCGCGACGACGCCCTCAAGGCCGGAGCGGCGTCGAACAAGCGCCTCCCCAAGGAGAACGGCATCCAGCGCTACAAGGGCCTCGGCGAGATGGACTACACCGAGCTGTGGGACACCACCATGGACCCCGACCACCGGACGCTGCGCCAGATCACCATGGACGACGCCGCTGCCGCCGACCAGATCTTCTCCGTGCTCATGGGCGAGGACGTCGAATCGCGACGCAACTTCATCCAGCAGAACGCCAAGGACGTGCGCTTCCTGGACATCTAGTCCCGCGCACCTCCCCACACGTTCCCCAGATGTGACTAAAGGAAGAATCCGATGAGCGACGAGACGCCCGAAAACCCCGACGGACCCGAGATCGAGGGCCGGATCATGCCGGAGACACAGACCTTCGTGGACCGCATCGACCAGATCGACCTGCAGACCGAGATGCAGCGGTCCTACCTCGACTACGCGATGGCCGTCATCGTCGGCCGCGCCCTCCCGGACGTGCGCGACGGGCTGAAGCCCGTCCACCGCCGCGTGCTCTACGCGATGTTCGACGGCGGCTACCGTCCCGAGCGCTCGTACAACAAGTGCGCCCGCGTGGTCGGCGAAGTCATGGGCCAGTACCACCCGCACGGCGACTCCGCGATCTACGACGCCCTCGTCCGCCTCATCCAGGATTGGACCATGCGCTACCCCCTGGCGCTGGGCCAGGGCAACTTCGGATCGCCGGGCAACGACGGCGCAGCCGCCCCGCGTTACACCGAGACCAAGATGGCCCCGCTGGCCATGGAAATGGTCCGCGACATCGACGAGGAAACCGTCGACTTCCAGGACAACTACGACGGAAAGAACCAGGAGCCGACCATCCTGCCGGCCAGGTTCCCCAACCTGCTCGTCAACGGGTCCTCCGGAATCGCCGTCGGCATGGCCACCAACATCCCGCCGCACAACCTGCGCGAGGTCGCCGACGGCGTGCAGTGGTATCTGGAGAACCACGACGCGACCAAGGATGAGCTCCTCGAGGAGCTCCTGAAGCGCATCAAGGGACCCGACTTCCCCACCGGCGCGACCATCCTCGGCCACAAGGGGATCGAGGACGCCTACCGCACGGGTCGCGGTTCGATCACCATGCGCGCCGTCGTCAGTGTCGAGGAGCTCCAGGGCCGCACGTGCCTGGTGGTCACGGAACTGCCGTACCAGGCCAACCCGGACAACCTCTCCATCAAGATCGCCGACCTGGTCAAGGACGGCAAGGTGCAGGGCATCGCCGACCTGCGCGACGAAACCTCCGGACGCACCGGCCAGCGCCTGGTGATCGTGCTCAAGCGCGACGCCGTCGCCAAGGTGGTCCTCAACAACCTCTACAAGCACACGCAGCTGCAGGACAACTTCTCCGCCAACATGCTGGCCATCGTTGACGGCGTCCCGCGGACGCTTTCGCTCGACGCGTTCATCCGGCACTGGGTGACGCACCAGATCGACGTCATCGTGCGCCGCACGCAGTTCCGCCTGCGCAAGGCCGAAGAGGCGGCCCACATCCTGCGCGGCCTGCTCAAGGCGCTCGACGCGCTGGACGAGGTCATCGCGCTGATCCGCCGTTCCCCCACGGTCGACGACGCGCGCCAGGGCCTCAAGTCCCTGTTGGACATCGACGACCTGCAGGCCCAGGCCATCCTGGATATGCAGCTGCGCCGACTCGCCGCGCTGGAGCGCCAGAAGATCCAGGACCAGCACGCCAAGCTGGAAATCGAGATCGCGGAGTACAAGGTGATCCTCGGGGATCCAGAACGCCAGCGCACCATCATCTCCGAGGAGCTCAAGGAGATCGTCGACAAGCACGGCGACGATCGTCGCACCGCGGTCCTGATGGGCTACGACGGGGACATGTCCATCGAGGACCTGATCCCCGAGGAGGAGATGGTCGTCACCATCACGCGCGGGGGCTACGTCAAGCGCACGCGCAGCGATAACTACCGCCAGCAGAACCGTGGTGGCAAGGGCATCCGGGGCGCTCAACTGCGCGGGGACGACGTTGTCCAGCACTTCTTCGTGACCACCACCCACAACTGGCTGCTCTTCTTCACGAACCACGGTCGCGTCTACCGGGCCAAGTGCTACGAGCTCGCCGAGGCCGGGCGCGACGCCAAGGGCCAGCACGTGGCCAATCTCATGGCGTTCCAGCCCGACGAGCGGATCGCGCAGGTGTTGGACCTCCGCGACTACGCGCAGGCCCCGTATCTGGTGCTGGCCACCAGGAACGGCCTCGTCAAGAAGACTCGGCTGGTCGACTACGACACCAACCGGTCCGCCGGCGTGATCGCCATCAACCTGCGCGACGGGGACGAGTTGGTCTCCGCGCGGTTGGTGTCCGAGACCGACGATCTCATGCTGGTATCGCGGAAGGGGCAGTCGGTGCGCTTCACCGCCACGGATGAGGCGCTGCGGCCGATGGGGCGCAACACCTCGGGCGTGACCGGGATGAAGTTCCGCGACACCGACGAATTGTTGGCCGCCGACGTCGTCCGTGATGATTCGTATGTCTTCGTGGTGACCGAGGGCGGCTACGCGAAGCGGACTTCGGTGGGGGAATACCGCGTTCAGTCCCGCGGCGGCATCGGCATCAAGGTGGCCAAGCTCGCCGAGGACCGCGGCGACCTGGTGGGCGCGTTGATCGTCCAGGAGGAGGACGAGGTCCTCGTGGTGATGGGCGGTGGCAAGGTGGTTCGTTCCCGGGTGGAACAGGTCCCCGCCAAGGGCCGCGACACGATGGGTGTGATCTTCGCGAAGCCGGACAAGAAGGACCGGATCATTGCCGTGGCGAAGAACGCCGAGCGTGGGCTGGGAGCCGACGCGGAAGACGATGCAGTACCGTTGGATCCAGACCAAATCCAGGCCGCCGAAGACGGAACCCCGTCCGGCGACGCCCTGACCGATGCCGGCGCACAGCCGGAATCGGCTGAGGCCGCCCCGGAGCCAGACACCGATGGAGGTAACGCGTGAGCACCCCCAACAACCCCCGACCGGGGACCCCCCGCCCCGCGGGGCAGGCCGGTACCCGTCCGGCCGCGCCGCGCCAGACTCCGTCTGCGCAGCAGCGCGCCGGGGGCACCGCCCAGCGCCCCGCCGGGGCCGCGCAGCAGCGTCCGGGGCAGCGTCCCGCCGGTTCCGGGCAGCAGCGTCCGGGCCAGCGTCCGCAGCAGTTGGTGCGTCCCGCACCCAAAGCGAAGGTCCGCAAGGCCCGCCTGCTGGTAAGCAAGGTGGATCCCTGGTCCGTCCTGAAGATGGCGTTCCTCCTGTCCGTCGCGCTGGGCATCGTCACCGTGGTGGCGTCGGTTGTCCTGTGGTCGGTGCTCGACCTGACCGGCATCTTCGACCGGGTCAACGAGCTCTTGCTCGAGGTCGCGGGCAGCGAGAGCAGCTTCGACCTGAAGGAACTGGCCTCGCTGGGGCAGGTGGCCTCCTTCGCGACGATCATCGCCGTCGTGAACGTGGTGTTGCTGACCGCCCTGTCCATGTTGGCGGCGGTGCTGTACAACATCTCCTCCACCTTGGTCGGTGGCATCGGAATCACGCTAACCGACGACTAAACGACCCGCCGCAGGCCGTTCGATCGGTTCCCGGGACGTGGTTCGCACCGCGGCCCGGGAACCGATTTGTTTATGGGCCAAATGTTCGGGTAAAGTCATATCTCGTCCTCAAGGGACACTGAGGGCGTATAGCTCAGGCGGTTAGAGCGCTTCGCTGATAACGAAGAGGTCCCAGGTTCAAGTCCTGGTACGCCCACGGAATCCCTCCCTCCGGAATGAACGAGGTCCCGATGCGGAAACTGCTGGTCTTGGCGGCCGCCATCGCGGGAATCGCCACGTATCGGAAGTGGAAGGAAACCGAGGCGGAGAAATCCGTCTGGAGCGAGTCGACGGACACGATCGACTAGTTCCAACCCCACGGGGGCATGGCGCAATTGGTAGCGCACCTGCTTTGCAAGCAGGGGGTTAGGGGTTCGAGTCCCCTTGCCTCCACCGTGGAAACGAAGGTCCCGGGCCACTGGTCCGGGACCTTCGCCATCTGTCCACACTGCGCCCACGGATCGCCGTTGGATGTTCGCCCCCTGCGCCTAGAGTGGTGCGGTGATCATCCTTCTGGCCGCCATCGGCGTCCTGGGCGTCTCGGCGTCCGGTCCCATCATCGCGGCGACGCCCAGCGTTCCTCCCATGGCCATGGCGTTCTGGCGCAACGCGATCGGGGCCGCGGCCACGGCCGTGCCGGTGCTGGCTGGCAACCCGAAGAGCCTGCGTTCCGCCGGACGGCGCGAATGGGGATGGAGCGCCGTCGCCGCGGTGTCCCTGGCCCTGCACTTCGTCTGCTTCACCACCTCGATCCGCCTGACCTCGGTCGCGGCGGCCACCGCGCTGGTCTGCCTCCAATCGGCCTGGATCGTCCTGTTCCAACGCCTGCGCGGCATCAAGCTGCCGGCCCAGGCCGCCGTGGGAATGCTGCTCGCCCTCGCCGGCGTCGTCGTGATCACGGGGTTCGACATCGGGACCTCGCCGGAGGCGTTGCGCGGGGACGTGCTGGCGATCGCCGGGGGCGCGCTGGCGGGCGCCTACACCCTGGCGGGCAGCAAGGCGCGCGAGACCATGGACACCGGTTCGTACACCACGCTCTGCTACTCGATGACGGCGCTTGTGCTGCTGGGGCTGTGCCTCGTCTTCGGGGAACCCCTGTGGGGTTTCCCGCCCGAGGGGTGGATCGGCATCGTGGCACTGGCCGTCTGCGCCCAGCTCCTGGGACACAGCATCTTCAACCACCTCCTCTCCACGCTTGGCGCGCTCACCGTCTCCACGATCATCCTGCTGGAGATCCCCGGCGCGGCCATCCTGGCGGCCGTGTTCCTCGCCGAGCAGTTGCCGGCGGGGACCTACGTCGGCCTCGGACTGATCGTGCTGGGACTGATCGCCGTCGTGCGCGGGCAGGGGCGGGCGGCCGCGTTGCGCAGGACCGCCGAGCTGGGCGCCGACTAGGGCGGCTCAGATCCCGCCGCGTCGCACCGGCTGCGAGCTGCGCACCGTGTGGATGTACCGCAGCATTTTCGCCGGGTAGTAGATGGACATGAAGATCAGCATCGGGATCTTCAGGACCGTCCGGTTGATCTGGTGCGCCTTGTACGTGCGGTCGAACCGGGTGACGTAGTAGCGGTAGTCCTTCGGCGAATCCTCCAGGCGGCGCGCGGACATGCCGGACACCATGCCAGGGACATACCGGATGAGGAGATCGTGGTCCGCGAGATGGACCGAGATGTCGATGTCCTCGTGCATTTCGTCCGCCTCGTCGCGGCACACCTCGGAGGCAATGGTCTTCCACGCCGTGCGGCGCAGCGCCATGTTGGACCCGAAGAGGAAGTGGTACTGCTTGTAGGCGACCTTCAGCACCAGTTGGCGCATCTTGTCGTCCGCCTTGAGACCCCAGCGCCGCATGGGCATGTCGTAGTACACGACGGGCCCCGTGGCCGCCATGACCTCCGGGTCGGAGAAGGTGCGGGAGACCTGCTCCACCCAATCGGGTTCCAGCACCGAATCGGCGTCGATGCGACCCAGGACGTCGCCGGTGGCCGCGCCGAGCCCGTAGTTGCGCGTGGGAATGAGCCCCTGCTCGCGATCCTGGCTCATCAGCCGGATGGGAGCCTCGGGATACTCGGCCTGCATCTGCCGCACGATCTCCGCGGTGGTGTCCCGGGACATGTTGTCGACGACGATGATCTCATGTGCCGGCTCGGTTTGGTAGATCGCGGCGACCAGGCACTGGCGGATCACGCTTTCCTCGTTGTACGCCGGAACGACGATCGAGACCCTGGGTTTGACGTTATCCACATGTCCAATCTATCAGCGACCGGACATGCGGAAGGGGAGGTCCGCCGTAGCGAACCTCCCCCCATTCCGCGCCGTGGGGCGTTAGCCCTCCGTCGTGGAAGTGCCTGTCGCGGGCGCGCGGTGTGCGGCGCCGCGCGGGCCCGGCTTCGGGGAAGCGTCGGAGTCGCCATCCGTCGCGTCCTCTGTGGCCAAATCGGCGTCGACCCCGGCCGCGGATCCCTGGGCGGTTTCCGCGAACAGGGGCTCGGGCGAGTCGACCGACGGCGTCTCGGCGGTGGCGAGATGCTCGCGGACCTCTTCGGTCGAGGCCTCGGTCTCCGTCGCGGGCACCGCGACGGGCACAGGGGTGGGTTCCACAGGCGCCGGTGACTTCCATGGATCCTCGACGGGCTTGGACGCCTTCCAAGCGGCGACGCCGGCCGTGACCACCGCGGCGATGATCCCGAAGATCAGGAATCCGCGCTTGCGGCCTTGGTGAGCCTGTTCCCTACGGAGCTGCTTACCGGCCTGGCGCACGGCGACGACGGCGGACTTCTGTGCGTTCTTCAGCGCTTTCTTGTCTCCGGAGAACGAGGCGACCGCCTCGTGCACCGGCTGCGGGAAGGTGGCCCCGTCCAAACGGCGCGCGGTGTAGTCGGCGGCCTCGCCCAGCTTGGCGCTGGCCGTGGGGATGTACTGGTTCACCACGAGGTCACGCGCTCGGTGGATCGCCGGCGTCGCCTTGTCCAGCGTTTGCTGGATACGCGGGGAAGCCTCGTCGACCACCTGGGAGATGCGTGGCGCGACACGGTCCAAGCCGTCCTGGATCCGCGGCGTCACCTTCGCGACACCCCCGGCAAGCTCGCTGGCCGCGCGATGCAGCCCCTCTTGGATCCTGGGGGAAGCCGTCTCGATTCCCTTCTCGAGGCGTGGCACCGCCCAGCCCACGGCCGCCTCCACCCGGGGCGTGGCCCAATCGCGGGCACCTTCCACACCGGTGGTGACCGAATCACCAAGGTCACGGGCAATGCGTTCTGTCTTCTTCACACGTTCCTCCCGAATTGTTGGAGCATCCGCGCCTAGCCTACGCGTTGCACTTCGGGCGGGCCATCCACGCGGGCGTGGCACGGGCGGTCGAGCGCCGTGTTCACTGTCCGCGTACATGGGGGGCCGGGGCCCCCCGGGGCCATGGAAGAATAGGCGCATGACTGCCATTCCCACACACAAGGCCACCATCCACACCAACCACGGTGACATCGTGGTCAACCTGTTCGGCAACCACGCGCCCAAGACCGTCAAGAACTTCATTGGCCTCGCCACCGGCGAGCAGGCTTGGGTCCACCCGGAATCCGGCCAGGAACTGACGGACACCCCGCTCTACAGCGGAACCATCTTCCACCGCATCATCAGCGACTTCATGATCCAGGGCGGGGACCCGCTGGGCCAGGGCGTCGGCGGACCGGGCTACCGCTTCGACGATGAGATCAACCCGGACCTCGACTTCACCGAGCCGTACAAGTTCGCGATGGCCAACGCCGGAATCCAGATGGGACGCGGAACCAACGGTTCCCAGTTCTTCATCACGGCGGCTCCGACCACTTGGCTGCAGGGCAAGCACACCATCTTCGGCGACGTCACCGACGAGGCCTCCCGCCAGGTCGTCGACAAGCTCAACGCGATTCCGACGGACGGCCGCGACAAGCCGCTCGAGGACGTCGTCATCAACACCATCGACGTCGAAGCCGTCTAGGCACCCGGCACTCCGTACTTTCGCGGCATTCGCGGCACGGCGGGTTCCGTCTCGGTTCTTTCGAATCCGTGACGGGACCCGTTCGCGTTTAAGCGTCCGCCAACCCACCTATCAGGAGAGACCCCCATGGCCTTCGGCGTTCCCGCGCAGCAACCCGAGATGCAGGTCCCCGTTTGCCCTCGGCATCCGGACCGCACCTCATACGTCCGCTGTCAGCGCTGCGGACGACCGGCCTGCCCCGAGTGCCAGCGCACCGCGGCGGTCGGTGTTCAGTGCGTCGACTGCGTGAAGGCGACCGGTTCCCAGGTCCGTGCCACCCGTACCGCCTTCGGGGGAAAAGAGCGAGGGGGGAAGCCCGTGGTGACCTACGCGATCATCGCCGCGTGCTTGGCGGTCTTCGTGGGCCAGTTCGCGGTGCCCCCGCTCGAGGGCCTGCTGCTCTACGCAGGCCTGTACACGGGCAGCGAGCCGTGGCGGATGCTCACGGCGACGTTCCTCCACTCCACGGGTTTCCTCATGCACATCGCCTTCAACATGTATGCGCTGTATGTGATTGGCCAGGCGTTGGAGCCGCTGTTGGGCAGGCTCCGGTTTCTGATGCTGTACCTCATTGCGGGTTTCGGTGGTTCGGTTGCCGTGTTGCTGTTGGAATCGCCCCGGGTCGGGGTGGTCGGAGCGTCCGGCGCGGTGTTCGGCCTCTTTGGCGCGTTGCTCGTGGTGATGAAGGCCAGGGGCGGCAACTACCGGCCTATTCTGATCCTCATAGGCATCAACCTGGTCCTCGGCTTCCTCCCGGGGGTGAACATCTCCTGGCAGGCGCACCTGGGCGGACTCCTCACCGGGGCCGCGCTCGCAGCGGTGTTCGCGTACGCGCCGCGCGGCCCGCGGCGCTCCCTGGTGCAGTGGACGGGTGTGGGGCTGGTTTCGGCCATCCTGCTGGGCCTGACCTGGTATGGCTGGCAATTGGTTCCCGTTCGGCTCTTCGGCGTCGCATAGGCCCCAACACGGTCTCCGCCCGACGACCAGACGCAAGGTCTTCACCAGGCACGTTCCCGTCTTCCGCCGGGGACGTGCCTGTCTGGTTTCCACAGGACTTATCCACAGTGTTAATAAGTGACAGCCGTGTAGTTCACCGCCCCCCGAGGCACCCGATGCCCGCAGGGAGCGTCCACGAACTGGAAACCAAGGGAATTCCCTTGATGATTCACATAGTCATCCACACCTGTGGATAAGTTCTGTGCACATCCTGTGCGCAGTGAATGACCACGTATCCCCGACGTCGCCAAAGCCGGACACACAGTTCCCACGCAGCCGTTCCTTGGTTTGGCGCGGAAAATAGCGCCCCCGAACACCTATCCACAGCCTCTATCCACAGTGTTCACAACTTACATCGATGTAGTTCATGCCCTTCGCGGGTAGCGCATCCCGCCGGTGACGGCGAATAGAACATACTTACCAACAGTTCTATCCCCATGTGTGGATAACCATGTTCACAGCATGTGTACTTCTTGGTTCACGGGAACGGCGCCTCGGGGCGTGACATTCGCCGGCCCGAGGGATAGATTCCACATACCGCATTGGGAAATACCAATCACGGGACCGGTAGAAACGACCGGCCGCATCGAGACGGGAGTTGCCCATGGCACTGGTTTGGCGAAGCATCCAGGTGGAAGACACCCCGGCATGGAGTGTGTTGTCGAACCTTCTGGCGCGGCAGGACGACACGGATGAGGTCTATGGGCCCGAGGACCTTGCCGAGGAGATCGCGGAACCGGGGTTCGATGCCTCCGTGGACAGCCTCGCCGTCTGGGACGGCGACACCATGGTTGGTTTCGGGCAGTTGCGGGTCAGCCATACGCTCAGGGACGGCCGCGCCAAGGCCCACATCGGCGGTGGTGTCGTCGGGGACCACCGTGGGCGTGGCATCGGCCGCGAGATCATGGACAGGATGGAGGAACGCGGCAGGGAACTTTCCGGGCAGCGTCATCCCGGCATTCCAACCACGGTCGACGTGTGGTCGGGTAAACCGGGGTCTTCGGCCGCGCGGATGGTCGCCGCCAGGGGCTACGAACCAGTCCGCTACTTTCAGGACATGCGCGTCTACCTCGCCCGGTGGGAAGCCCCGGCCGCCCCCACGATGGCGGAAGCCCCGGACTCCCCGGCCGTGGCGTTCGCACCCGAGTACGCAGAGGCCACCCGGGTGGCGCACAACGAGGCGTTCGCCGACCACTGGGGATCCACGGAACGGTCGGCCGAAAAGTGGCTCGACCAACTTAACTCGCGCAGCTTCCGTCCCGGGTACAGCAGGCTGGTTCTCAACCCCGGACCGACCGCGAGCCAGGAAGACGCCGTGGACTCCTACCTGCTGAGCGGCGAATGGGCCCCCGGGGAGCTCTACGTCAGTCTGGTGGGCACCCGCCGTCGTGCCCGGGGACGTGGACACGCTGGGCGCATGCTGACCGACGTCGTCCGGGCGGCGAAGGAGGACGGCTATCGGATCGTGGACCTCGGCGTGGATTCGGACAGTCCCACGGGAGCGGTGGGCCTGTACGAGCGTGTCGGTTTCCGCAAGATTCGCACCAACGTCGTTTTTTCCCGCCCGCTTCGGCCGTAGCCGTCGACCCCGCGGGCACCCGGTCCTAGGCTGGGGCCATGGACCAGCGGGATGCACGCGCAAGCCGGAGGACGGTGCTCGCGGCCGGCGCCGCCACACTGTGCGGCGGGTTGCTCGCGGCGTGCTCCGACGCCGGCGGCAGTCGTGGTGGTGGTGCGGTCTCGACCGGCGTCGCTCCGGCGTCGCCCTCCGGAACGACGGCGGCCGGCGATCCGCCGCCCGAACCGCGCGTCGTCGGCACTGTGGCCGAAAACCTGGACACGCCGTGGTCCATCGTCTTCCTCCCGGACGGGACCGCCCTGGTCTCCGAGCGCGACACCGGTGCCGTCCACCGGGTCAAGCCCGACGGCGGCACCGACGTCCTCGGGGTGGTCCCCGGCGTCGTGCATGGGGGAGAAGGGGGCCTACTCGGACTGGAGCCGTCCCCCGGATTTGGGAACGACGCCCTGCTCTATGCCTACTTCACGGCCGACGACGGCAACCGGGTGTCCCGGTTCGAGGTCGGCGCAACCGGGCTCGGCACGGAACAACCCGTGCTGACCGGCATGCCCTCCGCCGGGAACCACAACGGCGGCCGCATCAAGTTCGGCCCCGACGGTCTCCTGTATGTGGGAACAGGCGACGCGGGCCGCCGCGAGGCCTCCCAGAATCCGCAATCCCCGTCCGGCAAGATTCTGCGCCTGGACGTGGCCGCGGGTCGGGACCTGCCCCTGCGGGCGCCGGCGCCGTTCGTGTCGCTGGGCCACCGGAACGTCCAGGGCATCGGGTGGGATGCGGAGGGACGAATGTGGTCCACGGAGTTCGGGCCCGATCGCGACGACGAGCTCAATTTCATACGCGACGGCGGGAACTACGGGTGGCCGGAGGTCACGGGCGCGGCCGACGACGGCCGGTTCGTGCCCGCCGTCCATGTCTGGAGATCCACCGCGGAGGCCTCGCCAAGCGCCCTGGCGATCGCCGGCGGATACGCCTACGCGGCCTGCCTGCGCGGGGAACGTTTGTGGCAACTGCCGCTGCCCCAAGCCGGCTCGGAGACCGGGGCCGGCGGAGCCCTGCCCGGCGCACGGGAATTCCTGCGCGGCGAGTACGGGCGGCTACGGGACGTGGTGTCCGTGCCGCGGAGCGCCGCGGGGGCCGCGGCGGGCGAAGCGGGGAAGTCCACCGGCGGCCAGCTGTGGGTGGCCACGAACGAGGGCGCGTCCTCCAGGATTCTGCGGCTGGCCCTTGCCCCCGCGGGATAGGCGGGGGGAAACTAAAGCATCCGGGGCGACCGCACCGGCCGAACCCGCGGGACGGAGGTGCGCACATGCCGGTTGATCCGACTGGTCGCGTCCTCCCCACGGACACGGGAATCGACCTGGTGGTGGAACGCTACCTGCAGGCGCCCGTGGCCGACGTCTGGGGCAGCCTGACCGAGAGCACGCGCACGGCCCTGTGGTTCGGCCCGTGGGAGGGCGAGGGGCGGCCCGGCGGCCGCGTGGTGGTGACGATGACGGCGGAGGACGGCGCACCGACATCGCGCCTGGACGTGGTCGCCTGCGAGCCGCCGCACCGGCTGGAGGTTTCCATGCACGACGAGCATGGCGTCTGGGACCTGGAGTTCCGGTTGGAGCGGACCGGACCGGGAACGCTGGTCCGGCTCATCCAACATCTGGCGTCCCGCGCGGGACTGGGGCAGATCGGAGCCGGGTGGGAGTTCTACCTCGACCGGCTGGCCGCGAGCCGTGTCAACGGGCCGATGCCCGATTTCGAGTCCTACTATCCCGGGATGCGCGACTACTACGAGTCCCTGTAGACCGCGCGCCGCCTGCGCCGCCCACGGTAGGCGAGGAGCGCCGGGCTATCAGCCCTTGGGAACGGGTGGTCCGACGACCAGCAGGACCGCCGTCGCGAGCGCCACGAAGGTGATCCCCGCGATGCCGGCGGCCACCGGGTGGCGCAGGCACAGGGCCTGGATCCGCTCGACCGGCCCGCGCGGCTCGTCGCCGCCCTCGGCCAGGCGCCAGCCGCCCTCCAGCAGGCCGCGGCGTTCCGCGGACTTTTCGAACGGGATGGTGCAGAACGGAACGACGGCGGACGCGAGCCCGGCGACGCCGCGCCCGAAGCTCCAGCGCTGGTTGACCCACACGAAGCAGGTCACGACGCAGTAGGCGATGAAGACCACCCCGTGGATCGGGCCGAACACGGGAACGAATGCCTCGCTGGTGCCCGAGTACTTCAGCACCATGCCGATGGTCAGCAGTGCCCACGTCACCATCTCGGCGAATGCGAGCGCTCCGTAGAGCCGCTTCGGCGACAAGGTGTTCCGCGGCGGGGCGGTGGGGGTCCGGGTGTCGGTCATGGTGTCCTCTCGTCCACCCTCCAGCATGCCACGCCCGGCCGTAGGGTGGTGCCATGAATGATGCGAATCACGACACCACGGAGGCGCCGGCGGCGGAAGCCGGCCACCGGCCGGTGGCCCTGGTCACCGGAGTTGGCCGCGCCGCCGGACTCGGCGCGGCCGTCGCCCGCTCACTGGCGGCGGCCGGATGGGATCTGGCCCTGGCCTACTGGGGTCCCTACGACGACCGCATGCCCTGGGGACGCCAGCCGGACGACGCCGACGGGCTCGCGTCCGAGCTCGAGGTGACCGGGGCGCGCGTGGTGCTTCTGGAGGCGGACCTGGCGGACGCGTCCGTCCCGTCCCGGCTACTCGACTCCGCGTCCGCCGAGTTGGGTCACGTCTCGGCGCTGGTGATGTCCCACTGCGAGTCCGTCGATTCGGGGATCATGGACACCGGCGTGGAGGCCTTCGAACGCCACTTCGCGGTGAACACGCGGGCCTCGTGGCTTCTGGTGCGCGAATTCGCGGCACGCTTCCCGTCGGCGCTTCACGGGAGCGGTCGGATTCTCGCCCTCACGAGCGACCACACGGTGGGGAACATGCCCTACGGGGCAAGCAAGGGTGCGATGGACCGGATCGTGCTGGCGGCGGCCCGCGAGCTTTCCCGTCAGGGCATCACCGCGAACGTCCTCAATCCCGGCCCCGTGGACACCGGGTGGATGACGCCGGAGGTCCGCGCGGCGCTCACCGAACGCCAACCGGGCGGGCGCCTCGGCACCCCCGCGGACGTGGCCGCCGTCGTCGCGTTCCTGCTCTCCGGTCCCGGGGGCTGGATCAACGGGCAACTGGTCAAGGCCGACGGTGGCTTTTCGGCCTGATCCCGCAGTTCACCCCCCGCGTTTCGACAAAGTTAGATGCTTGAATTAGGCCGAAAAGGAGCATCTACCTCAGTCGAAACGAGAGGGGCGGGCGGGGAACTCAGTCGAAACGAGAGACAAGGGCTAGCGCCAGCGGGTCGTCATGACGAAGCCGACCATGGCGAACCCGAAGCCGATCACGATGTTCCAACCGCCGGCGACCACGATGGGCAACAGGCCCTCGGAAATGTAGTAGACGATGATCCACAGCAGGCCCAGGATCATGAGGCCGAACATCACCGGCTTGTACCAAACGGGCAGCGGCTTGTAATCGCCGGACGCCGCGGGGGTCCGGTCTGGACGGCGGTCCTTGCGGCGCATCCTTGACTCTGGCACTGCGTCTCCTGACCTCGGTCGGCGGAACAATCCCCGGTTCCGGCCGACGGACGATATTCTGGCTGTGGACCCGCCGATTCGAGGGAAGGACGGGCGACCGTGGTGCCCCCATCCTATCCGTTGCAGGGACCTCGACCATTGGACCGCGGGGCGCGCCACCGAACCGAAGGAGAACCGTGCCCGCAGAGCCCACGCGCGGTCGGACCGGCATCGCCCGGCGGGCCATCGGCGTCGTCGGCGAGCTCCTGATCACGGCGGGGCTATTGCTCCTGCTATTCGTCGCCTGGCAACTGTGGTGGACGAATCTGGAGGCGGACCGGAAACAGGAGGCGGCCACCACGGCCCTGGCACGGGAGTTCGGCGACGTGGCGGTGGCCGGACTGGTTCCGGAGACGCGGGAAGGGGACGACCCGGAAGCGGCTGCATGGTCGGACCGCGCCGAGTTCGGCGAACCGCCCAAAGCACGGCGCGCGCTGGACGGCTCCACCTTTGCGATCATGTACATCCCACGCTTTGGCGAGGATTTCGCCCGGCCGGTGACCCGCGGCGTTGGGCCGGATGTCCTGGATAGTCTCGGAATTGGCCACTATCCCTCCACACAAATGCCGGGCGAACCGGGAAATTTCGCGGTTGCCGCTCACCGGCAGACGCATGGCGGGGTCTTCCGAGGCATCGACCGGTTGCGCGTCGGCGACCGGATCCACGTGCAGACGTCCGAGGGCTACTACACCTATGCGTACCGCAGCACCGAGATCGTCCATCCGACGCAAACGGAGGTCCTGCTTCCCGTTCCGCACCGTCCGGACGCCGTGCCGGAGGCCCCGCTCCTGACGCTGACCAGCTGCGATCCGCCCTTCAGCACGGCCATGCGGATCGTCTCCTACGCGGAGTTGGAATCGTGGCGGCCTTCGTCGGCCGGTCCACCGGCAGCCATAGCCGACGCCGTCGCGGCCACCGTGGCCGGGAAGTAGGGGACGCCATGTACGCCTGGATCTTCCGGCACCTGCCCGGCCGGCTCTGGACACGGGTTCTCATTTCGCTGTTGCTGATTGTCGCCGTCATACTTGTCCTGATGGAATACGTCTTCCCGTGGGCCAACCAATTCAGCCCATGGACCGATTCGACGATTGGCCTGGTGCTCCCGCGATGACCGCCCCCGCACGGATCCTCGTGATCGACAACTACGACAGCTTCGTCTACACCCTGGTGGGCTACCTCCAGGAACTCGGCGCGGAAACCACGGTCGTCCGGAACGACGACGTGACGCTCGCCGAGGCGATCGAGCTGGCAGCCAGCCGCGACGGTGTCCTCGTGTCGCCCGGACCGGGCACTCCCGCGGACGCCGGAGTGTGCGTGGAGATGATCAAGTGGTGCGGCGTCGAATCGAAACCGATGCTCGGCGTGTGCCTGGGGCACCAGGCCCTGGCCGAGGCGTATGGCGGCGTCGTGACGCATGCCGAGGAACTGATGCACGGCAAGACGTCGCTGATCCACCACGGCGGCCACCCGGTCTTCCACGACGTGGCGGACCCGTTCACGGCCACTCGCTACCACTCGTTGGCCGCCGTGCGGGACACCGTCCCGGACGTGCTGGAGATTATCGCGGAGACCGGCGAGGGCGTGGTGATGGGGCTCGCGCACCGGGACGCGCCGCTGTGGGGCGTGCAATTCCACCCCGAATCCGTGCTCACGGAGGGCGGGTACCAGATGCTGGGGAACTGGCTCGAGTCCCTGGGCGTCCGCGGGGCAGCGGCCAAGGCGGCCACCCTGAGCCCGCTCATCAAGGAGTAGCCGACCCACGAACGCCCCGCCTCGCGGCTACGGCTGCTGGCCGGGCGCCTCGCTGGCGTTTCCGCGGCCGGAGTTCCCTGGTCCCCCTGCGTTGTCGGGTCCCCCCGCATTGCCTGCGTTGCCGTTGCCCTCGTTGTCCGGTTCGTCGGAGCCCGCCGGCGGGCTGGAGTCGGCGGGGGCGCTGGACGCGGGGGCGCTGGGCGGGGGGGGTTCGCTCGGAGCGGGTTCCACCGGTGCGTCGGGCTCTTTTGTGACGGTGATGACGACCGTTCCGCCCTGTTCGAGAGAGGTCCCGGCCTCCGGCTGCTGCTTCGTGATCGTACCGGGCTCCAACACCGTGTTCTCCACCTCGACGACGTTTGGGGAAAGTCCCACGGCCTCGTCGGCCAGGGCCTTGCGCGCCTGTTCCAGCGTGAGGTCCAGGAGGTTGGGCACAAACACCTCGCCGGTGGACAACACCAGATCCACGCTGCTGCCCGCCTTGACCTGCTCCCCGAGCTTCGGATTGGTGGCGATGAGCCGGTCGGCGCGCACGCTCGCGCTGTTCTCCTGTGTCACGTCGCCGACCCTCAGCCCCAGCTCCTCGAGGACGCGCGTCACGGACGCTTCCGTCTGCCCCGCGAGGTCCTGCGGCAACGTCGCCTGTTCCGGCCCCTTGGAGATCAACAACCGGACCCGGCTACCGACGGGGGCCTGCTGGGACGCCGCGGGGTCCGTGCCGACAGCCATGCCCTCGGGCGCGGAATCGTCGAAGACCTCCTCCGCTGCGGGCACCAAATTCACGGCCATCAGCGCGTTTTGGGCCCGCGTCTGGTCCATGGAGGCGACGCTGGGCACGGCGACTGAGGCGTTCCGTGCGAGTTCCTGTTGGTTCCAGTTCCAGAAAAGCCACGCTCCGACACCGATAACCAGCAGCGTAATCACCGAGAACACGGTGATCCAGGCCCGACGCCGGCTGGTTTCGTAGCGCCTTCGCTCCGCCAGCTCGCCGTTCGGGTGAGGGTGTCCGGGATCCTCCATGATCCCCAGCGCACCGGTTGCGGGGCCTCCCGCGGGCGCGTCGGCGGCGCCGCCCGCCGCCACCGACGGGGCGAAGGCGGAGGCGAGCGTCTGGGTGGGGTTGTCTTCGACGGTGTCGAGCGCCCGGGTGGAGGCAGCGGAGACGGCCAGGGCCGTGGTCGCGTCGCCGCGGTCCCCGGGAACCGGCGTTCCGGCAGCCGCGGCCGCAAGTGCCTTGGCGAACGCGTCGGCGTCCTGGTAGCGGTCGTCGCGGTCCTTGCGCAGGGCGAGCGCGACGATGCGGTCCAACTGAGGCCCGACGTCGGAATTCAGTTCGCTGGGCGGGGGCGCCTCTTCGCTGACGTGCTGGTAGGCCACGGAGACCGGACTGTCGCCGACAAAGGGCGGACGGCCGGTGAGGAGTTCGTAGAGCAGACAGCCGGCGGAGTAGAGGTCACTCCGGGCGTCGACGCTCTCGCCGCGCGCTTGTTCGGGGGAGAGGTACTGGGCCGTTCCCACGACGGCCTGCGTCTGCGTCATGGTCGCCGCCGAGTCGGCGAGGGCGCGGGCTATCCCGAAGTCCATGACCTTGATCGCACCGTCGGCCGTGACCATGACGTTGGCGGGCTTGATGTCCCGGTGGACGATCCCCTTGCGGTGGCTGTAGGCCAGCGCCGTCAGGACCCCGAGGGTGTGGCGAACCGACGATTCGACCGTGAGCTCGCCCGAGCGCACCAGATCGCGCAGGGTCCGCCCGTGCACGTATTCCATGACGATGAACGGCGCCCGGACATCGTGTTCCTGGGCGTTGGGTGACTCCTCCTCGCCCGTGTCGTACACGGCGACGATGGAGGGGTGGTTCAATCCGGCGACGGCCTTCGCCTCGCGGCGGAAACGGCTCTGGAACACCGGGTCCCGGGCGAGGTCCCGACGCAGCAACTTGATGGCCACCTCGCGGCCGAGACGAACGTCGGTGCCCTGGTGCACGTCGGCCATGCCGCCGCGGCCAATCAGGTCGCCGACGGCGTAACGGTCGTTGAGAATGCGGGGTTCAGTCACGTGGTTCCTCTGGATGCCGTTCCTAGCCGTCGGCCGGTGGGGACAGCTCGGGCAGGATGCTCGAGCTCGCCGGCGCGGCTGAAGGCTCCGTGCTGTCGGCCGCCGGCGGCGTGGGGGTGGGCGTTGGCGTGGGCGTCGGCGTGGGCGTCGGCGTGGGTGTCGGGCTTTCGGAGGGTCCCTCCGACAGGGTGAGTGCGACCTCCGAGCCCGGGTCCACGTCCTGGCCCTCACCGGGATCGACGGACACGACGGTTCCCTCCGGTTGGTCGCTGGCGGTCGTGCCGGAGGACACGGGGATCAGCCCGGCGTTGCGGATCGAGGCCGCGGCCTCCTGTTCGCTTTGACCGACGAGACCGGACGGCACGGTCGCCTGCTCTTCCTCCTCCGGCGGGACCGCGTAGACGAGGTTGATGGTCTCCCCGCGGGTGCGCTCTCCGGTGGGCGAGACCGCCAGAACGGTGTTCTCGGGTTGCTCGCTTTCCTGCGGTTCCGTGGTCACCTCGAAGCCGAGCGCCACGAGGTCCGCGCGGGCTTCCTCCAACATCCTGCCGAGGTAGGCGTTCTCGCTCACCGTGATGGTTTCCGGCGCGGCGGTGGTGGCCGGGGCGGAAGTCGCCGGCGCGCTGGTCGAGGACGGCGCCGAGGATGACGAAGACGAGGACGACGACGAGGAGCTGGCCGGCGACGAGGGTGCGGACGACGTCGGTTCATCGTCGCCCGCGGGGATCAACGGCAGCAGCAACGCGCCGAGGACGGCGAACAGGATCAGGGCCACAAGCGCGATCAAGGGCCAGGTCCAGGGGCTCCTACGCCGCTTGACGGGCTCTTCATCGGCGACTTCCGCGGCCTCGTCGTCGTTCGCGTCCGGGTTCCAGCGCCGACTGGCCCCGACGACGGAATCGAAATTTCCGCCCTGCGAGGCGGCTGCTGCACCGGCCGCCGCGCCGGCCGCACCCGCTGCCCCGGCCCCGGCCACGGTCGGCAAGGCGCTGGTGCTGGGGGCGCGGTTCGAGCCACCCGGCGTCGGATTGGCACGCGTGGCGATGTCGTCGGAGGAAACGGCTGCGGTGGGGGCCGTTTCCGCGTTGAACAGGAGCATCCCGGGGACCGCGGCCTCTGCGGCCCGGATGTTTCCGGCTCGGATGGCCTCCGCGGCCTCTGCCAGTTTCGTGGCGTTTGCGGGACGGTCCTCCGGGCTCTTGGAGAGCATGGACATGATGAGGGCGCGGACCGGCGCGGGGATGGACTCCGGTAGTGGCGGCGGCGAATCGTTCACCTGCGCGAGGGCGATCGCGATCTGGGATTCGCCGGAGAACGGACGCCTCCCGGCGAGGCATTCGTACCCGATGACGCCGAGCGAATAGATGTCCGAAGAGCCGGTGGCCTGCTGACCGGTGGCCTGTTCCGGGGCGAGGTACTGGGCGGTGCCCATGACCTGGCCGGTGGCGGTGAGCGGAACCTGGTCCGCGATGCGAGCGATGCCGAAGTCGGTGATCTTCACGCGGCCGTCCGGGAGGATCAGCAGGTTCCCGGGCTTCACGTCGCGGTGCACCAGCCCCTGGGCGTGGGCGGCCGCCAGGGCGCGCGCGGTCTGCCCGACGATGGACAGCGTACGGTCCGGCGACAGCACCTTCTCGCGTTCGATGACGGAGGAAAGGGGCGGCCCCGGGACCAGCTCCATCACGAGGTAGGCGGAACCGCCCTCCTCGCCGTAGTCGAAGACGTTGGCTATCCCGTTGTGGTTCAGCAGAGCGGTGTGGCGGGCCTCCGCACGGAAACGCTGGAGGAACCCGGGATCGCCCGTGTACTCCTCCTTGAGGACCTTGATGGCCACGATGCGTCCGAGGATCTGGTCCTTGGCCTTCCAGACTTCACCCATGCCACCGATGGCGATGCGGTCCGTCAGTTGGAACCGTCCGCCCAGGGTGATTCCTGATGTTGGCCTCACTTGTTGAACACCGCCTCTAGGATCTTTTTCATGTTGGGACTGGTGAGCGTGCTTCCGGTCGGGTATTCGACCTTCTCGATGACGATCGTGACCGCCACCTCTGGATTGTCGGCGGGAGCGAACCCGGTGATCCAGGAGTTCACGAGACCGGAGTCGCCGATCTCTGCGGTACCGGTCTTGGCTGCGATGTCCAGCCCGGGGATGTCCGCGGCGGCCGCCGTCCCGCCGTCGAGCGGACCGCGCATCAGCTCCGTGACCTGCTCGGCGACCTCCGGGGTGGTGGCCGTGCTGAACTCCTCGGGTGTGCTCTCGCTCAGGACCCGTAGATCCGGCGCGACCACCTTGCGCACCAGGTTGGGCTTCATGATGACACCGTCGTTCGCGATACCCATGGCAACCATGTTCATCTGCAGCGGAGTGACCTTGACGTCGAACTGGCCGATCGCCGATTGCGCCAGCTGGGCGTCGTTGAGGTCCGGAGGGAAGACGCTCGGGGTGACCCGGAGCGGCACCTGAAGCTGTTGGCCGAAACCGAAGCGTTCGGTGACGTCACGCAGGGCGTCCTGGCCAACCTTCTGGCTCATCTCCACGAAGGGCGTGTTGCAGCTCTGCGCCATGATGAAATCCAGCCTGGCCCGTGGCTGCTGGGTGCAGATGCCCTCGCCGAAGTTGCTCAGTTCCGCGGTGGTGCCCGGCAGGGTGACCTTGGATGGGTTGTCGATCACCGTGTCGAGGTCGTACTCCCCGGATTCGAGCGCGGCGACGACGTCGAGCACCTTGAACGTGGAGCCGGGGGCGATCAGGTGGCCGATGGCGGGGTTGATGTTCGGGCTCAGGCCCGGTGTTTTCAGGATCTCGTCCATGTTGGCCTGTGCCTGGCCGGTGCTGTGGATGGCGAGGTCGTTGGTGTCGTAGGACGGTTTGGAGACCATGGCCTTGATGTCGCCGCTGGACGGGTCGGACACGATCGCCGTGGCCTGGACGCCGTCGGGCAGGATGTCGTAGACGGCCTTCTGCAGCTCGGAGTCGATGGTCAGCTCCACGGAGGCGCCCTCGTTGGTCCCGCCGGACAGCAGCGCGATCATGCGGTCGTAGAACTGGCTGTCGCTCTGGCCCGACAGTTCCTCGTTCATGGCGAACTCGAGGTGGCGGGAACCGAACGCGAGCGAGTAGAACCCCGTGAGGTGCGAGTAGAGCTTCGGATCGTTGTAGACGCGCTGGTAGTCGAACTGACCGTCGGCGTCCACGGATTCGGCAATCGGTTCCCCGTCCACGAGGATCGCACCGCGCGGGAGGTCGAAGTCGCGGAAGAGCTGGCGGTTGTTCAGCGAGTTGGACGTGAGGTCCGCCGCGGCGAAGAACTGGATGTAGCTCAGCGCGCCGAGCACCAGCACGAACATCAGCATCACGGAGATCCATACGTTGCGAATGGCCTGGTTCATGCCGGTCCTCGCTTGCCGACCGGTTTGCCGGCCCTTTTCGTGTCGGGACCCTTTTTGCCCACGGAGGGAGCGGAAGTCGCCCGCTCCAGGTCGGTCATCGGCCCGCTGGCCGCTGGCCGCCGTGCGTTGTGTGAGACCAGGAGCAGCAGGGCGACGATGATCCAGTTGGAAAGCATCGCGGATCCTCCGGCGGACATGAACGGCGTGGTCAGCCCGGTCAGCGGGATCAGCCGGGTGACGCCGCCCATCACGACGAAGCACTGCAGGCCGATCGTGAAGGACAGGCCCGCGGCGAGCATCTTGCCGAAGGCGTCGCGGGTGCCCAACGCGGCGCGGATTCCGCGGCTGACCAGTAGCACGTAGAGCAGGATGACGGCGGTGAGCCCGATCAGGCCGAGTTCCTCGCCCAGCGCCGCGACGATCATGTCCGAGTTGGCGAGGGGCACGAAGTCGGGGCGGCCGTTCCCGATTCCGGTGCCGGCCAGCCCTCCGTTGGCGAGGCCGAACAACCCTTGTACGATCTGCCGGCTGCCTCCGAACTGGCGGTCGTAGATTTCGGGGTCGAATGCGTTGATCCAGGAGTCCATGCGCAGTGAGACGTGCGACATGAAACGGGCCGCCAGGACGCCGGCCACGGCGATCATGCCCAGGCCGATCACGATCCAGCTGATGCGAGCGGTGGCGACGTAGATCATCACCATGAACAGGCCGAAGAACAGGATCGAAGAACCCAGGTCGCGCTGGAACACCAGCACGCCGATGCTCACCAGCCAGGCCACGACCATCGGTCCGAGGTCGCGGGCGCGGGGAAACTGCATGGGTCCGAACTTGCGGCCGGCCAAAAGGATCAGGTCCCTGTTGCTGGAGAGGTATCCCGCGAAGAAGATCGACAGCGTGATCTTCGCGAGTTCGCCGGGCTGGAAGGAGAACGGGCCGAGGCCCACCCAGATACGGGCGCCGTTGATCTCCAGCCCGAGCCCCGGAATCAGCGGCATGAGCAGGAGGATGGCGCTCACGGCCAGGAAGATATAGGTGGCCCGGCGCAGGACCCGGTGGTCGCGGATGGCCCACAGCGTGATCATGGCAGCGGTCATGGCCACGCCGGTCCACAGGAGCTGCCGGGTAGCCGCGTTGTCGTCGTTGACCAGGTCCAGGCGGTGGATCATGGCCAGTCCGATCCCGTTGAGCGCGACCACGCAGGGCAGGATGATCGGGTCCGCGTACTTGGCCCAGATGCGCAGCACGACGTGCATGGCGATGGCGAGGCCGGCGAGGATGCCGCCCTGGGTCGCGAAATCAGGGTCCAGCCCGTCGGGATTGCTCAGGCTCACCAGGTAGTTGGCGCCTACGGCCACGGCAAGTGCCAGAACGAGAAGGAAAAGCTCGGTGTTGCGGCGGGCGACCGGGGCTGTCTGGAGATCCGTCATGGTGCCACCTCCTCGCAGTAGCTGGGCAGGGTGGGCGGCGCGTCGCCGGACTCGGGCGCGCTGGGAACGATGACGGGACATGACTGCTTGGCGGTGATCGTCAATTCGCGGACGATGTCCTGGGCGTGGCCGAGGTCCTTGGCCGGCAGCGACGTCCGCAGGCGTTGCTGGGTGTAGGAGGGCAGGGCTTCGAGCGGTATCGGCGTCACCGTGTCCACGTGGGACAGCTTGATCGGCCCCAGATCCTGGGAGACGCCGTTGAAGATTGCGACGCGGCCACTGTCGTTGCCGACGTAGTACTGCGTCTGCGTCCAGAGGTAGCCCAGACCCAAGACAGACAACAGAATCAGGCCCATGATTGCCATGAAGGCCGGTATCAGCCAGCCGCGGGACGGGGGCCGCATCCGATCGTGGTCCTCCGCGGCGTACCCGTGCGGAGGCGTCGTGGTGGAAGCCTTGTGGGTGAGGATCGCCGCAGCGCGTTTCTCGGCGGAACGCTGCGTGACCACGGGGATCTGGCCCGTGCGGGTCGCCAGCTCGGCGGCGCCGACCAGTGCGTGGGGCCTATGGGATAGTTCGTGGCGGATGACGGCGGCGCTTGCCTCGACGTCGCCGTCGCGCGCGATCTGCAGCATCCCGGTGTCGGGTGCGGATTCGTTGCCCGCCGAGGGAGGCGCACCGGCGTCGTCGTCCTGCGAGACCTCGACGACAACGATCGTGACGTTATCCGGGGAACCGTTGGCGAGGGTGACCTCGACCAGGTCATCGACCGTCTCCTGCAGCGAGGAAGTGCCGCGCATGATCTGTTCTGTGATGGTGTCGGGCACGACGGCGTTGAGTCCGTCGGAGCAAAGCAGCCAACGTTCGCCCGGTTCGACCTCGTACTGCTCGATGTCCAGCTCGGGGCTGGCGTCGGAGTCGCCCAACACGCGCATCAACACGTTCTTGTGCGGGTGGGTTTCCGCCTCCTCCGGGCGCAATCGACCCTCGTCGACGAGTCGCTGGACGAACGTGTGGTCCTTGCTGACCTGTTCGAACACCCCGTTCTTCAGGCGGTAGGCCCGGGAGTCGCCGATATGGGCGTACTGGAAGCGGTCTTCCGTCAACAGCAGCGCCGTGACCGTGGTGCCCATCCCGGAAAGCTTCGGGTTGGCGTTGACCAATTCGTTGAGGATGGAGTTAGCGGTCTGGATTTCGTCCGGCAACACCGTTTCGGCGCCCACCTGGTTCGTGTGGTCCAGATGTACGAGGTCCAGCACGGTGGACGCGGACGCGACATCGCCACCGACGTGACCGCCCATGCCGTCGGCAACCACCGCGAGGTAGCGCCCGGCATAGCCGGAATCGTCGTTCTTGGCGCGGACCTTGCCTACATCGGACCGCGCCGCGAACCGCAACGTGAGGGCCATGCTACGGCCTCAACTCCATGACGGTTTTGCCGATCCGGATGCGCTGCCCCGGGTCAACCGGCTGCGCGCGGGTCAACTGATTCTCGCCCAGGTAGGTGCCATTCGTGGATCCGAGGTCCTCGATGAACCAGCGGCTGCCCTGCGGGAAGAGGCGGGCGTGCCGACCGGAGGCGTAGTCGTCCTCCAAGACCAGCGTTGCCTCTTGGGCACGGCCCAGCAGGATGGGGCTGGCAGCCAGGTCCAGGGTGGTTCCCGCCAGCGGTCCTTCGAGTACGGCCAGCGTCCGAAACGCCTGTTTGGCGGGTTGTTCCGGTTCCGCCGTCGCCTGGGGGTTGTTGCGGGCCTGTCGCGCGCTCGGGGCTCCGGTGCGTTCACGCTTGCCCACGACGAGGTCGCGCCGCAACGCGCCGACGATGCTGAGAATGAGGATCCAGAGAAGGATGAGGAAACCGAGGCGCAGCGCGGTGAGGACTAACTCGGTCACGGGCGGCCTCCAGTGCGTTGGGGCAAGAGTCGGAACGTGATGCGGGTACGGCCCATGGCGACAATCGAACCATCGAAGAGCTCGGCGCGGCCGTCGACCCGCTGGCCGTTGACGTAGCTTCCATTCGTGGATCCGAGGTCAACCGCGAAGACGGATCCGCCCTCCCGGAGGATTTCGACGTGTCGGCGTGAGACGCCCGGGTCGTCCACGGGAATGTCGGCGTCCGAGGCGCGCCCAAGGACGATCGAATCCGCGTTGAGGGCGTAGCGCTGCCCATTGAGATCCAGAACGGGTTGCAGGCCTGCGGGCTGGTGGGCGGGCGCGGCCGGTGTGGCGGGGGCGGCCTTGGCCGGTGCGGCCTCCTTGGAGATCGTTGCCTCCACGGCGAAATGGCCGACCTTCAGGGACCTGTCCTTCCTGAACGAAACGCGGACCGGTCCCTGCAGCGTGTACCGCTGGCTCCTGGCGTGTTCGATGGCCACGTCGCACAGCTCGCCCGCGAGGGGCTCGCCCCATTCGCGTGCCTTGGCGAAGTCGTCCTCGCCGAGCTGGACCGTGAAGACATTGGGCGCCAACGTGCGTCCCTGCGAGAGGGTAAGGGAGCGGGTGTCCATCTCGTGGCGGAGCCGGCTGGCGATCTCCACGGGTTGGACGTCCGCGGAACCGGAGCCCCGGAACACGCTGGTCACCAGCTTTTCCAAGCCGCGCTCAACGTTGTCTACCAAGCCCATGGGCGCCGCTCCTCTCGCTGTCGTTGGTGTTCGCTGTGGACCGCCGCGATGCGCGGCGGAACGGCGGACCGGTTGGCCCGTGCCTTTCCGATACTACTTGCCCCGCCTAGGAATAGGTCCGAGGGGTGCCGAATCACACCCATATGGAAACGTTCGGGATGCCCGTTTTGGTTCCATGCGGTGCGTCGCGGTGCGGGCGGTTGTGGCCCCGCGCACCGGTGGAGTGCCCCGATTAGGCAACCCGCCACGGTGCCGGTTATGATTGATCTCGCTGTTCGGGGGGAAACCTCCGATTCGGTGATTTGCGCGAGTGGCGGAATTGGCAGACGCGCTGGCTTCAGGTGCCAGTGCCCGCAAGGGCGTGGGGGTTCAAGTCCCCCCTCGCGCACAGAGGGATGTTTGTGAAACACGGTATGCCGTGGTTGCGAAACACCCCAAGTGCGAATGGAAAAGCCGGTCATCCCGAGAGGGTGGCCGGTTTTTTCGTGTTCGGGGTGTGGTTGCCGTGCTGCGAGGCGGGATCGGGACGGGGATGGCTCTTGTTGTCCGGACTCCGTCTGCTTTTCGGGCATAACTATGGCGTCAAGGGGTAGGTGTCCCTTGACGCCGTTGCTGGCTATTGAGTTCGGTGGTCGCCTGCCGGGCTACGCGGCGGTATCAGCGGGGGTGCCCGTGTCCGGTGGCGGATCGGTGCGTCCCGGCGCATAGGTGCGCAGGTCGTCGCGCGCGGCGGTGCGTGGTGCGCGACGCTTAGCAACGAGCTTGAGCGGGTTCGCCGGGTCCGGGGCGGGGATGGTGGTCTGCTCACCTCGTTGCCTGACGGATTGACTTTGACCCGGAAACCAAAGGCGGGTGTGAGTTTACAAGCCGGGCCGAACCCCGATGGTCCCAAGCCTGCGGCGATCCTGTCCACGGTCGGCCGCGGCCCTTCGACACCCGCGCCGGCACGCTGGAGGTGTCTATCCCGAAACCGCGCCAGGACTCCCAATTTCCCGATTGACTGCTTGTGCGCCGGCGCCGCGCAGAAGGCGCACTGACGACCGTGCGGCCCAGCCTCGAGGTGGGCCGCACCTCCAACGGATGAGAAGGAAGAGCATGCCGAACAGCTTCAATGAAGAGCGATCGCTTATCGCGGACGCATGCCGTGTACTTGCGAGCCGTGGACTCGCCGACGGGATCCTCGGACACATCAGCCTGCGCGTCGACGAAAAGAGTCTCCTCGTGCGTTGCCGGGGCCCGCGCGAACGAGGCCTCGGCTACACCGAGACCGAAGACATTCGCCTCGTCCGATTCGACGGAACCGAGGCCGCGCCCGGCGAGTTGGACGGTTGGTCCGTGCCGAACGAACTGCCGCTGCACACAGCGGTTCTCAAGGCCCGCGAAGACGTTGCGGCGGTCGTGCACGCACACCCGCCGCGCACCGTCGCAGCCGACCTCGCCGGCATCACGATCCGTCCGATCGTCGGCGCATTCGACATTCCCGGCACTCGGCTCGCGGCAGCGGGTGTGCCCGTATACCCACGGGGCGCGCTTGTGCGTAATCAGTCGCTCGCGGCCGAGATGGTTGCCGCAATGCATGGTCGTCCCGTTCTCGTGCTGAGGGCGCATGGGATCACTAGCGTGGCACCCACTGTCGAGCAGGCCGTGCTCCAGGCGATCAGTGTCGACACGATCGCCGGTCTCTCTATGGACATCCTTTCCGCAGGGGGCACGCTGAGGGATCTCGCCAACGAGGACATGGCCGAACTGCCCGACCTTGGAGCGGGCTTCAACACGGGCACGGCGTGGCGTCACGAGATGGCGCGAATCGACGGTGTCGTCGCGTCCCGCTGACACCCAAATCGTCACCGTCCTGGCGCAGATCTAGTGAGGTGGAAAGGTGCCTGGAACCGGACAGGCGCAAGGGCATGACCTAAACGCCCGGACCGAGTGTCCCTGGGTCCCTGCCTAGGAACCCAGCCTGGTTGACCATCGCGGGTCTTCTCCGGCGACTCTGCAGCGATGTTTAGTCCCGATGTTGCCGTTGTGCGAGGCTGGATCGGGACGGGAAGGCCCTTGTTGTCCGGACTCCGTCTGCTTTTGGTCACGGCTATGGCGTCAAGGGGCGGGTCCCTTGTAGCCGTTGTCCAGCCATGGGCCCGGCCTTTGGCGCTGTCAGGATCAGTTGCTGTTGAACTCGTCCGAGATGGCTTGGGCAGCCTCGCGGAGCAGCGGAACGGCGCGTTCGCCGAAGGATTGGTCCACGCGGGACACCGGTCCGGAGACGGAGATGGCGGAGGGAGTGGGCGCGTTCGGTATGGGCATCGCGAAGCACCGAACCCCCAGCTCTTGCTCCTCCTCATCTATCGAGTAACCCCGTTCCCGAACCAGCTCTAGGTCGGCTAGGAGGCTCTCGACGTCGCTAATGCTCTTCGGAGTGGGAGTTGGCATGCCCGATCGGGCCAGGATCCCGCGGACCACGTCGTCGTCAAGCTGGGCCAGGATAGCTTTGCCCACGCCCGTGTCGTGCGTGTGTGCGCGGCGGCCCACCTCCGTGAACATGCGCATCGAATGCAGGGAAGGGACCTGCGCCACGTAGATCACCATGTCCGAGTCGAGGACGGCCATATTCGAGGTCTCCCCCAGCCTGTCCACTAGTGTTTTCAGTTGCGGTCGGGCTACGGCGCCGAGCTGCTTGTTCGCTCCTTCGCCCAACCGGATCAACCGCGGACCCAAGGCGTACCGCCGGTTCGGCAACTGGCGGATATAGCCCAGTGATACCAAGGTGCGGAGAAGGCGGTGGATGGTCGGCAGTGGCAGATCTGTGGATGAAGCCAACTCGCTGAGTGTGGCGTCGCCTCCCGCGTCGGTGATCAGTTCCAAGAGTTCGAAGACCCGCTCAACGGACTGGACGCCTCTGCGGGCTTGCTCAGTCATCTAGCTGCTCCTGTGGCTCGGTTTCTGACAACACTTGTCCGCATCGTGAAAAGATGTTTGATCCTTCAAGATACCTCAAAGAGAAGCTTGCCAGCCGGTTGAGGACCGTCGCACTTCACCGCCGCCATCGACGTGGCCACGGCTGGCAGCGCCACCCGGGTGGCCGCAGCCGCGTCACCTTTTCACTCGACGGGATAGAGGGACCGCGGGTCCCGCTAGATGGCTTTACCCGGGTTCAAAATTCCCTGCGGATCGAACACATTGCGAATCGACCGCTGAAGTTCCAGCGAAACGCTGCCGAGCTCGTCCTCCAGCCAGTCTCGCTTGAGCAGACCGATGCCGTGTTCGCCCGTTAGTGTGCCGCCGAGGCGCTGGGCGAGGTAGAACATGTCGCCGAGGGCCTTCTTGGCGGGGCCTTCGGTGATGGATTCGTCGGGCTCTACGACGATCATCGGGTGAAGGTTGCCGTCTGCTGCGTGGGCAATGTTGAAAATTCGAACACCCGTTTTCCGTGAAATGTCTTCCAGTCCCGCGAACACTGCGGACAACTGGTTTCGAGGCACGCCGATATCGCAGATCGAGACCCGTCCAAGCCGCTCAAGCGACGGGATGGCTTCCCTTCGTGTGGCCACCAGCGCATCCGCGTCCGCGGGTTCAAGGGCCTTCTCGATGCAACTGGCGAAAGGCTCGATAGCTTGCAGCAGGACATCCTGCTCCAAGAAGGCGCCGTAACCGTCGGTTTGGGCCAACAGAAAGGCGCCGCCCTTGGAGCGATGATTGGTGCCGTGCGCCGCGTCTACTGCTTCCAGAGTTGGGCCGTCCATGAGTTCCAGCACCGAGGGCTGCAGCCGGGCCGCGATGATGGCGGACGCAGCGCGGGCGGCGGCAGCGACGTCCGGGAAATAGGCGGCAACGGTAGCGGTCTGGATGGGGCGGGGTCGCAGGCGCAACGTGGCTTCCACCACGACGCCGAGCGTACCTTCAGAGCCAATCATCAGGGCATTCAGGTCATACCCAGTAACCCCCTTGATCGTATTGCGTCCCGTCCGCAACACCCGGCCGTCGGGCAGGACGACTTTGAGGGCCAAGACGGATTCCCGCGTCACGCCGTACTTTGCGCACCACATTCCACCGGCGTTTGTGGCGATATTGCCACCGATGGAACAGATTGCCGTACTCGCGGGGTCCGGCGCATAGAAGAGGCCGTGAGCCCCCGCTGCGGCATTCACTTCGGCGTTTAGGACGCCGGGTTCCACCACCGCCAGCTGCTCCACCGGATCGATGTGGAGGATCTTGTTCATCCGGGCCAGGTCAAGAACCACTTCGCCCGCGTGGGCCGAAGCTCCCGCAGCCAATCCCGTGCCGGCGCCACGGGGAACCAACGGCACGTTGTGTGCCGCTGCCAGCTTCATGGTGGCAACCACTTCCTCCGTGCTCGTCGCGTACACGACGCCGTCCGGAAGGCTGGGCGGGACGTAACCAGACCGGTCCGTGCTGACCCGGACACGTTCGTCCAACTGGGTCGACGAGTGGGCGCTGGCGTTCAGGAGTGCAGTAGACGCTGTGGGAGCTGTTGTAGTGCTCATGCAAGGAAACCTCTTTGTTTTCTTGGGTGATACGGATGGAACGGTAGTCGTCTGAAGCGCAGACCACGGGGGCGCTTAGGCCACTTGCGCCATGAGACCGATCGCCTCGATCGCCGACACTGCCGCTGTTTCATCGTTGTCGGAGCTGTCTCCGCTAATGCCGACGGCGCCCTTGACCGTATTGTCTTCATCTCGGACGAGGACACCGCCGGGTACGGGTATCAAGCGGCCCGCAAGGGCGGCGGTTGCCGCGGCGATGAAGTAGGGCTGCTGCTCTGCGCGCTCCATGAGCGCGCGTGATCCCATCCCCAGTGCGAGGGCACCATAGGCTTTGCCTTGGGCGATTTCGAAGCGGTTATTCGATGCGCCATCCTGGCGAACGGAGGCAACGACGTGGCCTCCTGCGTCGAGGATGACGACGGTCAGCGGTTTGAAGTTGAGTTGGTCACCGGTGGCGAGGGCCTGGGAGATGATGGACTGGGCAGTAGCTAGATCTAGATTCATGAAGTGCTCCTGGCGAGGTTGTCGAGGCTTTTCTGTGCGGCTCTACGCCGGTGTAAAGCGGGCTCGGTGTATCCGGACGGTTGTGCGGCACCGTCAAGGACGAGCTCGCGGGCGGCAAGGAACGCCTCGGTTTCAAACGCGGGGGACATCGGCAAATAGCTTGGATCCGAGGCGTTCTGCTCATCGACGACCTTGGCCATGCGACGCAGCGATTCTTCGACCTCGTCCGTGCTCACGACGCCGTGCTGGAGCCAGTTGGAGACGTGCTGCGAGCTAATGCGGCAGGTGGCCCGATCCTCCATGAGTGACACTCCATTAATATCGGGGACTTTAGAGCATCCGATGCCCGCGTTTACCCAGCGCACTACGTAGCCCAAGGTGCTTTGGATATTGTTGTCCAGCTCGTTGCGCCGAGCGCTGGCGTCCCAGCCGGTCGGGTCCCCGACCGGGAGCGTGAGCAGCTGACGCAGCGTGGATCGACGCTCCCCAGCGAGGTCCGCCTGTCGAGCGTCCACGTCAACCTGGTGGTAATGGATGGCGTGCAGGGTTGCCGCGGTGGGCGAGGGAACCCAGGCGCAGTTGGCGCCAGCGAGCGGGTGCGCGATTTTTTGGGCGAGCATATCCGCTAGGTCGTCCGGTGCCGCCCACATTCCCTTGCCGATTTGCGCCCGGCCGCGGAAACCGCACTCAATCCCAATGTCGACGTTGGCGTCCTCGTATGCGGTAATCCAGCTGGAAGAGCGCATGTCCGCCTTGCGCACCATGGGCGCAGCGAGCATGGAGGTGTGGATCTCGTCGCCGGTGCGGTCCAGGAAGCCGGTGTTGATGAAAACTACGCGATCGCGGGCCTCCCAGATGCACGCCTTGAGATTCGCCGAGGTTCGGCGCTCTTCATCCATGATTCCGATTTTGAGCGTGAGCGGGTCAAGGCGCAGCACCGACTCGGTGCCCGCGAGCAAAGCGCAGGCCACAGCGACTTCATGCGGTCCGTGCATTTTCGGCTTCACAATGTACACCGATCCGGTCCGCGAGTTTTGGCGCGCGTTTTGCCCGCGAAGGTCATGTACGGATCCCAGCCCCGTGAACAGTGCGTCGAGGATTTCTTCCGGCACCGGCTGACCAGCCGTATCAAGAATGGCGTCACTCGTCATGAGGTGGCCGACTTGGCGGATGAGCAAAAGCGATCGGCCTATCAAGGCCAGTTCGGAGCCGTCAGGTGCTGTGTAGAGACGGTCAGCATTGAGCTTTCGGGTGTACGTGCCCCCACCCTTGGCGACCTCGGCTGTGAGCGTGCCCTGCATCAGCTGAAGCCAATTTCGGTAGCCGACCACCTTGTCCTCTGCGTCGACGGCCGCGACCGAGTCTTCGAGGTCCATGATGGTCGTGACTGCGGACTCGAGCACAATGTCCTTCACGCCAGCCGGGTCGCCCGAGCCGATGGCGTGGGTGGCATCGATCTGGATTTCCACATGCAGGCCGTTATGGACCAGTAGTACGGACTCTGGCGCATCCGCCGCTCCCCGATAGCCACGCAGCTGGTCGGCTTCGGCTAGCTCTGTAGTGCCGTCCGCGGTCTCGGCGACGAGGACGTTGCCGTCGATCCGGTAGGCGGTGACAGCCGCGTGCGAGCCGGCTTTCAAAGGCGCGTGCTCGTCGAGGAACTGACGCCCGCGGGCGACGACGGCGGCGCCCCGGACGGGGTTGTAGTCGCCCGTTCGGCCACGTCCCTCCGCCTCGTCGATGGCGTCGGTTCCGTATAGCGCGTCATACAGCGAGCCCCAGCGGGCGTTGGCCGCGTTGACCGCAAAGCGCGCGTTCAACAGCGGTACGACCAGCTGAGGTCCGGACAGCGTGGCGATTTCGGCGTCGACCTGATCCGTCGCGATAGTGAAATCTGCGGGTTCATCGGCCAGGTAGCCAATCGAACGCAGGAACTCCTCGTAGACCTCGGGATCCGCGGGACCGTTCGCGCGATGGAACTCGTCGATCTGCTGCTGTAGCCGCTCACGGACCCCCAACAGCTCGCGCACCTTTGGCGAGAACTCTTCGATGAGCGCCGCGGCGCCGCTCCAAAAGTCCTTCTCCTCGATGCCCGTGCCGGGCAACGCCTCGTCCCGCACAAAGGCGTAGAGCTCCTCGGCCACGTCAAGGCCGTTAACGTCAATTCGCTTCGACACGATCCTCACCAATCTCTGAATTCCACAAAGCGGAAACAACATTCCAACAAGTAAAATCTAACGACCGTGCCTACGTCCTGTCAATGCTGGCACGCACATGTCATTGCGTGGGCCGGTGGAGGCCAAGGCGCGTCCACCGGCCCACATAGAAGCCGGAGAGCAGCTGTCAGGACCGGGTTGCGAGTCCTGCAGCGTCACGGCGGGGCTTGTGCTTGAGCATCCACCGGGCCAGCAGTCCAAGCCCCGCGATCAGCAGGACCAGCATGATGGTTCCGACGTTCAGGCCCAGCCCGTGGATGAACAGGAATGCGACGATTCCCGCCGTCAGGCAGTAGTAGATGGTGACCAGGATGGTCTTGCGCAGTAGGTCCCCTTCCCTGCCCAACAAGCCCACGGTCGCGGACGCGGCGACGATGTTGTGGATCGCGATGGGGTTGCCACCGGCGCCGCCCACTGCTTGGGCCGCTACGACAGCCTCCGGGGGAACCCCGATCTGGGCGCCAGTGGAGAACTGGAACTGCGAGAAGGTCAGGTTTGACACCGTATTGGAGCCGGCGACAAACGCTCCTAGGGCACCGACCCACGGCGCAATGAGCGGCCATGATCCGCCGGAGATCGCTGCCGCGCCTTCGGCCAGCGTGACGGGCATGCTGGAGAGCCCGGAGGCGTTCAGTTCCGGACCGGACTGGATGAGGATACGGACCATGGGAACGGCAAAGAGCAGCGCCACCGCGGTGCCGACAAGCTGGCCGCCGGAGACCTTTACCGCCTGCAGGATCTGCCTGCCCTGCATCCGGTGCAGGGCGAATGCGAAGACCGATGCAAGAATGAGCACGAAGCCGGGCAGGTAGAACGGTTGAACACTGGTGGAGATGTCGGTGCCCAGAATGTTCGTGAAGGGGATCGCTAGGCCGGTGAGGAAGCCCTTGAGTTCCGGAATGACGCGGGTTGCCACGAGCAGCAGCCCCATCAGCACATAGGGTGCCCAAGCGCGCACAAGGCTCATGTTTGCCGTCATGTCGGCGGCCTTGGCAGGCTCGAGGGTGCCCATCCAGCGGTCCGACCAGCTGGAGCGGGGGCCGAAGTCGAAAGTTTCCTTTGGCATCAGGAAGCCGCGGCTGGAGGTGAACATGACGATCACAAGCCCGATCAGTCCGCCAAAGAGTGACGGGAATTCCGGACCCAGGAGCCGGGCGGTCAGGACGTAGGGAACGGTCATGGCCACGGACGCGTAGATGGCGAATGGCCAAACCGACAGGCCGTCCCGGAAGCGCTTTTCTTGGCCGAAGAATCCTGTGAGCATGCAAACCAAGATCAGAGGTATGAGCAGGCCGACGATGGCGTGGATCGCGGCAACTTGAAATCCGATGGAGCTCACGAATTCCGGCATGGTCAGGCCCAGAACGTTGATACGTTCGGCCACGGCGGGATCGCCGCCGAGCCCCTGGCCAACGCCGACGAGGATCGGCGTACCGACGGCGCCGAAGCTTACCGGTGTGCTCTGGATGATGAGTCCCACCATGACTGCAGCCATGGCAGGGAAACCGAGCGCCAGCAGCAGCGGCGCAACGACGGCCGCGGGGGTGCCGAAGCCTGAGGCGCCTTCGATGAAACTCCCGAACAGCCAACCGATGATGATGGCCTGAATGCGACGGTCGGGGGAAATATTGTTGAATCCGGCACGGATCGCGGACATAGCGCCGCTCACCGTAAGGGTGGAAAGCAATAGGAGTGCGCCGAACACTATGTAGAGCAAGGTACCGGCAGTAATGAGGCCTTCAAGGGTGGCGGCGAGCACCCCTGTGAAGTCCATTTGCCACACGAACAGCGCCACGAGCACTACGGCAACGTAGCCGACCGGCATGGCATATTTGGCTGGCCAGCGAAAGCCAGCAAGGAGGACACCGACCAAGAGGATCGGCGCTAATGCTAAGAGAGCCAGTACGGCTAGGTTGTCCACGTAAATCCTCCACGTTGAGGGGGTGACAGAGTGTTGGTCTGACCACAGACCATAGCGCGTTTTTTGGGCAATGAGAGCCGGGTCACGTTTTATTACATGGCCGCGGCTGACCTAGTTAGCCTTCCTTGCCGCCCCGCGCGCCCCAATAACTCGTGGACGGGGTGGCGGCACCGCGGAGATCATGAGTCGCGAAGGGATCGCCGTGGAATTCCACTACGGATACGTCTCGGGCCAGACGAACAACGGCTACCGGGCGAAACGGACCATAATGAAGCTGGACGCGGCCCTGCGCTCGATTTCCGACGGTTCCATCCAAGACGCGGACACAGCGTTCTGGGACGACCCCTCCGAACACAATTCTGGCGGCAAATAGCCTTAGTCGAGTACGACGCCGGTTCCCGCCCGGATGGGTGGCGCACCGCCGTTGTCATGTCAGTAGCCTCGAGGAATGGAGTACGAAACACGTTTTGCGCGACCGGATCAAGCTGCCATGGACGCCTTGGTATCCCGCGTTCTGGCAGAGGTGGGTGACCGGACCGCGTCGGCCGACTGGGAATGGGTGGAGAGCGGTACCAGCCACATAGTGGTGCTCACGGAATCGGTGCCTGCGGAGTTGCGCGGGATCAGGCGGCGCATGCTGAGCGACGCGATTCACGAGATCGATGTGGACGATGTGTTTGTGTATGCTGCTCAACCGTGCGCCTTTTGTGGCGGTGAGGCGTGGGAATCCGCCACCTCACAAAGTGCTCAACCACGGCGATCTGGCCGGAACCAGCGTCTTGTGGAGCGGAGGCGCCGTGGTGGGCGTCCTCGATTGGGACCTCGCGAGCCGCGACAATCCGGCCGGTGGTATAGCCAGTCTCGCCGACTGGCAAGGCTGGCAGGTGGCGTCCCACCTCGCAGACAAGCCGACGGTCCAACGCGCGAAGGTCATGAGTCAATCCTTTCCGCTCCAATCCATCGGCTTCGCCCTGACGAGAAATCGCCCGGCGGAGGAGGTGGAGCGGACCATCGGACGCGCGGCCGAGAGGATACGCCGCCGATCCGTATGCATAGACTGGTGATGTACGCGACATTCTACGACGAGGAGTGCTCAGTGGCAGAGAAGACCCCGCACCAGAACACGACGTTCGAGTCCGCCGGAGAACAGGCACACGGGTACCTGGCGCTGCCGGAATCCGGCACCGGTCCGGGAGTGATCGTCATCCAGGAGTGGTGGGGCCTGACCGACCACATCCGCGACGTGGCGGACCGTCTCGCGGCTGCCGGCTTCGTGGCCTTGGCGCCGGACCTCTACGGCGGCCGGATCACGCACGACGGCGACGAGGCGGGCGAGATGATGTCCAAGCTCCCGGCCGAGGAGGGCGCCCGCCTGCTGTCGGGGGCCGTGGACCACCTGCTGTCCCTGGACGCCGTCACAGGTGACGCCGTCGGGGCCATCGGCTTCTGCATGGGCGGGGGATTCGTCCTGTCGCTGGCCGCCCAACAGGGCGACCGCATCGCCGCCGCGGTGCCCTTCTACGGCGTCGGGCAGGGCGTCCCCGACACCTACACCGGCGTCACGGCCTCGATCCAGGGCCACTACGCGGAGCAGGACGGGTTCTACCCCGTCGAAAAGGCCCGCGAGCAGGAGGCGCAGATCCGGCGCGAATCCGCCGCCGACGTCGTCTTCCACTACTACGACGCCCCCCACGCCTTCCACAACGACGGCAACCCGCAGGGCAACTACCGCTCGGAGGCCGCCAACCTGGCCTGGGGGCGAGCTGTGGAATTCCTCTCCCAGCGCCTCGCGTAGCGCACACCAACCCACCGCGCGGGCCGTTCGGCGCGCACCCCCCATAAGGAGCAAACATGTCAGGAACAGTCATCGTCGGCGTCGACGGAAGCGACACGTCCTTCAAGGCCGCGACGCGGGCCGCCACCATCGCGGCCGGTCTCGGCGCGGACCTGTCCGTCGTCACGGCACACGCCAAGGACAACACCGAGGTGGTCAAGATCGGCAGCGACACTTGGGTCCTGGACGACGCCGAGCAGGCCAAGAAGCTCGCCGAGAAGGCGGCCTCGCAGCTTCGCGAGGTGGTGCCCGGGGCCACGATCAGCTCGGTCGCCGTGAAGGGCAAGCCGCAGGACGCGCTCGTCGAGGAGGCCACCCGCTCCAACGCCCAGCTGATCGTGGTCGGCAACGTGGGGATGAAAGGCCTCGGACGCGTGCTCGGCAGCGTCGCCAGCAGCGTGGCCCACGCGGCGCCCTGCGACGTCTACATCGTCAAGACCGCCGGATAGCTTCCGCGGTTCTCACCCGAAAAACCGAATAGCCCGCCGACTCCTGTGGATGTCGGCGGGCTTTCCCGTATGCGTTTGTGGCCGTGGGAACCCGTTAGGCGTCCTTCTGGGCCTTCGCCGCCTTCTCGGCCTTGGCCGCCGCGGCCTCGCGGACGCGTGTCTCCTCGGCGCGGACGGCCGCCATGTTGGAGCGCTCCTCCTGGAGCCATTCGGGACGGTCGGCCAGCAACGCCTCGATCTCGGTGGTGGTCAGCGCCTCCGTGACACCGCCGCGCGCCAGTCCCGAGATGGTGACGTTGAGCTTCTGCGCGACGACCGGCCGCGGGTGCGGACCGTTCTGGCGCAGGTCAACAAGCCACTGTGGCGGCTCGTTCATCATCTCGTTGAGCGCGTCCCGGCTCACGGGATTCTCCTGGAACTCCGCAGGCGCACCCGGGAGGTAGATGCCGAGCTTCTTCGCGGCGGTCGCCGGCTTCATGGTCTGCGGGGTCTTCTGCGTCATCCCCCCAGACTACCGGTAACGGTAGGCTGGGCCGGGTGTCAGAACTGAAGATCGCGTACGTTCCCGGAGTCACCCCCGGTAAATGGCTGGACCGCTGGCAGGAGCGCTACCCGGACGCCCCCGTTCAGGCCGCGCTGCACGACGCAGATGCCCCCCTCGCCCTGCTGTCGGACGGGGCGGCGGACCTGGTGTTCGTCCGGTTCCCGGACGGCCAGTCGCCGGCTGACTCCCGCACCCATGTCATTTCCCTCTACGAGGAGCTCCCGGTGGTCTGCGCCCCGCGCGAGCACGAAGTCGAGCTCTACGACGACGCCGTGCCCTTGGCCGACCTCTCCAACGAGACCTTCCTCGACCTCGCCGACTACCCGAACGACGTCGGCGGGACGGCCATGGCCATGGAGGTCGTCGGGACCGGGGCCGGCCTGCTGGTGCTCCCGATGTCCCTCGCACGGATGTATCAGCGCAAGGACGTGGTCAGCCGCGAGGTGCTGGGCGTCGAATCGACCCGGATCGGCCTCGCCTGGAGCCGGCCGCAGGGCGACGATCCGGAGAACCCGTTGATCGAGGAGTTCGTGGGGATTGTCCGCGGACGGGCCGCCCACTCCTCCCGCCAGCCGTCCGTGCAGGAACGCCAGCAGCAGGACGCCGCCAAGGCGCTGAAGAAGCGCCAGTCCGGACCCTCGCGTGCCGGAGCGGCGGCGGGTTCGGGCAAGGGCGGCAAGACTTCGAAGACCGGCAAGTCCGGCGGCGGCAAGGGTGCGCCCAAGTCCGGGGGACGCGGAGGCCGCGGCGGGAAGTCCGGCGGGGCGGGCCGCGGAAAGCGCTAGCCCCGACCCCGGAAAGCAGTACGACGCCGGAGGCCCGCCCCCACGGGACGGGCCTCCGGCGTCGTACTGCCGCTTGAAATGCGGGAACTAGCCGATCGAGGCGACCGCGAAGATGCCCGCGGCGAGGACGAACGCCATGACGCCGATGAGCGTCTCCAGGACGGTCCACGTCTTCAGGGTGGTCTTGACGTCCATGTCGAAGAAGCGGCCGACCAACCAGAAGCCGGAGTCGTTCACGTGGGAGACGATGACCGAGCCCGCGGCGACCGCGATGACCATGGTGGCCAGCTGGATGTCGTTGAGGCCGGCGGAGGCAACGGCGGTCGACAGCAGGCCCGCGGCGGTGGTGAGCGCGACGGTGGCCGAACCCTGGGCGATGCGGAGGATGCCGGAGATCAGGAACCCGGCGACGATGAGCGGCACGCCAAGGTCGCCCAGGACGTCGGCCAGCGCATCGCCGATGCCGGAGGTGCGCAGGACGCCGCCGAACATTCCGCCGGCGCCGGTGATCAGGATGACCGAGCAGACCGGGCCGAGCGCCTTCTCCATGATCTGTTCGATCGCGGAGGACTCCATCCCGCGACGCCGGCCGAGGACGAACGCTGCGACGAACAGGGAGATCAACAGCGCGACGGGCGTCTCGCCGATGGCGCGGAGGAACTGGAACCACGTGGCTTCGGACGTACCCTCGGCGAGGGCGCCCGAGGAAGCGAGGGTGTTCAGGCCGGTGTTCAGGAAAATCAGGACCAGCGGGAGCAGGAGGACGGAGGCCACGGCGCCGAACTTCGGCGGGTTCGCCTCGTGCTCGGCGTCGGCCTGGCCGAGGAGCGACGGGATGGGAAGGTCCCACTTCTTGCCGGCCCAGATGCCGAAGAGGTAGCTGGTGACGTACCAGGTGGGAATCGCGACGACGAGTCCGATGAGCAGGACGAAACCCACGTTGGCGCCGAAGAACTCGCTGGCCGCGACGGGCCCGGGGTGCGGCGGAACGAAGATGTGCATCACCGAGAACGCGCCGGCGGCCGGGAGCCCGTAGAGGAGCACCGACCCGCCCAGGCGCCGTCCGACGGCGAAGATGACCGGCAGCATGACCACGAGGCCGGCGTCGAAGAAGATCGGGAAGCCGAAGATCAGGGACGCGACACCAAGCGCGAACGGTGCGCGTTTTTCGCCGAAGATGCCGATCAGGCGGTCGGCGAGCACCTTGGCGCCGCCGGACGTCTCGACGAGGCGGCCGAGCATGGCGCCGAGGCCCACGAGGAGCGCGACGCTGGCCAGGGTCGAGCCGAACCCGCCGGTCAGCACGGAGACGACGTTGCCTGCGGGGATGCCGGTGGCGAACGCGGTCAGCAGACTGACCAGGATCAGCGCGAGGAACGCGTGCATGTGCATTTTGATGATGAGGAACAGCAGAAGCAGGATGGCTGCGGCGGCGATGCCGAGCAGGGGTCCTGCGCCCAGGGTCTGGGTCCAGCCTTCGATGGTCATGTTTTCTCCGGGGTTGGGGGTTAAGGGTGGCCGATGCCCGCGAGCGCGCGGGCGGCCAAATTGTCGGGCGTGGTGTCGTTGACGAGCGTCAGCCCGCCCTCGTCCGGCTCCAGGGGTTCGAGCGTCTGGAGCTGGCTGGGCAGGAGCGAAGCGGGCATGAAGTGCCCCGCACGCTGACCCATGCGGTCAGCCAAGGTGGTCGGATCCGCCGTGACATGGACGAAGAGCACGACGCCGGATGCCTGGCGCAGCAGGTCGCGGTACTCGCGCTTCAGGGCCGAGCAGGTGACGACGCTGCCGTGTCCGGCATTCGCGCTGGTTTCCATCCAGCCGCGGATGGTTTCCAGCCACGGCCAGCGGTCGGCGTCCGTGAGGGGGATTCCGGCGGCCATTTTGCGGACGTTGGCCTCGGGGTGGAATTCGTCGGCCTCCGCCACCGGGCAGCCGAGGCTGCCACCAAGAAGTTGCGCCAGGGTCGTTTTCCCCGATCCGGACACGCCCATCACCACCACGTGGGTGCTGGGCGTGCGCGCTTGTTCGGTGTCCATATTTGCTCCTGGAAGGACGTCGCTGGCCTCGTGCATGTGTGCTGCGCTACAAAAGATAGCACCTTTGATTCCGTAAAGGTAGTATCTTATTGAGGCTTTTTCGCTCCGCGTTGCCTACGATGTGGATTATGAACAGGCCAACCGGGGCAAAGGTGCTTCAGGAACCCATCATCGAGACCCTTGGGCGCGAGATTGTCGGCGGCGAGCTGCCGGCGGGTGAACGCCTGACACTGGAACGCCTCCAGGAGCGGTTCGGGGTGTCGCGCACGGTGATGCGGGACTGCATGCGGGTGCTTGAGTCCCTCCGCCTGGTCTATCCCAAGCGCCGGTTGGGCCTTGTGGTGCAGGAGTCTCGCTTCTGGAATCCGATGGACCCGCGCATCATCCGGTGGCGGCTGGCCGGCCCCGGGCGCGACCGCCAGTACGCCGAACTGACCGAATTGCGCATAGCGGTGGAGCCGATCGCCGCCGCGGGGGCCGCCGAACGGGCGTCCGAGGGGGCGCGGGCGGAGATGGTGGCCCTTGCCGCGGACCTGCGCCGGCATGGTGAGGCCGGCGAACTCGAGGCCTTCCTCGCGGCGGACATCGCCTTCCACTCGCTCCTGTTGGAGTCCAGCGGCAACGCGATGTTCGCCTCGCTGCGGTCCGTGGTCGCGGAGGTCCTCTCGGGCCGCACGCAACAGGGGCTCATGCCCTTCCGGCCACATTCCGAGGCGTTGGACGAGCACGAGGCCGTGGCGGCTTCCATCGCCGCGGGAGACCGCGCCGCCGCCGAAGCGCATATGCAGGTCCTGGTGGACGAGGTCCGCCATGCGCTGGAGAAGGACCTCGACGGGGGAGCGCGTTAACTCCGCCCCGGGAAGGACCAAGGAGGGCCCATCAATAAGGCGGCCGTCCGGGCGCCGGGGCGCACCGAACGGCCGGGCCTCATGGAGCGGTTGGTGCTACTGGAACAGTTGGGCCACCCGCGTGAGTGTCTGGACGATGCCGTAGAGAAGGGGAACTCCGACCAGCAGCCATCCGACGGCGAGTCTGCCGACCGCCGGTTTGGTCCGGACGTCGTGTGCTTGCGGTTGCCTGGCCGTGGCCATGTCAGGACTCCTTCGCGTAATCGTGGGTGGTGTTCTTGTCCGGTTCATGGTGTTTCGAATCCACCGGCTTGATCAGCAGGTTGGCCACGAAACCGACAGCCAGGAGCGCCACCATGGTCAGCAAGACCGGCTGATAGTTCTGCGCCATCAGGGTTCCCGGTTTGCCCTGGGCGTCCAGCATTCCGTTGACGATCATGGGACCTGCGATGCCGGCGGCGGACCAGGCGGTCAACAGTCGGCCGTGGATGGCGCCGACCTGGAACGTGCCGAACAGGTCCTTGAGGTAGGCGGGCGCGGTGGCGAATCCGCCGCCGTAGAAGCTGATGATGACAAAGGCGAACAGGATGAACAGGAGCGTCGAGCTGCCGCCGAACAGCGATAGCACCAGGTAGAGCACGGCTCCAACGCCGAGGTAGACCATGTAGATGTTCTTCCGCCCGATTAGGTCGGACGTGCTGGACCAGATGAAACGGCCAGCCATGTTGCCGATGGACAGCAGGCCCACGAAACCGCCGGCGACCGCAGCGTTCAGCGCGGAATTGCCGTCAGAAGTGCGGAAGAAGTCTTGGATCATCGGGGACGCCTGCTCCAGGATGCCGATACCCGCTGTCACGTTCAGGAAGAGTACGGTCCACAACAGCCAGAATTGCCGCGTCTTGATGGCGTTTGAGGCAGAGACGTGCTTCTTCGTCACGAGTTCGGAGTGCTTGGTCATCGACGGGTCCCAGCCGTTCGGGCGCCAGCCCTCCGCCGGAACACGGATGCTGAAGACGCCGTACATCATGACCACGAAGTAGGCGATGCCTAGCGTCAGGAACAACCGCCCGACGGCGTCGCCGCTGGCGATCCAGCCTTCCGCGCCGGAGTTCGGGTCGAACGTCCGCAGAAGCTGTGTGGACAGCGGGGAAGCGATCAACGCACCGCCACCGAAGCCCATGATCGCCATGCCGGTGGCCATACCGGGGCGGTCGGGAAACCACTTGATGAGGGTGGATACCGGCGAGATGTAGCCGATGCCGAGGCCGATTCCTCCAAGGAATCCATATCCGAGGTACACCAGCCAGAGTTGTTCAGTGAAGATTCCGGCGGCACCTACGAGGAAGCCAGCGGTCCAGAAGGAGGCGGCCGTGAACATCGCCATGCGCGGTCCGCTCCGTTCGACCCAGGTGCCCATGATGGCGGCGGACAGTCCCAGCATCACGATGGCGATCGAGAAGATGACCCCGATCGCCGTCTGGCTGGTCTCAAAGTGCTCCACGAGCGAGATCTTGTAGACGCTGGTCGCATAGGCCTGGCCGATGCACAGGTGGACGGCCAGCGCGGCCGGGGGAATCAGCCAGCGGTTGAACCCCGGGGGTGCGATGGAATGCGATCTGTCGAGCCAGCGCATGGTGCCTCCTGCTGCGTTTGCGCGAAGACGGCCGCGCTGATGCGCGGCCGTTGGTTGCCTCTAGCCATTGTGTTACGGATCATGCCGCTTGCATAGCTTTAAGTTGGCGGCGCCAAATCGTCCGGCGATGGCCGCGCCGAAATCGCTCCCCGTGCGCGACGCCCATTAGGTTTGTTCTCATGCGCATTCCGGATTCACAGCCCTTTGTCCCGGTGATTCTGGGCGGTGACATCGGTACGTATTCGCTGGCCAGGGAGTTCCACGAGGCCTACGGTGCCGTCAGCGTTGCCGTTCCCGCCGGTTCCAACGGCGTCCTGGACCATTCCGTCGCCATCGATGTCCGTCCGGCCGGGACGATGGTGGACGACGCCGTCGTCGTGGCGCACCTCCTGGACGTTGCCCGGGAGCTGACCGGCGACGGCTCGCGGCCACGCCCTCTCTTGCTCTGCGGCTCGCTAGACCTGCAGGTCATGCTTATCACGCGGCATCGCGGGGCGCTCGGTGAGTTCTACACGATTCCCTACGTGTCGCTGGAGACGATGGAGCGTGCGGCGCTGAAGCAGAACTTCTACGCAATGTGCGCCGAGCTGGGTGTTCCGCATCCGCGAACGGTCTCCTACGACACCGCCTCGCACCCGCAGCCGCTGCCTGACGACCTGCCTTTCCCCCTGATCGGGAAGCCGGCGGACTCGTCGGCGTGGGTGCGCGCCAAGTTCGAGGGAAAGCAGAAGGTCCACACGATCAACAGCCGTCTGGAGCTGGAAGACCTGTTGGCGCGGATTGCGGTGTCCGGTTATGCCGAGTCGTTCATACTTCAGGAGCTTGTTCCGGGCGGTGACACGAATATGCGTCTTTGCACATACTTCAGCGACCGGTCCGGGGCTGTCCGCTTCGCCGGCTACGGAGAGGTGGTCGTGGAGGAACACGCGCCGATCGTGCTCGGAAACTCCGCTGGCATCGTCACCGCCGTCGACAACGAGGTCATAGATCACGGGCGGCGCATTTTGGAGCACCTTGGGTGGACCGGGTTCGCGATGTTCGATGCCAAGCTGGACCCGCGCGACGGAGAAGTGAAATTCTTCGAGCTCAATCCCCGGCTGGGAAGAAACCATTATTACTTGACCGCCGCCGGTCATAACGCGTCACGGTTCTACGTTCGCGAATACCTTGGAGTGGAGTACGACACCGCCGCTCGCGACACTGACTCCGCCGTGACGCCGGAAGGCTCGACGCAGGGGAGTGCCAGCATGGCGATCGTCCGCGAGGAGGTGCTGTGTACCGTGCTTCCGTTGGCGCTGCTTCGGCGTCATCTGCGCGGCCCGGTGGGGGAAAAGGCAGACCGACTGATGAAGAACGGTCGAGTTGCCAACCCCCTGCGCTACAAGGCCGAGCGGCATCCGCGCCGGTTGCTCTACATAGCGCTGAGCGCCGTCAACCAGTTTCGCAAGTTTCGCCAGTACCCGCCGCGCGAAGGATAGGCGGCATCCCCTTCTTGGTTCGACGTACCTCCGCATTGACTCCCGCCTCGTCTCACGCTGCCCCGTGCCTATGCGGTTTTGCGTGGTTTGAGGTGTTGGAGGAGTCGTGTTCTGCGGCGTTGGCCGCGGTATTCGATGAGTTCGCCGGAGGGTTGTCCCGGTGCCGGTGTGCCCGGGAGGGCCGGTGCTGTGGAGGTGTAGGTGTGGCCGGTGGGCGTGGTGGTTTGGACGGTGTGCCGGATGCCGGGGACGGGGATCACGGACCAGCCGGGGGCTTCC